>NZ_VOHR01000057.1 GCF_009192725.1 Segeticoccus rhizosphaerae | reverse complement strand
CGTTCCTCGTCGGCGGATAGCCGGTCGGCTCCCCGTCGACGAGGAACGGCATGAACGGCACCGGGTGGCTGCTCGGCGATGCCGGCTCAGGCTACTGGGTCGGTCACCGCGTGGCGACGGCCGTCGCCGCGGCGCTGGACGGCCGAGGCCCCGAGACCGCCCTGACCGGCGCAGTCCTCGACTCCCTGGGCCTGACCCGGTCACCGGTGCGTGCCGACGGACGCCCGCAGGTGCTCCTCGACCTGATGGACGAGCTGTATGCCCTGCGCCCGGTCCAGCTCTCCCGCTTCGCCCCCCTGGCGTTCCAGCTGGCCGATGACGACGTGGCCCACGAGATCCTCTCCGATGCCGCGGCCGCTCTCACGAACACGCTGGCGGCAGTTCACCAGCCCGGCCTCGACGGCCCCGTCGTGCTCGGTGGTGGGTTGCTCGTGCGGCCGGGCTCGCCGGGTGGCGACCACACGACATACCTGTCCCGGGCGCTGGCAACGACATTGGGCGACGCCGAGGTGGTCTCCGTGACCGGTGGCGTGCTCGGCGCCGCAGTGCTGGGGCTACGCAACCTCGGCGTCGAGGTCGATGCCGAACTCTTCGACCGACTGCGTCAGGACCTGTCCGGGTGGACCGACACCGCCGAGGGCACAACCTAGTTTCGCCACCCTGCTGGACGAGGCCGGGCTCTCCGCGCGGGACATCGCCGACCAGCTCGGCAACCAGCAGCACGGGATGCGCGAGGCGCTGCGCACCTCCGGCCGGCTGGCCATGCCCCCAGGGTCGTGACGCGAGTGCGGCGAGCCCCGCACCGACCGTGTTCAGGAGCACATCGTCGATGGAGAAGACGCGGTCCAGCTGCAGAACGTACTGCGCAGTCTCGATGAGGACGGAGGCGACGCAAGCGAGCGCGAGGACGCGGAGCAGGGACGCCAGTGCCGGGAAGCGCAGGGCGCGAAGAGCCCAAGGGCCGCAAGACCCAGCAGGTTGCCGACGATCTGGTAGACCGGCATCGTCGCGAGGTCCCGAAAGGGGACCAGGCTCACTCCGGCCGTCGTGCCAGTGTGCGGCCCGGGCAGCATGGCGAGCCAGACGAAAGGCACAGTCCCGTAGACCATGCCGACCTCTGCCAGTGAGCGTCGCCGTGCCACCGAGGAAGCCATCCCGTGCCGGCGCCGATGTCCGGTCAGTGCGCACGCCATGAGCACCGCGAACGGCACGGCGGCGAGCACGACGAGCTCCACCACGCGGTAGGTGCCGATCCAACCGATCCCCATGTCCATGGACAGGTGACCGGGAGGTCGCAGGCGCCGGCCCTGTACAGGCCCTGGCATCACTTCAGCCTCGGATCGTCGGAGGGGTTGGCATACATCGCCGGGCACCCGTCCTTGGGAGCCTTCGGGCGCAGCTCGTAGTGCCATGGCTCGTTCTGGTAGATCTGGCACAGCCCATGGGCGGCGCCATGCCGGGACAGCCAGGCGTCGGCGCCGCCAGGTCCGAGGTCGACGGCGTCGCCGGACTCATGGACCGAGGTGCCGGGGCGGGCCACCCACCGGGCCGCGACATCCACCGACCCGTACTTCGCGACCGCTTGGTCGAACAGCCGCTCCTGAAACTTCTTCGAACGCCATCCGCTGCTGACGTGGAACTGGACCCCGTCAGCTGCCGCGTCCTTGGCGGCGGCGCGCAGCGCAAACCGAAGGGCGGGGTTCAGCCGGGTGATCGCGGGATAGGTGTTGTTGAAGACGGTCACGCCGTCGGGCAACTCATCGCCCGCGGTACCGACTCCCGCCTGGTGCCGGCGCTCAGGACGCGCAGGTGGTGCCATCGGGGGCCCGTCAGAAGTTGCGAGGGCAGGGTGTGGGTCGGCGAGGTGCGGGTCGGCGGAGCTCGTGGTCGGCGGGCGCGGTGACAGGTCTACGAACCGCGGCGGTGGCGTGCATGCCGTGAGGCCGGTGAGCAGCGCCGCGAGAGCGAGTCCCGCGGCCAGCGATCGGATGCGGGTCGCTTCCTGCTGGGCTGGCTGGCTGATGAACATGCCACCCAGTCAAGGCAAGCCAGCGTTGCGAGAGTGTATGGCGTTTTCGATATGCCGACGATACGTACCGGCTCACTAGCATCGGGGAATGCGAGTGCTGGTGGTCGAGGATGAGCCCCTCATGGCGGAAGCGATGCGTGACGGACTGCGGCTGGAGGCGATCGCGGCAGACCTCGCCCTGGACGGCGACACCGCGCAGGAGCTGTTGAGCATCAACACCTACGACATCGCCGTCCTCGACCGCGACATCCCGGGACCGTCGGGCGACGAGATCGCACGCGGCATCGTCGCGTCCGGCCGCAGGATGCCGATCCTGATGCTCACGGCCGCCGACCGGCTCGACGACAAGGTCAGCGGATTCGAGCTCGGCGCCGACGACTACCTCACCAAACCGTTCGCGCTGCGCGAGCTCGTGCTCCGGCTCAGGGCACTCGACCGGCGCCGTGCCCACCCCCGGCCCCCGGTGCGCGAAATCGCGGGGCTACGGCTCGACCCGTTCCGTCGCGAGGTCTACCGCGACGGCCGGTACGTCGCGCTCACCCGCAAACAGTTCGCCGTGCTCGAGGTCCTCGTCGCCGCGGACGGCGGCGTGGTCAGCGCCGAGGAACTGCTGGAGCGGGCGTGGGACGAGAACGCCGACCCCTTCACCAACGCCGTCCGCATCACCGTGTCGGCCCTGCGCAAGCGCCTCGGCGAACCTTGGCTGATCGGCACCGTCCCCGGTGTCGGGTACCGCATCACGACGGGAGCCGACGGTGGATAGGCCGGCCGGCTTGAGCGTCCGGCTCAAGCTGACGCTCAGCTACGCCGGATTCCTTGTCCTCGCGGGCGCGGTACTGCTTGCTCTCTGGCTGCTGCTGGTGCACTACTTCCCGCACGCAGTGATCGTCCGGGACGCCCGGTCGGGCATCGGAGGCGCGTTCGCACCCGGCCGCAGCTACACCCAACGTGCCTTCGGAGAGATAGCGGCCGTGACCTTGGGCTTCTGCCTGATCTTCGGTCTCATCGGAGGTTGGATCCTCGCCGGCCGGATGCTCGCGCCGCTCTCGCAGATCACCGACGCCACCCGCATCGCCGCACGAGGATCCCTCTCGCACCGGATCGCGATGGACGGCGCCAAGGACGAGTTCCGAGAGCTCGCAGACAGCTTCGACACCATGCTCGAACGACTGGAGGCCCACGTCGCCGAGCAGCGGCGCTTCGCCGCCAACGCCTCCCACGAGCTGCGGACCCCGCTCGCGATCACCCAGACTCTCCTGGACGTCGCACGCAAGGACTCGCACACCGACACCGCTGCCCTCGTCGACCGCCTGCAGAGCGTCAACACCCGAGCGATCAACCTCACCGAAGCGCTCCTCGCGCTCAGCCGCGCCGACCAACGATCCTTCACGCGCGAGGTCGTCGACCTGTCCCTGATCGCTGAGGAAGCTGCCGAGACCCTGCTACCCCTCGCAGAGAAGCACGGCACCCATGTCGACGTGTCCGGGGATCCAGCCACCACACTGGGCTCACGGGCGCTGTTGACACAGTTGACGACGAACCTGCTGCACAACGCGATCGTCCACAACACCAGTGGCCACGGCACCGTATGGGTGCACTCCATGCGCTACTCCGCCACGGTGATCCTCCGCGTCGAGAACACGGGGCCACCGCTGGCTCCGGGCCTGGTCGCCACGCTGGTCGAGCCGTTCCAACGTGGCACCCAACGCGCCCACAGCGATCAGGCGGGCGTCGGGCTCGGCCTGGCGATCGCCAAGCGGATCACCGAAGCGCACGAAGGCACCCTCACCCTCGCGCCACGGCCCGGCGGAGGGCTGTGTGTCACCGTCCGGCTCCCGGCCGCGGGCCGTACCGCGCAGATGTAACACGTCGACGACCCTTGCTGTATCAGTGGACGCCGTGCGGGCCAGGCATCCGCTCGACGCTAGCTATCCGTGGCGGCTCGGTCACGCTCGCCGAGGAGAGGACGTTGAGCACAGTTATCGTGCACCGCAAGCGGATCCTGGCGCGGGATTGTCGCCGGGGACGATCACTGGGGTGATCACCCCACGTGCCTGCCCCATTCTCGAGGTGCGGGCAGGCAACCTCGTTGCCGGGCGATTTCGCAACTGGCGCTGGCGTTACTCGGGTGAGAACGCGCCGAGCCGGCGTGTCGTGCGGCGTGTCGGGAGGTAACGCCAGCGCGAGTTTCGATCCAGCTGCTGGGCAGGCTCGCGGCGAGCAGCCCGGACCAGGTCGCGGAGCAGTACGCCGATCGGGTCGATTGGCGGCTGGCCGGGCCCTTGGATGAGCACGGCGCCGGCGTGCGTGCCTGGTCGGGCACCTGAGCCCGCCAGGGGCACTCGATGCGCTTCGCTACCTGACCTGACAGGTAATCGACGCACGGCCCATGGCCGGTCAGGGTGAGCACTGCCGGTGCCGGACCGTCCGGCCCGCCAACCCGAGGGAGACACACATGAGCACGTTCGAAGACGTGGCGCAGCGCTACATCGACGCCTGGAACGAGACCGACCCGGCCGTCCGCCGCGCGGCGGTGGACGCCCTGTACAGCGAGGACGCCCGCTACGTCGACCCGATGGCAGTCGCCGAGGGTCGGGAGGCGATCGCCGCCACCATCGGCGCGGTGCAGGACCAGTTCCCCGGTTTCGTGTTCCGCCTCACCGGACCGGTCGACGCCCACCATGACCAAGCGCGGTTCGGGTGGGAACTTGGCCCCGCTGGCGCGCCGGCACCGATCGTGGGGTTCGACGTCGCCGTCACCGACCAAGCCGGCCGAATCCAGACAGTGCTCGGGTTCCTCGACAAGGCCCCCGCCACCACCTGAGCGTCCAGGACGTTGGGTCCGGTTGAGCCCGCCAGCTCGCCGGCCTCGACGTCCTGGACCGTCTGATCCCGGAACAGGAGAGGGCTCGTCGGCAGGAGTGCACGATGCCACCAGAACCACGAGCTCCAGCACCCACCTGTTCCGGACCGTGCGCGCAGGTCGGGTCACTGCCGCCTCCCTCCCCCACGCCGCGGGCGGACCTTGGTCGCCATCCAGACCGACCTGACAGACGTGCGGAGAGGTGTGGATCGCACGCGCTCGGCCGGCTCCGGTTGGCCGACGGGAAAAGGCCACTGCTCATCGGCGTCGCGCAGCGCCTCCTGAGGTGACTCCGGCCACAGAATGAAATGGGGACAAAGCGTGAGAAGCCCCAGACACCAAGAAGCCGCAGGCCTGTGACCTGCGGGTTTGCTCCCCCGGCTGGACTCGAACCAGCAACCCTTCGGTTAACATGGTTGCCCATTCTCCGAGTCTCTGCCGATAGCCGTAATGCCCTCTGACGTGGGATGATTCGTGGTGCAAGGCCGGTTCGATGAACCGCAAATGACCATGATTGACCGCAATAAACTGGGGATAAAGTGGGAGTCGGACGGCCACCGCTTCCGGTGGGCACGATGGGCACCATCCGGGTGTATGCCGCGCCGGCCGGCTTCCGGGCGCGGGCGCAGGTGCGCGACCTGGACGGGCGGACCCGCTCGGTGGAGCGCACCGGCCGAACCAGGGGTGCCGCCGAGCGTCGGCTCAAGGAGGCCTTCCGCGACCGCACCCACCGCGCCGCCGGGGACCTGATCTCCCCGGACACTCGCATCAGCGTCCTGGCCGACACGTGGTTCGCCTCGTTGGACCAGCACTCCCCCACCACGCTGCAGCTGTACCGCCACCGCATCGACCACCAGATCAAGCCGGCGCTGGGTCAGCTGCGGATCCGGGAACTGACCGTCGGCACCGTCGACCGGCACCTGAGGACGGTGGCCGCCACCAGCGGTCCCGCGATGTCCAAGCTGACCCGCTCGGTGCTGTCCGGGATGTGCGGCTTGGCCGCCCGCTACGACGCCCTGGACCGCAACCCCGTCCGGGACGCCTCCAGGATCAGCCGGCCGCCGAAGAAGCCGCCGAAGGCGCTGACCGCGGCCCAGGCACGCCAGCTGCGGGCGATCCTCACCTACGACGACAAGGCGGTCGCACGTGACCTCCCCGACCTGGTCTCCTTCATGCTGGCGTCCGGTTTGCGCATCGGTGAGGTCTCCGCCGTCACCTGGGACGCAGTGGACTTCGAGCGGGGCACCGTTCAGGTGCGCGGCACGGTGATCCGGGTCAAGGGGCAGGGTCTGGTGGTGAAGGCGACCAAGACGACAGCCGGACTGCGGACCTTGGCGCTGCCGCGGTGGTGCGTCGAGGTGCTCACGCTCCGCCGCGAAGCCTTCGCACCGAAGGCCGCAGACACACCCGTGTTCCCAGCACCGAAGGGCGGCCTGCGCGACCCCTCGAACACCCAGGCCGACCTCAGAGACAGCCTCGCCTGGGCCGGCGTGCCCTGGGTCACCAGCCACGTCTTCCGCAAGACCACCGCCACCCTCCTCGACGAGGCCGGCCTGTCCGCGCGCGCCATCGCCGACCAGCTCGGCCACGCTCAGCCCTCACTCACCCAGAACGTCTACATGGGCCGCAACGTCGCCTCCACCGCGGCCGCCACCGCTCTCGAAGCACTCGCGTGAGCGATGATTGATCGCCGTCGGTCGACCCGCCTGCGGCATGCCGTATGACATCCCTGCCCGTTGACACGATCCAGACGGTGCTACCTACCGGTGAACACTCGTCCTCCAGCAGGCGCGAAGCCGTCCTGGTCACCTACTGTTTCCGTGGGTGGTCCCTTGACACTGCTTCCGGACCCGACCGCCGGACCTCATCGAGTGAGCTCGTCAAGCATGGCGGGCCGGCATCTGAGGACCCGCCGTCGGTCGCTTTCCATCTCCTGCTCAGACAACCCGGCGTACCGTGGTCCCGATCTGCCTGGCCAGCAGGATCGTCACGGTAGTCGGACCCGATGCCGCGATCAGGTGGTGTCATGAGTGATACCATGACGCCATGTCTATGACATTGCGCCTCTCGGACGCAGAAGCGGACGCGCTGCGTCGTCGTGCCGAGCGTGAGTCCCGCTCGATGCAAGACATCGCTCGGCAGGCGGTGCGCGAGTACGTGGAGAATCACAGTCGTGCCGAATTGCTCGACAGCGTCCTTGATCAGGAGTTGCCGCGCTACGCCGAGGCGTTGGAGCGGCTTGGTCAGTGATCTACCTGACTCTCGCAGAGTTGCTGCACGTCGCCGAGCGAACCCTCGGCGCTGATGTACCGATCCGGGACCATGGGCTGCTGCAATCGGCGTTGGCCCGTCCGCAGGCCACAGCCTTCGGTAAGGATGCCTACCTCCTCCTGGAGGAGAAGGCCGCGGCGTTGCTGCACTCGCTGGCCCGCAATCACGCCCTGGTGGATGGGAACAAACGGCTGGCACTGGCCGCCACGATCGCCTTCCTCGGTATCAACGGCCGTCGACTCACCATGACCAATGATGAGGCCTACGAGTTGGTGATCAGCGTCGCGGCCGGAGAACTGGACGACATCGCCGGAATCGCGGATCGGATCAAGGTCGGGAGCCGGCCATGGTTGAGTGATCGCACGACGTGACAACCCGAGACCGGCCTCACCGGTGGCCGCCGGACGTCCACGTCGCCGCCGCCGATCAGCGAGCCCCGGTAGTGCAAGTCGCGCTGGCACCATCCCGGCGCGCATTGCAGGATGCGCCACGCCCCGATCAACGCCTGGCTTGTGCCAGCCTGGCTTGTGCCAGCCTGGCTTGTTATTCACTGCACGACACGAGTGCCGAACGGTCTCCGGCGACCCCGCTCGACCTTGATCGCTCGACTATCCGGCCGACACTGGCCGCCCCGGATGAGGGGCCGTTGCGGCCGATGAGAGGCTGTTGGAAGTCGAGGCGCCGTTCCGCAGTCGGAGCAACCTCCGGCCACCGTCAGCGGCCCCTCGTCCGACGACCGCATCGTGCAGCGAGGTCGAGGCCAACGTGAAGCCGGCCGGAGCCCAACACTGTCGCCGGCGTCCGGAAGCGGATCCGCTTACGGCGACGATCTTGGCAATCGCGTTGACTGCCGTCCCGCGCCGAAGGCGGCCGCATCATCATCGTCGCGGACCAAGCGCCACAACCCCTGGTCCGACTCCATCGAGTACTCCCTCATACCCAGTACATGTCCGGCACCAGGATTAGCGTTCGCGGCGCAGGCCTCGTGACTTCTGATCTGGCGTGCTGGGCTGCACCCGATTCCGCCCATCCGGTTGAACGCCATCCGCGTGGAGGCGCACACGAGCCGACCCACGTTCGGTCACGACCCCGACGCCGACGGATCACCCCTTCTCGCGAGTGGCTGGCCGCTCGGCTCTCCTGACTCCCTCGACCAGAAGTACCCGTTCTCGCGGCAGCACGTAGCCGTCCCTGCTGGATTCTTGGACGTAGACCCAACCCGGCGTGAACACCACTGCCACCTCCTCCACCAGCTTGGTGTCGCCGCGCAGGTCAAGGAAGTGCAGGCGGTGGACCAAGTAGCTGTTGCCTTCGTCAAACTTTGCCGCCGTCATGCCTTGCGAAGATCGTCCTCCAGACAGACCTTGTCCGTGCCATCGCCAGGCGGTGCGCCGATCGGCATGGGGGAACACGGCTCAACTCGGGGGCGGAGGTGCACAGCTGGCGTATCAGCGAGCACGTTGTGCTGTCGAGCTCATCGGCCCTCAGTCCAGCAGCGAAGAAGAGTTGATGTCACCCGGCCGACTCCCGCGCCTGCCGGGGTGGGTCGGCTTGGGCAGCTGGTTCTCAGCCCTCGGTGGGTCGGATGACGGGCTTGATGTCGACCAGTGGCGTGCCGTCCACGGCCTCGAGCGGCTGTACCCGAAGCCGGCAGTCCTCGACCGCCAGGACTGAGACCCGGTGCAGCCCCAGCGGATTCGGCCGGGCGGAGGAGCGGGTGCTGAACACGCCGCGTTCGGGTCCGCCCGGGTCGTCACCCGGGACGGTGGAGAGCTCGTCGCGGCGGGCGCGGTGCAGCCAGGTCAGGACGAGTAGCTCGGCGCCGACGCAGATGTCGCGGATGCCCTCGCGGACTGCCGGGTCGATCGTGAGCCAGGCGTCCGGCGCGCCTCGGTCACCTTGGTTCGGCGCGTCGGCGAGTTCGGTGAGGGTGGACTCGACGTGGCCGATCGGGCGAATCTCAAAGCTGTCGACGGGGCGGGCGTCCTTCGCCGCACGGTCTTGGGTTCCGAAGCCGTCGGACTTGGTCGGACGGATGCTAGAGGTGGACGCAACGTCCGCTACAAACCCACTCGAACGAAACGACCACGTCGGGCCACCAGCGCACCCTTCGTCGTCGTTTCGGGATCGCCGAACGGCGACGGTGACAACTGGGCCATTGACTGCTCGCCCCCTCGGGCGGGTCTATAATTAATGGTGTAGAGACAATTTCGCGTGAGGGACTTCTTTCCTCGCCTGCTCTACGGACAGTCGGGAGGCGCCGAGTCGCCTCCGATCGGAGAGTGGCGATCATGAGCCACCAATTCATCAGCGGGCCTTCCTAGCGGCCGCCTTTTGCCGGCCCGCGCAGGTCGCCAATCCGGGTCGTAGATCGCGGCCGGTGCGGTCGGAACCAGCACCCGTGCCGTGCTAACCCCCTTGGGGATAACCAAACTGGGTTGGTTCAAGCACGCCGCCCGGCCCGAGAACATCGACCTCAGCCTGACCGACTACACCGTGCTCGTGCTGACCCGTGATTCCCCCAGTTACCGACATCGTGCATGCCGAGTTGCTTCTGCTCGAGGACGATCAATCTCCTTGCGCCACCCCGCAGGAGGCCTCCGGCGCAGACCTACAGGAGGCACACAGATGACCAGCACTGAACGCGGTGGCGCGTCTTCGGCGCCCGTGGTCGACCGCCGGCACCCCGCCTCGGGCAAGGCCTCACCGGCAACGTTGTATATCAGTTCGTTCACCGAGTTGTCTCGTCAGGTCAGGGCTCGCGACCTGCTCAAGCGCCGCTACGGGTGGTATTGGTCGAGGATCATCGGCCTCGTGATGACGTTCACCGCATCCTGGGTCGTGGTCGTCCTGGTCGGGAACTCGTGGTGGCGACTTGTCGTCGCCGGGGTGCTGGCCGTCCTGTCCGCCCAGATCGGCTTCCTAGGCCACGACAGCGCCCACTGCCAGATCTTCTCCTCCTGGCGGTGGAACGAATGGACCAGCCGGGTGCTCAGCGGACTGTTCATGGGGCTGAGCTACGGCTGGTGGGACAAAAAGCACAGCCTGCACCACGCGGCACCCAACACAGAAGGCACCGACCCGGACATCGCGCCCGGGGTGCTGGCCTTCACCCCGGACCTGGCACGCGACCGGCACGGACTAAGCGCGGCCGTCGCCCGACACCAAGGCTGGCTTTTCTTCCCGCTACTGACCCTGAGGGGCTGAACCTGCAATGGCAAAGCGTCCGCGCCGTGACCGGAAATACGGCCGGTGGCGCGGCGCTGGGCCGAGGCTGCACTCATCGGAGTACGCCTATCGGCATATCCGGCGGCGTTGTTGCTGCTGTTGCCCCCGGGCAAGGCTGCAGCGTTCTTCGGAGTGCAAATGGCACTCTTCGGCATATTCCTCGGAGGATCCTTCGCCCCAAATCACAAGGGCATGGGCCGCTGGTGCCACCCAACATGAAGGTCGACTTCCTGCGCCGCCAGGTGCTGATGTCACGCAACGTCACGGGAGGGCCACTCGTGGACTTCGCGATGGGCGGGCTGAACCGGTAGATCGAGCACCACTTGTTTCCGAGCATGCCGCGCCCCAACCTGCGACATGTCCAACCGCTGGTCCGGGCACACTGCACTGAACATGACGTGTCCTACACACAAAAGTCTCTGTGGCAGTCCTACGGCATCGTGGTCCGCTATCTCAACGCGGTCGGCCTCGGCGCCCGCGACCCTTCACCTGCCCCCTGGTACGCCGATACCGCGACTAACTCCACCACCCACGCATCCAGCCGCGCTCCGACCGGCCAGCGGCGGTCTCGCCTCCAACGCTCCGAAGGGAGCTCGCCATGACTCTTTCCCAACAGCAGGTGTGCGTCGTCGACAACCTCGACCTGGCGCAAGATCACCACATCCACACGAGCCCGCCAGAAGGACACAACCAGCACCATCGGACGGCGCTCATGACCCTGGCCGAACAACTCCTCGCGGGGCACAGAGACGCACTGCGAAAACTGAACGCACGCCACGCCGACGTGAACTGTGGCGCGCCTGCCGACGCCCGCAATGAGGGCAGCCAGACGTGTGGCCCGCCGCAGCGAGCCGAGGCCGGCCCGGCCGACGAAACCGAAGACCCCCGCGATTCTTCCCAAAACCGTGACGATCATCAAACCGCGTGACCACCCCAGCGCAGCCCATCCTCGACGCCACCGGGCCACCTACGGAAACTTGATCAGACTGACCATCCGCGACCTACTCATCCTGCTCGCCTGCACGGAAGACGAGACGCGGGTCTTACCCTCTGACCCCGTCGAAACCCGCGCCACACACCAAATCCTGCGTCACCAACACGAGATCGTCACCGAACTCCAACGCCGCGACGTCACCGAGCAACCGGCGCAATGACACGCCGCAACACGCCCCCTACAGAACGCGAGCGCGTCACTCTCAAGGGGTGCCAGAGAGCCGACTCATAGACAATCGACGGGAATGATAACCGAGGACCGCAAGCTCAACCGTCACCGGCGACGAGACGGCCGCCGAGGTGCTCGATCGACAGATCACGGTTGACCGTCCCGAGGGGTGCTCTATACGGAACACCCAAACGACGACCGCGACCGGTGGCCGATCGGCGATAGGGACGGCGGGACGAGCTATCCGCGGCGGATGACGGCGCGGGCGGTGGTCGCTGTCGCAAAGTCGGTTCCCGTGACGTTCCAGCCGGTGCGTGCTGCTCCGGCCAGCTCGCTCAGCACGTCGAGTGTCGGGCTGTGGGCGGGCGGAGCTGAGTGCCGGTCTGACCCGCTGCGCCAGCCGAGCGCGAAGAGCAGATCGCTGATCGCGCTGCGCCACTCCTGCGCCGGTACGCCGCTGCCGGCCACGGCCAGGGCCATCCAGCCGGCTTGCCGATCGGCGTCGCTGGTGCCCAGCGGAAGTCGTTTGACGATGTGCTGCCACAGCGCCTGCGGGTCCTGACGCCCGCGGTTGCCGGCCGCGGTCGGTGTGAGACGGCCCTTGCGGACGGTGACCAGACCAAGGGAACGAGCGGCATCGCGGACACCAGCAACCGGTGGCGTCAAATCCTCGCGGTTGGCCTTGCCGATCCACCACCTGCTGATACCACTGCCTTCGGCGAAGTGCTCGACCACCGCTGGCGGTAGGTAGCCTGCCCCGGTGAGGCAGACCCCGTCGCCGATGACGTCGAGGAAGACCTGGTAGGTCTCGGTCAGCCGGGCGGCCTCGGCTGCGGTGACCTCGGCCGGTCCGTGCGAGAGCGGTCGGCTCAACACCTCCCGCAACAGCCGGATGCCGCGACGCTCCAGCTGCCCGGCGAGCTCGGCCAGCTCGTCGGTCACCGCCACGGGCTCGGCGACCGCGACCGCGAGGGCGGCTCGGGTCTCCTCGATGTCGAAGTGGTCGGGGTGCCACTCGAGAGGGAGCCAGTCATGAGCGTGCGCGGCATCGTCGAAGACCTCGGGAAGGAACGAGTCGTCGTACCCGCTGCGCACCCAGGCAGCCAGCTCCTCGTAGCCGCCCAGCCCTCCGCAGTCCTCGGGCGGGCAGCCCATCCGGCCCCCCATACAGCGCACCGTGGCCGGCGGCTCGTCCAAGACTGCCTCGACGCGAAGGACGTGGTCCCAGCCGTCCCCGAAGTCGTACTCGTACCAGAGACGATCTCCCTCGGCCGCCACCGTTTGGTCGAGCCGGATGTCGTCCTCGAGCACGCCGTCCTCACCCTCGTCGACGTCGAACGCAGTGATGAAGTACGGCGAGCGATGGTCGCCGCCGCTCCGGAACCGGTGCAGGTGCGTGTCGGTCCACCCCATCGCCGCCTGGATCACCTCATGCAGCCGGGGCAGCGCCAGGTCGCCAGGCAGTTCGAGCCGCCTCCACACCGGCGGCTTCGCCCCCCGCAGGTCCAGGCGAACGCGGTACCCGCGTACCTCGGCCGGGACCGGGTGCAGCGTCGGTTCCTGGTCGGCCTGCAACCTCTCGAAGATGCTCGAGACCTGCCCGCCAAGAAGTGCCTCCAGCAAGGCCTGGTTCTCCTCGGTGCTGTGCCCAGCCATCAGCCGCTTCACCAGCTCCTGGACGTCGCGCGGTTCGGCCACGGCGGATAGTCAATCACTCTCGACTCAGCGTTCCACTTCCACCACCCCAGTAGTGCCCTGGTCACCACCACGAGATCCTCGACCTTGACCTGGAACGCGTTCCCCTGCGACAAGGCCGCCAGCCTGCCAGCCGCGTGCTACCCCACAAACCTGCTCCGACCGCGCACTGCTGTCGGCCGACCCACTCCGACAACGAGCCACCCCCACAGCGGGATCCTCAACCGGGCCGCGACACCGGCTGACCAGCAGAGGATCCACCGGCGGGCTCGGGGCACTGGTCGGGCCCCCACCCGAGGCACCGATCGGCTCCTGACTGTTCCTGCCGGGTGCGAGCACGGTGCCGACGGATCAGCACCGCCGCGCCGCCCAGGGCCGCGAGGAATCCCGCAGTCCACAGGCCCTGGCCGATGGGACCAAGGGGCGGGTCCGCTCCTTGAACGCCGTCCGGGACCGGATCCCGCACGGCCATCGACCCGTTCTCCGTCCGGGTTGGTCCGGTGGCCGAGGTGAACTCCGAGACGCTGCAGGCGCCTGTTCTATAGCCCCGAGATGCCCCCACGACGTAACGGTGACCGGAGAGTAGCTCCGCGTCCCCGGAACTACCGACGACCTGCACGATGCTGACCGGCCACGGAGGCTGCTCCTGGCCGGTCTGTATCCAGACCTTCGGCGCCAGGTCGGGGCCCGCCCAGACCTGACTGACCGAGAACAAGGTAAAGCCTCGGCGCTGCTGCTCGACCGAGCCGACGAAGATCACCGAAGAGCCCGCCGGGCCACTGTCCTGGGCGCACGAGGCATACGCAGGTGGCACACCGACCGCAGTCATGGCCAGCGCGATCCCCGCAGCACCACGGCTCAGCCGACCCATGGGCTGATTGTGAACCCCACGGCACCCATTGGCCACACGTTCCGAACCAGGCGCCGTATGCCGATCGGCAACTGGGACGGCGACGGCATGCCGCAGCGTCAGTAGGGTGGCGTGGTGTCGGTGGGCGGTGAGGGACCCGAGACCACTGATGATGCGTGGCGTCGTCCTTGGGGTCTGTACGTGGCGGTCGCTCTTCTGATCGTCGCTGTCACGGCGGGTGCGGTCGCACAAGTTGTCGGGGACTCGGGTGACTCGTCAGGCTCGGCGACCCCATCGAGGTCGAGCACCGAGCCGGAACCGACGAGCTCTTCCTTGGTGGGTGTGGCCGGGCCTACGCGCGAGCCGGTGCCGGGGTCCGCGCCGAAAGTACGTCGGCAAGGCGGGCACCCGCTGCTGACGGGGGTGCCCGTCGGCTGGCAGTTGGTGGCCGTGACGCGGCAGAGCCTGAGCGAGCCGTTCCATCTGGTGCGCATCGTCCCCGCCTCGGGCAAGATCACCGCCGCTGCAGGTCCGCCACTGCTGAGCAGCGGCGGGGTGGCCTTGGTGGTCGGCGCTCGGCAGGTGTTGATCCGCCCGTGGGACTGCGTCGCCGGGTACCTGCTTCCCCGCGCCGGGCAGGCCCAGAAGCTGACCGGCGGGCCACTCGGAACATGCGGTTACGCCTTTCCCGGACCAGCGCCCGACCAGGTGTGGGCCACCGACCCCGACCACCCGCGACGAGTGCGGCTGGTCGGCTTCGACGGGACCCCCACCGGGGTGACGCTCCGACCGCGCACAGACCAGTGGGCCGGGCTCTCGGTAGCCGACGGCGCCGGCGGCCGGCTCGTACAGACCAGCCACGGCGCCTACGACCTCCACCCTTCCGGGCGGCAACAGGTCACGACCGGCACCGTGGTCGCGATCGGCACCACCACCTGGCTTACCCGTCCTTGCCCTTCCCAAGACCAATGCGAACTGACGGCGATCAACCGGCACACCGGGTCCCGACAAGCCCTCCCCTCCCCCTGCCCTGCCGACAGTCGACCCACCGCGGCGCCGCTCTCCGGAACCATCTCCCCGGATGGGCGTACCGCCGCCATGTTCTGTACCGGCAGCACTCCCCATCCCGTGCTGTACCTGCTGGACCTGACCACCGGTCGCCGGCACCATGTCCACGTGCGACTCCAAGACATCGACACCGGCCCCGCTGGCCTCGTCTGGTCTCCGAACAGTCAGTGGCTATTCACCATCGACCGTGCTGGACGCCTCACCGCCATCGACCGCGACACGCGCCGGGTTCGCACACTGGCCACCAGCCTGCCGCCACTATCCCAGCTCGCCACCCGCTGAGTGGGCGTTCCCCAAGCCGATGGGCGATCGGACGCCTGGATGGGCGTTGATGCGACCGAGCCGTCGCACGCGGGCGGGAGCGGTCGTGGTCATCGGCCAGGACCGAGCGCGGCGATGGCTTGCTCCGCCAGAGCTTCAGTTGAGAAGGCCAACTTGTGTTCGCCGTCCGGTGTTGCGAGGACAGTCGTCGTTCCGTCTCGCTCCCGCCAACGGCAGGACTGCAAGGGCCAGTGAGTGATGGCGGGTGATGCTCCCAGCAGCTGGCGCACCGTCAATCGGCCCTGCTAAAGGGTGCTGTCCGTGACCACGTAACAGTAGGTCCCATTGAACCCGAAGTACGCGCCCCGGGATGCTTCGAACCTGGCCCGCTCGACCTCACCGGCCTGCCCGGCCTCGGCCACAAGCGCGCTGAAGATCTGATCCGTACCTGACATGCGCCTATCCTGCCGTGCAAACCCCGCTTGCGAGGCGCAACGGGGCTGGTGGACGTCGACCACGTCCCCTAGGGAAGCGCTGATCAACATGCCATTCCCGGCGTGGTCGGCGGCTGACGGCAGTGGACGCGGTCAGGAACGGGTCTGGGAGTGGCTCCCTACCTCTGCTCT
>NZ_VOHR01000569.1 GCF_009192725.1 Segeticoccus rhizosphaerae | reverse complement strand
AGGCTGGCCAGGGCGGCCAGGTCGGACGGCTGCCGACGCCAGCGCGCCTCCGGCCGACGGCGCAGCGCGCCCAGCCCGGTGCAGGGGGCGTCGACCAGAACCCGGTCGTAGGTGTCCGGCTCGTCGGCGCCGAGCTCTCGTCCGTCGCCGACCCCGACCATCACCTCGATGTCCGTCTCGGTGGCGGCGCGGAGGGTCTGGTTCACCAGCTCCGCCCGGTGCTCGCTGACCTCGTTGGCATACAGGGTCGCGCCCGAGCGGGCGGCGAGCCCGGCCAGCAGAGCCGCCTTGCCACCCGGACCGGCGCACAGGTCGAGCCACCGGCGGGGACCGCGCCCGGTCGAGACCTCTGCCGCGGCCAGGGCCAGCGCGACCAGCTGCGAACCCTCGTCCTGGACGGCCGCCCGGGTGTCTCGGACGGCGTCGATCGCACCGGGCATCCCCGACTCGAGCACCGCCCCGACCGGCGACAGCCGGGAGGCGTTCGCGCCAGCGCGGACCAGCTCCTCGACCGAGGCCAGCCCGGGCCGGGCGACCAACGAGACCTTGGCCGGCTCGTTGTCGGCCTCGAGCAGGGCCCTGAGCGCACCCCCGACGCTGTCTGCGGTCGCGGCGCCGTGGCCGAGGAGCGCCGCCCGCAGGGCCCGCACGATCCACTCGGGGTGGCTGGTGACCACCGAGAGGCGTGCCAGCTCGGCGTCGGTGTCTCCTGGGCCGACGTCCGGCGCGACTCGGCCGATCCACTCGTCCAGAGCCCGCTCGCTCACCCGGCGCAGCACCGCGTTGACGAACCCGCTCGACCCGGCACCGTTGACCATCCGCGCGAGGCCCACCGTCTCGTTGACCGCTGCGTGCGCGTCCACGCGCATGCCGAGCAGCTGGTGCACCCCGAGCCGCAGCGTGTCGAGCACGTTGTCGTCGATCTGCGCCAGCGGGCGGCCGGCGGCCGAGGCGACGATGACGTCATACAGGCCGCGCATCCGTGTTGCGCCGTAGGTGAGCTCGGTCGCGAAGTTGGCGTCGCGCCCGCGGATCCCCTTCTCGCGCAGCTCCTTCGGCAACTCGAGGTTGGCGTAGGCACCGCCCGCGATCGCCCGCATGACGGTGTATGCCGCCAGCCTCGCCGGATCCGTGGTCCGGGACCTCTCCGAGGGCCGCTGCTCGGAGCGCTCACGGTCGCCCTGCCGCCGCTCCGGGCGCTGCCGGCCGGCAGCATCCCTCCGCCCTCCGCGGCGGTCCCCCGAGCGGCGCGGCCGGCGCGGACCCTCTCCGTGCCACTGCTGG
>NZ_VOHR01000568.1 GCF_009192725.1 Segeticoccus rhizosphaerae | reverse complement strand
TGCCCGCGTCCGGGCGGGTGCCCAGGTCCCCGGCGGCCGTGTCGGTGACCGCGGGGCTGGCCCGGCGGGCGGTCAGCTCCACCACCACGTGTGCCCGCCCGCAGGTGGGGCACAGCACCGCCCCGGGGGCGGTCGGGTCCGGGCAGGGCACTTGGTCGTGGAAGTAGTAGTCCCGGTCGTGGCCGTGCCCGTCTTCGACGTGCTGTACGTCGTAGTCGACCGACCAGGTCCGGCCGCAGCCGTCGCAGGTGAACGCCAGCCGCTCCACCGACACCTCCTTCAAGATCACCGCGAACACCTCCCCGCGCAGCCGTGGCCGCGGCGCGCCGAGCGGCGGCCGAGGCCGGTGTGGGTTCCTGCCATACCGATCGATCTCCCTTCCGTGTCGTTCCTCGCGTCCTTCGCTTGCCCCAGTCTGATACATGTGCTATATGAAATCTATAGCAGCCGCTGGAGAACGGTGGCTGTGGCAAGACCCGACCACAGCAACACCAGCAGCAGAAGGGAGCAGAACCCACATGGCACAGATGCTGATGCGCACCGACCCGTTCCGGGAGCTGGACCGGCTCACCCGCCAGGTGTTTGGCGGCAGCGGCACCCTGGCCAACCCGGCGGTGATGCCGATGGACGCCTGGCGCGAGGGGGACACGTTCGTGGTCCAGTTCGACCTGCCCGGGGTGGACCCGTCGGCGGTCGACCTGGACGTCGAGCGCAACGTGGTCACCGTGCGGGCCGAGCGCCCGGCCCGGGAGGACACCGACCAGATGCTCGCCGCCGAGCGGCCCCGCGGCACGTTCAGCCGGCAGCTGGTGCTGGGTGACAACCTGAACACCGACGCGATCGAGGCGAGTTACGACGCCGGCGTGCTCACGCTACGGATCCCGGTGGCCGAGCAGGCCAAGCCCCGCAAGATCCAGATCAGCACCGGTCAGGGCGAGCGCCAGGCGATCAACAGCTGACCGGCACGGCGGGTCCGGGCCCGCGACGGACGGATCCGCCACCGAGAGGCGACAAGAAGATGCGACAAGAAGGAGGTGATCGGGTCAGCACCCACCCCCTGAGTCGACCACACCCCGGGAAAAGGGGGGCGGCCGCCGGCCCGGCCCGGCCCGGTCTGTTCCATGCCGCGCCACGCAACCCCGCCGGCGGCACGCCCACACAGCGAACTCGTGTCGATCCGGCACACCGGGCCAGCGGCCGCCCACCCCTGCCAGGTGCTCGGGCCGTGCCCCCTCCTGCGCGACGACGCCAAAGGGGCACGGCCTCCCGGCGGCGCGGTCGGAGCCGGCA
>NZ_VOHR01000567.1 GCF_009192725.1 Segeticoccus rhizosphaerae | reverse complement strand
CAGCACGCTGCGCACCGCGGTGGTCCTCGCCCGAACTCCCTGATGGCTGCCCTGGCTGCGGTATGCCGTGCTGCCCGTCGGGCTCGCCGGCGCGGCGATGCTGCTCACGCTCCGTGGCCCGCGCACCGACCAGCCCGTCCGCGGGCACCGGGTCAGGGTGGCAGCCTGTCTGGGGCTCGTGGCGGTCCTGGCCGGGCCCACGGCATACGGGGTGGCCACCCTCGAGCCCCCGCACACGGGGCCGACACCCGCGGCGGGCCCTCATCCGACCGGCGTCTTCGGGCGGCCCCCGGCCTCCGTGTCGGGATCCGCGCCGGTGTCCGTCACCGCCCCTGCACCGCCCCCGCCCGTGGTGGTTCGCGCCCTCACCCGCGGAGCCGGCCGCTACACCTGGGCGGCGGCCACCGTCGGCTCGGTCGACGCGGCCGGGCTGCAGCTGGCGGGTGGCGTGCCGGTGATGCCGGTCGGGGGCTACTACGGGACCGACCCGAGCCCCACCCTGGCGCGGTTCAAAGCCGACGTCGCCGCGCACCGCATCCACTTCTTCACCGACGGACGGCGGCCGGCCAGCAGCCGGACGAGCTCAGCCGACCTGATCCGCGCCTGGGTGCACGCGACCTTCCCCGCCCGCGCCATCGGCGGCCGGACCTTCTACGACCTGACCGGCGGCTGACGCCCGAGGACACCCCCGGTCCCCCACACCCGCGTCCGGCCACGTCGGCGCGCCGCTCGGCCTCCGCCGACCGCGAGGGCGTCTCCCGGCCGAAGGTTGTCTGGCTACAGTGACGGAATGGACCGCCCCGCCCCCCGACCGACGCGGCCGCCTCGCCGGCTGCCGTCCGTCGAGGAGACCTCCGCGGGCGGCGTGGTCATCGACGTGCACCAGGGTCTGGCGAGGATCGCGATCATCGCCAGGCGCAACCGGGCCGGCCGGGTCGAGTGGTGCCTGCCCAAGGGACACGTCGAGGCCGGTGAGACGCTCGAGCAGACCGCCGCGCGTGAGGTCGCGGAGGAGACCGGCATCCAGGGCCGGGTCCTGATCACGCTCGGCACCATCGACTACTGGTTCTCCACGCACGACCGGCGGATCCACAAGATGGTCCACCACTACCTGCTCGAGGCCACGGGCGGCGAGCTCACCATCGAGAACGACCCGGACCACGAGGCCATCGACGCCGCATGGTTCCCGCTCGACCAGGTGCACGAACAGCTCACCTTCCCCAACGAACGGCGGATCGCCCAGGCGGCCTGGCAGCGCCTCGCGGGCCACGCGTGAGCGCCCCCGCGCCCGCGTCCGCCTGCTCG
>NZ_VOHR01000566.1 GCF_009192725.1 Segeticoccus rhizosphaerae | reverse complement strand
CGGGCGCGGCGCCACCCAGGTGTCCCGGGCGAGCCGGGCGTAGCCGAGGTAGCCGAGCCCGGCCGCGACCCGGGCGCGCACGGTGCGATCCTGGGGGCGCCGCAGGATGACCACGTGCCACCTGCCGTCCCACGGTGACTCGTCGGTCCGGTAGATCCGGCGCCATGCCTCGGCGAGCCGGTCGCGCGCGCGGGGTGTCGCGGCATACCCGCGTTGGCCTTCCCGCTCGACGCGCTCGAGCCAGCCCTCCCTGACCAGCCGGGACACGGCGGTGCGGACCGCGGGGGAGGCGATGTCGACGGCACCCAGCAGTCGGATGATGCTCGCGATGGGCGCCCAGTTGCCGCGGTCGCGCAGGTGGTCGCCGTAGAGGTCGAAGACTGCCGCTCGTGCATGCACGAGGTCAGTCTTGCCGATGCGGATTTCCCCCCGGAGGAGGTAGGCGCGATAATGGGGTTAAGTTGCTGCGCGCCGCGAGACAGAAGGTGTGGCGTGGAGGTGCGCACGCTCGGAGATCCACGCGACGGAAGGGGAACCCGATGGCGGCGATGAAGCCGAGGACCGGAGACGGTCCGCTGGAGGTCACCAAGGAAGGGCGCGGCATCGTGCTGCGCATGCCCCTCGAGGGTGGTGGCCGCCTGGTCGTCGAGATGAACGCCGATGAGGCGCAGGCACTCGGTGACGCGATCAAGGGTTGCCTCGGCTGACGTCCCCTTCTCGACACATTCTCGGGCCCCGACCATGACGGTCGGGGCCCGAGGTGCTTCGGTCGCGCGGGAGGGCCTGACGCTCGAGGATCAGCGCTTCACCGCGACGAAGAGCCCGTCGCCGGTGGGCAGCAGGGCGGGCACGAGGGCGTCGTCGTCCCGGAGCGCCTTGCCGAGGTCGCGCAGCACGGTCGTCGTCTCGTCGCGGGCGGCCGGGTCGGCCACCTTGTCGTGCCAGAGCATGTTGTCGAGGGCGAGCACGCCACCGGGGCGCAGCAGCCGCAGCGCCTGCTCGACGTATGCCGGGTACTCCGGCTTGTCGCCGTCGATGACGACCATGTCGTAGGCGCCGTCGGTCAGCCGGGGGAGCACCTCGAGGGCAGGGCCGGAGATCACGCGGGTGCGCTGCGGCGGGATGCCGGCCGCGGCATACGCCTTCTTGGCGGCCCGCTGGTGCTCCGGGTCGACGTCGATCGTCGTGAGTATGCCGTCCGAGGGCATCCCGGCCATCAGCCAGAGTCCGGACGAGCCGGCTCCGGTGCCGACCTCGACCACGGCCTTGGCGCGGGCCGCGGCGGCCAGCAGGCGCAGCGCCGCCCCCAC
>NZ_VOHR01000565.1 GCF_009192725.1 Segeticoccus rhizosphaerae | reverse complement strand
ACGCAGTCAAGCTCGAGGGCGGCGCGCACCTGGTGCCGACCGTCGAGCTGCTCACCCGCGCAGGCATCCCCGTGATGGCACACGTCGGCTTCACTCCGCCGACAGATCCGACTCGGGCGAGGCGCAGGCGGCCGCGACTTGTGCGGGGACGGCGGGGCCCTGCAGGCATCGGCCGGCGTCGACCAGCCGGGCTTCCGCGTCCAGGGTCGACTGGGTGGTGTAGGTCTCCAGGTGGGGGAACCGGAACCGGGACGAGCCGTCCTGGCGGCGCAGCAGCGCCGGGGTGTGCGCCAGCTGCGGCGCACTGATCGACACCACCAGTCCCAACGCCATACCGGTAGTCCGATCGATCACGGTGACCCGCTCGGCCGGGTCGCTGAACCGGGCGCCGTGCAGCTGGCGCGTCACCTCGGCCAGCACGTTCAACCGGGTGAAGGTCGCCCGCTGGCCCGCCACCACGCGCACCGCGATCGCCGCGACATCACCCAAGGTGGCGTCATCCAGGGCCGTGGAGGTGAGCAGCGGCAGGGTGTTGCGGTCCTCCAGCGCGCGGACCCACCCGGCCGGGTCCGCGCCGCTCAGGTGGGCCCCGGCACGGCTCCGCCAGCTGTCCATCTGTTCCGCCAGAACGTGCTGCTGCTTGTCCGGGCGGGTCGCGAGCGTGGCCTGCTGGCGCAGCTTGAGGACCTGCCGAGCCGACGGCTGGTAGCCGTGTGCGGCCACGAACGCCTCGACCAGGGCGTCCTTGGCCGCCTCGATCGCCCCCGACCGACGGGAGAACTCGGTCTGCAACGCCGGGCTCACCCCGGCGACCTCGTACTTCGGCACCGCCGATTGGGCGCGAGTCACCGGTTCCCAGCCCCACCCCAGCGCCTGGGTCAGGTAGTCCGACAGCACCCCGTTGTACAGCTCGGAGAGCGCCACCGTGCCGGCGAACAGCACCCGCCCGTCCAGGGTGCGCCAGGTCCCGTCGGCGCACTGGGCCCGGTTCATCACCACCACGTGGGTGTGCAGCTGCGGATCCCCCGCCCGCGAGTCCCAGTGGTCGAAGCCGGCCGCCACCACACCCCGCACCTCCTCGTGCACCACCCCGGCGTTCCCCGAGCGGGAGGAGAAGATGCCCGCGCTCTCCGCGTAGGAGATCACCTGCTGCACCGCTCGCAGGTGCGCCTCATACACCACTGCCTGCGTCCGAGCGTCGCCCAACGCCCAGGCGACGCTGACGCTCTTGGGCGCGCTGAACGTCAAGTCGAACCCGGCGACCGGCCGGGCCGGGGCACGCGTCCGGCCGGCCCCGTCCATCCGCGCGCTGCC
>NZ_VOHR01000564.1 GCF_009192725.1 Segeticoccus rhizosphaerae | reverse complement strand
GCGGCAACGGCGCGCCGGCTGGCCAAGGACGGTTTCGAGGTGGTGTGCGCCGCGCGGCGGCGTGAGCGCATCGAGGCCCTCGCGCAGGAGGTCTCGGGCCGCGCGGTGGTCTGCGACGTCACCTCCGCGCAGGACGTCGCGGCGCTGGCGGACGCGGTCGGGCCACGGCTGGAGCTGTTGGTCAACAACGCGGGCGGCGCGATCGGTCTCGAGCCGGTGGCCGAGGCCGACCTGGACGACTGGCGCACCATGTTCGAGACCAACGTGCTCGGGGTGGTGGCGGTGACCAAGTCTCTGCTGCCCGCTCTGCTCGCGGCCGACGGGTCCGGACAGGTCGTCGTGCTCGGCTCGACCGCCGGCCAGACGGCATACGAGGGCGGTGGTGGCTACGTCGCGGCGAAGTTTGCCGTGCGGTCGGTCGTGGACATGCTGCGGCTGGAGCTGGTCGACCAACCGGTCCGCATCTGCGAGGTCGCGCCGGGAATGGTGCGTTCGGAGGGTTTCTCGCTCACCCGGTTCCGGGGCGACGAGAAGCGTGCGGAGGCCGTCTATGCCGGCGTGGCCGAACCGTTGACCTCCGAGGACGTCGCCGACTGCATCGCGTGGATCGCCTCTCGCCCGGCGCACGTCAACATCGACCGGCTGACCGTGCGACCGCGTGCCCAGGCAGCCAACCACAAGGTCCACCGGGAGACCTGACGGCCACGGCCCCGTCGGACGGCCGGCCCTGTCGGGTGCCACTGCCGCGGTGGCGTGGCAGCATCGGTGGAATGCACGCCTCGGTCGCCACCGTGCTCGACGAGATCGCCGTCGAACACGGCCGAGAGTATGCCGCGGCAGCCCGCCAGGCATGGGGTGAGCTCACCGACGACGGCGGCCCCGAGGACGTCAGCCAGTACTCGCTGCAGGTCTTCTGCTGGGCGGCGACCGTGCGGCGCCACGAGGATCCCGCCGACCGGGTGCGGTGGGTGCAGGCACTGTCGGAGCTGCTGCGGCGGCTCGGACTGCACCGCTACTCCGAGATCGCGTGGGGGCCGGGCACGCGCGAGCTGCTGGAGGCGGCCCGATCGGATGCCGATGGTGGCCGGTCGACCTACAACCGGCTGATGCGAGAGGCCGGCGTGCTCCCCGCCGACACCGAGATGCTGACGTGGGGCACCGCCCACGGGCCGGTGGAGGGGGGACTGATCCGCCGGGTCGCCGACACCATCGAGCTGGCCTCGGTGACCGGTGCGGTCCAGCCCGGCCGCCGCACCGCCGGACGCGACCGGCGCCAGGTGACGCGAGAGGTGCTGCTCGCGCCGTCCCCGGGCG
>NZ_VOHR01000563.1 GCF_009192725.1 Segeticoccus rhizosphaerae | reverse complement strand
CGTCGTCGGCCACCGGGTGGCGGGTCGCGACCGGGTCGCCGCGCGGCGTGTTGTGCTCCACGTAGACGGCCGGCAGGTCGCGGCCGGGGCGCCGGCCGGTCCACCGTTCGCACAGCTCGACCTCCTCGGGGCGTTGCAGCACCACGACATCGAGCGGTTCGTCGTGCAGGTCCCGGGCAGCGACCTCCCGCGCACGCTCGGGCCAGTCCCACGTGTCGGCCCGGCCACGACCCTCCGGTCCCCGGTCGGGCGTGGTGGGAAGGATGACGTCGTGGTCGCCCTGGACGAAGCTGGTGGCCCAGGAGCCGTGGACGTGCCACATCAGCACGCGCATCGGACACCTGCCTCGGACGCGGGGGACCCCGCCAGCGTGGCGACGGCCTGCACCACGTCTTCCACCGACACCGAGGTCAGGCAGGGGTGCCCGGGCACCGGGCAGGTGCGGGCACGGCTGCCGGCGCAGGGTGCCGACTGATCGCCGAGCACCACGGTCGGCACCCCCCAGGGCCGCCACCGCTCCACCGGCACCACCGGCGAGAAGAGTGATACGACAGGCGTTCCCACGGCCGCGGCCAGGTGAGCCGCTCCGGTGTTGCCGACGACGACCGCGCTGGCGCGACGGAGGACCTCCGCCAGCTGCGAGATCGTGGTGGCGCCGATCAGGTTGCGGTAGGAGACGGCACCGACGTCGTGGGCGGGCGCCCGGTCCGAGAGGCCGCCGGTGACGACCACGTCCCAGCCGGAACGGCCCAGGGCGACCGGGAGCCGGTCGGCCAGCGCGTCGGGGATCGCGCGCGCCGGCACCGAGGCACCTGGATGCACCACGACGTAAGGTTCGGCCGAGGCCGACGTCTCGTGCGTCGCTGGTGTCAGCCGCAGCCTGCCGTCGTCCTGGGGTGGGAGGGCATATCCGGCCGCTTCGGCCAGTCGCAGGCCAGCCTCCACCTCGTGCCCGCCCCCGTGGGTTCCGCCGTCGTCCCCGACCGCCAGCCGGCGGTGTCGCACGTCCAGCAGGGCGCCGGGGTAGTCGTCGCTGGTGCCGACGACGTGGGGGATCCCGGCCATCCGGCAGACCATGGCGGTGGGCAGCGGACTCTGGTGGAACGAGGTGAAGATGACCGCCGCGTCGTAGCTCTCCCGGCTCAGCCGCCGGATCAGGTCGGCCACGTCGTCCCGGTCGAAGGACGTTGTCCGGGGATCGCACCAGGCGGCGCTGAAGGTGTGGACGCGCGTGACACCGGGCAGCAGCGCCGCCGCGCCGCGCGCCGCCGGCGAGGTGAGCAGGTCGACCTGGTCGGCGCCGTGCGCCAGGGCCCG
>NZ_VOHR01000562.1 GCF_009192725.1 Segeticoccus rhizosphaerae | reverse complement strand
CGACTGGCTCCACGCGCAGGGCGCGGCCGGGCTGGCAGCGTTCGACCGCGCCACCTGCCTGACCGCGGGCGCCGAGGAGGTCGCGCCGCACCTGCCCGGGCGGGAGATCGTGCGGCTCTGCTTCGACAGCGAACAGGAACCCATCCACCTGGCCATCTCGGCCATCTCGGCCATGATCCCACTGGCCTTGCGGCTGCCGACCCGCGCAACGCAGCAGCTGGTCGCAGGGGCGTCCCGTGAGATGAGCATGCGCGGCTGGAACCCCGACGACGCCTTCACCCACGCCCTCTGCTCCGCGATCGAGCAGACCCGACGTCGACGACACGATGCCCAACCGGCTCCCCCCACCCCCAAGCCCTTCGAGCCCGAACCAGGCGTCCACAGCTTCGACCTCGCCCGATGACACCGGCACGCCCCGCCGCACAGGCTCGGCGCACCCGGCCGGCAGCCAACGACGCGGGCGAAGCTCGGCATACCGCCGGATCCCAGGAGGCGACCATGACCGACCCAACGCCCGAGAGGACGCCATGACCATCACCGACGACCCGCGCCTCGACCAAGCAGCCGCGCACCTGGCCGCAGCCGCCGAACTTCTCGAGGCCGGCGACACCAGCGACCAGGTCTTCTCCCCCGCCCGGGGTCTGGCCGCCCAGCTGCAGCTGATCGGCCACGGCCTGCGACCCGGCATCGCGCCCGCCACGGAGGCGTTCGTGCCGGTGGGCACCGTGACCGCCCACGTCGACTACGCCCTGTCGTTGCTCGACGCGCTCGACCCCGACACGGGACCCGCCGACCTGTTCCTGTGGCATTCACGATTGGCCGACCTGCGCTCACGACTGGCCACCCTGACCGTCCCCGGGACATGAGCACCACCACCGTCGGCGACCTGATCTCCCGCGCCGAGGCCCTCGCCGAGGCCCTGCACCACGAGCCCACGCCGCTGCCCCGGCGTGCTTGGCAACGGTTCGACGCCACCACCTACCGGCTGCTCGACCTGATCACCGACCTGCCGCCGGCCCAGCCCACCAGCCGGCCCGCCCTGCTGATCCGGTTGCGCGACGCCTACCCGATGCCGCTGACCCTGCTGCGCGAACCACGCACCTACACCGTCGCGCAGTACGCCGCCCCCTACGGCTACCCGCTGATGACCGTCCGCAGCCGGATCAGCCGTGGCCTGCTGCCGACCACCGACGATCACGGTCAGGCCCGCATCGACGCACGACCCGGCCCGGACGCCGCCGACCTGGCACCGGCCGACCCGGCCAGCGTCGAACCCCTCGACCAGCTCGCCGCGACGCTCGGCGCCGTGGCCGACCTGCT
>NZ_VOHR01000561.1 GCF_009192725.1 Segeticoccus rhizosphaerae | reverse complement strand
TGCTCGCCGTGCTCGGTCTGCCGCCCTCCGGGGTGGCACCGGCCGCAGCGACCTCGCCCCGGGCGAGCCCGGCCCAGGCCCCCGCCACCGCACCAGCCGCGAAGTCCACCGCCCGCGTCCGGGTCGAGCTCGAGTCCGTGACCCCTGGAGTCGCCCGGCCGGGCGCGAGGATCACCGTGCGAGGCACCCTGCGCAACCTCGGCACGGACCGCATCGACGCCCCGGTCGTCCGGCTGCACCGCACCACGACCGGGCTCGACACCCGCGGTGCGGTCGCCTCCTGGGCAAACGGCTCGAGCCAGATCGGCCCCGGTGTCCAGATCGCCCAGCGGGTCCTCAAGACGCCGTTGATGCCGCGCGCGACTCTCCCCTTCACGATCACCGTCCCCAAGGACGCCATCCAGACCGGCTACCGCTTCACCACGCTCGGGCTGACCCTCGAGGTGCGCGGTGGCAAGGGCGCGGACGCCGCCACTGTGGGGAGGCTGCGGACCTTCCTGCCCTGGGACAGCGCTCCCGCCTCCGACCACCACCCGATCGAGATCGGCTGGGTCGTGCCGCTCACCCTGCCCGCCGAACCGGAGCTGTTCGGTCCCGAGTCGGACGAACGCGCCGCCGCGTGGGAGCGCGCCCTCGGCACGGGGTCGCGGATCGACCAGCTGATCACGGCGACGACTGACGAGCCGGTCACCTGGGCGATCGACCCCACTGCCGTGGAGGCTCCGCCGTCCCAGAACGAGTTCCAGTCGCCCACCGCGCCGCCCACCACGACCACCGCGCCGACCTCCACCGGCAGCTCCTCACCCACCACGTCGGGCACGTCGACCGGCTCACCGACGACCAGTCCTTCGTCGACCGCAGGCACCAGCAGCACGTCGGAGCAGCAGTCGACGAGCGGCTCGTCGTCGAGCAGCAGCTCGTCGACCACGACCTCAACCACGGGCAACAGCTCGGGCCCGAGCAGCTCGGGGGCCACCACGGCGCCCAGCTCGCCCCCCTCGACGACCCCCGGGCCGGCACCCACCACCCCGCCACCGCCGTCCGAGGCCGACCTGCTCAGCGACCAGCTCGCGGACCGGCTGCGGACCGCCGGAGGCACCCACCCGCTGTGGGCGCTGCCCTACGGCGACCCCGACCTCAGCGCGCTGCTGCACCTCGACCCCCGCGGAGCGACCTTGCGGGCGGCTCTGGCCACCAAGACCCCGAAGTCGCTCGGCAAGCGGACCCGGTCGGGCATCGCCTGGCCGATCGACCCCCGCCTGGGCGACAAGACGGTCGCGACCCTGCGGGGCGCGTGGCGGGGCCACGGTGGCCTCGCTGCC
>NZ_VOHR01000560.1 GCF_009192725.1 Segeticoccus rhizosphaerae | reverse complement strand
GCCGCGTCCCAGGCCGAGGGCGCCGGAGCCGGTGCCGCTGGGGGCGCGGCCGGTGGCGAGGGTGCCCCGGGCGCCGGTGCTACCGGTGCCGGCGCGGCGGGCGGGTCGTCCAGTTCGGCGCAGGATGACGTCGTGGACGCCGAGGTCATCGATGACGACAGCGACGCGGCCAGGAGCGCGCGGTGAGTGAGCGTGTCCCTGCCGGCGGTGGGACCGCTCGCAGCGCGCAGCAACGCTCCGGCGGGGCGCCCGGTGAGCCGTTGGTGGTCAAGGACAACCGGCGGATCGACCCGGTCACCGGTGCCGTGCGCGGTGCCGGTGACCGCCCCGCCTGCGACTCCGGCGCGGCCCAGCGCACCGCCGAGCGGGCACCGGCCCCGGCGGCCGGTTCGGAGGCTGCCGTGGCGCAGGAGCTGAAGCGAGACCTGCAGCGGGTGAACGCCGAGTACGCCAACTACCGGCGGCGGGCCGAGCGTGACCGGCAGCTGCACCGCGACCTCGCGGTCAGTGAGGTGGTGCAGGCGCTGGTGCCGGTGCTGGACGACCTCGACGCCGCGCGCCGGCACGGTGACCTGACCGGTGGGCCGCTGGCGGCGATCGCGGACAAGCTGGAGGCGGTGCTGGGCCGCTTCGGGGTGCAGCGTTTCGGTCAGGCCGGTGAGGTGTTCGACCCGGCCGTGCACGAGGCGCTGATGCACACCGAGGCCGAGCTGCCCGAGGGCACCGAGGCGACCACGGTGGTGCAGGTGCTGCAGCCGGGTTACCGGAGGAACGACCGGGTGGTGCGCCCGGCGCGGGTGGCCGTGGCCGACCCGAATTGAGCAAGAGCAGGAGGGAGGTGTTGGGGTGGCCAGCCAGGACTGGTTGGACAAGGACTTCTATGCCGTCCTCGGCGTCTCCCCGGACGTCGACGAGGCGGCCCTGAAGCGGGCCTACCGCAAGCTTGCCCGTGAGTGGCACCCGGACTCCAAGCCGGGGGACGCCACCGCCGAGCAGAGGTTCAAGGAGATCGGGGAGGCCTACGCGGTCCTGTCCGATCCGGAGCAGCGGCGCGAGTACGACGCGATCCGGCAGATGGCCTCCGGCGGTGCCCGGTTCACCGCCGGCAGCGGCGCCGGTGCCGCCGGTGCCGGGGCGGGGTTTGAGGACCTGTTCGGTGGCCTGTTCGGCTCCGGCGGGGGCACCCGGGTCCGGTTCGCGACCGGCGGTGATGGCCGCGGGACCCAGCCGGACCTGGAGGACCTGCTCGGTGGCCTGTTCGGCGGCGACGCCAGCGCCGACACCGGCCACGGCCGTGCCGGGGGGTTTGACGGGTTCGGCACGCC
>NZ_VOHR01000056.1 GCF_009192725.1 Segeticoccus rhizosphaerae | reverse complement strand
CGTCCGCGAGGGCGGCATCGATGCGGGAGGGGTCCGTGCCGCCGCCCTGGGCCAGGTCGTCCTTGCCGCCGCCTCCTCCGCCGAGGGTGGTCGCCGCGGTCTTGACCAGCTCGCCGGCCCGGACCCCCCAGTCGCGGGCGGGCTGGTTGGTCGCCACGATGACGACGGGCCGCCCCTTGGCCACCCCCGCCACCGCCACGACACCCGGACGATCGTCGCCGAGCCTCTGCCTCAGCTCGAGGGTGAGGGTCCGCAGGTCGTCCGTCGTCGCCCCGGAGCCGGCGTCGTGGCGCACGAATCCCACCCCGAAGACGTCCTTGGCCCCTGCGGCGATCTGCCCCGCCGAGGCGAGCACCTGCTGGTGGTGCAGCGCCTGGATCTCCCGCTCGGCCTCCTTGAGCCGGGCCAGCAGCGACGAGACCCGGTCGGGCAGCTCCTCGGGGCGTGCCTTGAGCGTGGTGGCCAGCTCGGCCACCAGGGAGCGCTCGCGACCGAGGTAGCGCAACGCGTCCATCCCGACCAGCGCCTCCACCCGGCGGACGCCCGAGCCGACGGAGGACTCACCGGTCACGCTCAGGGCGCCGACCTGCGAGGAGTGCTGCACGTGGGTGCCACCGCACAGCTCGCGCGACCAGGGGCCACCGATCTCCACGACGCGCACGTCCTCGTCGTAGGTCTCGCCGAAGAGGGCGAGGGCGCCGAGCTCGCGGGCCTTCGGCAGGGGCATGACCATGGCCGAGACGGGCAGGTCCTGCCGGACCGCGAGGTTGGCGACCTCCTCGACCTCGCTGCGGGTCGCGGCGCTCAGCGCGGAGTTCCAGGCGAAGTCGAGCCGCAGGTAGCCGGGCTTGTTGTAGGAACCGCTCTGCAACGCGGTCGGGCCGAGCACCTGCCGCAGCGCGGCGTGCACCACGTGCGTGCCGGAGTGGGCCTGGCACGCCGAGAGCCGCCACTCGGGGTCGACGCTGGCGTGCACGTCCTGGCCGACGCGCACCTCGCCCTCGAGCACCTCGACGCGGTGCACGATCAGTCCCTTGACGGGCCGTTGGACGTCGAGCACCCGCAGGCGTGCGCCGTCGGCGGTGATGACGCCCTCATCGGCGATCTGACCACCCGACTCGGCGTAGAACGGCGTGCGCTCGAGCACCACCTCCACCTGCTCGCCCTGACCGGCCACGGGCACCAGCTCGCCGCCCCTCAGCAGGCCACGCACCCGCGAGTCGGTGTCCAGCTCGACGTAGGCACGGAACTCGGTCGGACCCTGCTCACGCAGCTGCCGGTAGGCGTGCGTGTCGCCGTGCCCGCTCTTCTTGGCCCGGGCGTCGGCCTTGGCTCGCTCCCGCTGCTCGGTCATCAGCCGACGAAAACCCTCCTGGTCGACCTCGAGGCCCTGCTCTGCCGCCATCTCCAGGGTCAGGTCGATCGGGAACCCGTAGGTGTCGTGCAGCGCGAACGCCTGGCCTCCCTCGAGGAGGTGCCCGCCCGAGCTCTTCACCTTCTCCACCGCGGTGTCCAGGATCGTCGTCCCCGAGGCGAGGGTGCGCCGGAAGGCGACCTCCTCGGCATACGCGATCTGGCTGATCCGCTCGAAGCCGCGCTCCAGCTCGGGGTAGGACGCCTTCATCCGGTCCTTGCTGATCGGCAGGAGCACCGGGAGCGAGGGCTCGTCGACGCCGAGGAGCCGCATCGAGCGCACCGCCCGGCGCAGCATCCGGCGCAGCACGTAGCCGCGGCCCTCGTTGCCGGGCGTGACGCCGTCGCCGATGAGCATCAACGAGCTGCGGACGTGGTCGGCCACGACGCGCAGCCGCACGTCGTCGGGGTGGCTGGTTGCCGCGTCGTGGTGGCTGTGCTCGCCGTAGCGCTTGCCGGCCAGCTCGGCGGCGGCCTCGATGACGGGGTAGACCTCGTCGATCTCGTAGAGGTTGTCGACGCCCTGCAGCACGGTGGCCATCCGCTCGAGCCCCATGCCGGTGTCGACGTTGCGCGAGGGCAGCTCGCCCGCGACGTCGAAGTCGTCCTTGGCCCGCACCGCGGACAGGTCGTACTGCATGAAGACGAGGTTCCAGATCTCCATGTAGCGGTCCTCGTCGACCGCGGGGCCGCCCTCGCGGCCGTAGTCCGAGCCCCGGTCGAGGAAGATCTCGCTGCACGGACCACCTGGCCCGGCCACGCCCATGTGCCAGTAGTTGTCCTTCTTGCCGCGGCGCACCACCCGCTCCGCGGGGATCTCGGTCAGGCGGGTCCACAGGTCCGCGGCCTCGTCATCGTCCTCGTAGACGGTGGCCCACAGCTTGCTGGGGTCGAGGCCGTAGCCTCCGCCCGTCTGGCTGGTGGTGAGCAGCTCCCAGGCGAAGGCGATCGCGTCGGCCTTGAAGTAGTCGCCGAACGAGAAGTTGCCGTTCATCTGGAAGAAGGTGCCGTGCCGGCTGGTCTTGCCGACCTCCTCGATGTCGCCGGTGCGCACACACTTCTGCACGCTCGTGGCACGCTTCCACGGCGCAGTCTCCTGGCCGAGGAAGTAGGGCTTGAACGGCACCATCCCGGCGTTGACGAACAACAGATTGGGATCGTCGTAGAGCAGCGGCGCGCTGGGCACGACGACGTGCCCCTTCTCTTCGAAGAAGCGCAGCCAACGTCGCCGGATCTCAGCGGTTTCCATGGGTTTCCTTCAGGTCGGGTCAGCCGACAGACCACAGCACAGCGTATGCCGTGTGCCGGAGCCGTGCTCGCGTCTGTCGTCGTGCGGGTGGGCGGGAGCGGGGCCGGTGGCCCTACCGAGCTCGAGCACCCGTCGGGTCCTCGACGAGACGGCGACCCTCGTCCGGGGACAGGCCGGGGGCCGCAGTGCCGGTGCCGATGCCGGTGTCCATGCCCAGCGCCTGACGCAGCTCGGCCTCTCGCTCGGCCATGCCCTCGCGCACCGCATCTGTGATCTCGTGCCACTGGCGGTAGACGCCGTCGAGTGCGCCGGCCCGCGACAGCGAGCGCAGCAGGAGTGCTCCCGCGGCGGCACCGGCGGCGAGCAGCAGCGCGCGGCGCACCTCAGCCGTCCTTCCGGTGCTTGCCACCGCCACGCCTGCGGCCGAAGGCCGAGCGCACGCCGTAGCTGAAGGCCGCCACCTTGACGACCGGCCCGCCCAGGGTCGCGGCGAACAACGAGGTCAACGCGCTGACGTTGGCCGACATCGTGGCGACGTTGGTCGTGATCGCGTCGACCCGGACGATCTGCTCGTTGGTCGAGGCCACCGTGTCGGTCACCTGGGACAACAGCGGCACGGTCTGCTCGGAGACACCCTGCACACCGGACCGGGCCTCGTCCAGGACCTGGCCGGCCTTGCCGATCACGGACCCCGTCCGGAGGACGAGGTAGGCAAAGGCCAGCGCCGCGATCATCCCTGCGATGTCGCCCAAGGACACACTCACGTTGAAATCACCTCGCTGTTTCCTTTGCCGCAGCCTCGGCGCTGTTGCGGCTGCGGCCAAACCCTACCGTGCAGGCTCAGACGGTGACCTCGGCGGCATCCGCGACGATCGACGTCTTCGGCTCCGCGAAGTGGCAGGCGATGGTGTGCAGCTCGCCGCTGTCGTTGCGGGGGATCAGCGCCGGCTCCTCCTGGGCGCAGATGTCCTGGGCCTTCCAGCAGCGGGTGCGGAAACGGCAGCCGCTCGGCGGGTTGATCGGGCTGGGCACGTCCCCGACGAGACGGATCCGCTCCTCCGGCACCGCTCCGCGGACCACGTTGAGGTCGGGCGCGGCGGACAGGAGCGCCTGCGTGTACGGGTGCTGCGGTGCGCCGTAGATGGACTCGCGGCTGCCCAGCTCGACGACCTTGCCGAGGTACATCACGGCGACGCGGTCACAGAAGTGCCGGACGACGCCGAGGTCGTGCGCGACGAAGATGAAGGCGAGGCCCAGCTCCTTGCGCAGCTTCTCGAGCAGGTTCATCACCTGGGCCTGGATCGACACGTCGAGCGCCGAGACCGGCTCGTCGGCGATGATCAGCTTGGGCTCGACCGCGAGCGCGCGAGCGATTCCGATGCGCTGGCGCTGGCCACCGGAGAACTCGTTGGGATAGCGGTTGATGTGCTCCGGGTTGAGGCCCACCAGCTCGAGCAGCTCCTGGACCCGCGCCTTGCGCTTGTTCTTGGGCAGCAGGTTGTGGACCTGCAGCGGCGTGCCGATGATGTTGCCCACGGTGTAGCGCGGGTTCAGGGAGCCGTAGGGGTCCTGGAAGATGATCTGGAGGTCGCGGCGCATACTGCGCAGCTGCCGCTCCTTCAAGTGGCCGATCTCCCTGCCCTGGAACTGGATCGAGCCGGCCGTGGGTTCCAGCAGCCGGGTGATGAGCCGCCCGGTCGTCGTCTTTCCACAGCCGGACTCCCCCACGAGACCGAGGGTTTCGCCCGGCGCGACGTCGAAGGAGACCCCGTCCACGGCGCGGATCTGCAGGGTCGTCGGGAAAAGGCCGGTGTACTCCCTGACGGGGAAGTACTTGACCAGGTCCTTGACGACCAGCATCGGCTTGCGGTCCGGGTCGCTGTCCGGGTGGACGACCGGCGCCGCCTCGCGATAGCGGTCGCTGTCCTGGGTGCCCAGCTGATCACTCATGGCTTCTGCCCTCGCTCCCGTCCAGGCTCGGCGCGATCTCGTCGCGGAAGATGTCGGCGGGCTCGGCGAGGTGGCACCGGGTCACCCGGTCGGACTGGCTCTCCGGCGGGATGAGCTCGGGCAGCTCCTTGATGCAGCGCCCGCCCGGGACCCGCTCCATGAAGTCGCACCGCGGGTGGAAGGAGCAGCCGGTCGGCAGGTTGAGCAGGCTGGGCGGTAGCCCCCGGACGGGCCGCAGGCTCGAACCGGTCGCCGAGATCGAGGGCACGCTGCTGAGCAGGCCCCAGGTGTACGGGTGTCGCGGCTGGGCCAGCACCTCGGTGGCCGTTCCGTGCTCGACGGCGCGACCGGCATACATCACCAGGACCTCGTCGGCGACCTCCGCGACCACCGCGAGGTCGTGCGTGATGAGCACGATCGCCGAACCGAACTCGTCCTGCAGGTCGTTGAGCAGGTCGAGGATCTGGGCCTGGACCGTGACGTCGAGCGCCGTGGTGGGCTCGTCGGCGATGAGCAGCTTCGGGTCGTTGACCAGCCCGAGCGCGATCATCGCACGCTGGCGCATGCCACCGGAGAACTCGTGGGGGTACTGCTTGGCCCGGCGGGCCGGGTTCGGGATGCCCACCCGGTCCAGCATCTCGACCGACCTTTTCATCGCGACCGACTTGGAGACCTTGTGGTGCGCCCGGTAGGCCTCCGCGATCTGCCAGCCGACCCGCAGGAAGGGATGCAGTGACGACTGGGGATCCTGGAAGATCATCGCCGCGGTCGCGCTGCGCATCCGGCGGATCGTCTGTGCCGAGGCCCCGACGATCTCCTGGCCGTCCAGCATGATCGAGCCGCCGATGCGGGCCCGGCGGGTGTCGTGCAGACCCATGACGGCCATGCTCGACACGCTCTTGCCCGAACCGGACTCCCCCACGATGGCCAGCGTCTGGCCCATCTGCAGGTCGTAGTTGAGCCCGTTGACCGCCTGGACGAGTCCGTCCTCGGTCGGGAACTGCACAGTCAGGTCGGTGACCTTGAGGATCTGCTCGCCGACCTTCTTGCCCTCGCGGCCGCGCCGCTGGGCGATGTTCGGTCCGCTCTGCGCGGGCTGCAGCATGTCCTGCGTCTCGCTTCCGGTCGTCATGCGGGGTCCTCGCGAAGTATCGGAGCGAAGAGGAGAGCTTCGGGGGGTGCGGTCATGAGAGCTTCACGCGGGGATCCACGACTCCGTAGAGCATGTCGACGATCAGGTTACCGATCGTGACGAAGGTCGCCGTGATCACCACCACCCCGGCGATCACCGGCAGGTCGCCGGTGTTGAACGAGTCCAGGGCGAGCAGACCCATCCCCTGGATGTTGAAGATGCGCTCGGTGAAGATCGACCCGGTCAGCTCGAAGGCGATGGAGATGCCGACCAGCGTGATGAAGGGCGCGATCGCCGCTCGAAGCGCGTGGCGGTACATGACACGCTTCTCGGAGATGCCCTTGGACCGGGCGGTGCGCACGTAGTCCTGCCCCTGGGTGTCGATCATGGAGGCGCGGACGTAGCGGATGTAACCGGTCGAGGCGAAGGCACCCCAGAAGAGCCAGACTCCGAGCAGTCCGGTGAACCAGGCCCACGGCGACTCGGTGATGGAGGTGTAGGAGCTGCGCGGGATGATCGCGTAGAAGACCATGAAGTAGAGGTAGAACATCAGGGCCGCGATGTAGTACGGGATCGCCGGCACGAACTGCGACACGCCGACGATGACGCGGTCGATGAGTCGTCCGCGGAACCGTGCAGCCAGGACGCCGAACAGCAGGGCCAGCGTGACGTAGACGGCGACGCCACCCACCACCAGCGAGAGCGTGACCGGGAAGCGCTCGAGCACCATGTCGGTGACGGGGCGGTTGGAGCGGTAGGACCACCCGAGGCACGGGGCCGGGCAGTGCTTGACCGAGGAGTCCGAGTCGCCGATGTCGCGCCCGACGACGACACCCTCGATGTAGTGCACGAACTGGGTCGTCTTGGGTTCGTCGAGCCCGAGGCTCTTCTTGATGATGGCGACACGCTCGGGGGTGCAGTTCTGGCCCTGCCCGCAGAAGGCCCCCGCCGGGTCGCTCGGACCCAGGAAGAAGATCGCGAACGTTGCGACGATGGCCGCGAAGACCACACTGACGGACAGCGCGAGTCGTCGCAGGATGTAGATCAGCACCGGTGGGTCTCCTGGTCGTCAAGGACCCGCAGGAGGGTGCGCCGGTCGAGTGACCGGCGCACCCCCTCCGCGGGAGTCGGGCGGTGGTGACCCGGAGCCTTGGGTGCGGCTCCGGGTCACCGCGAGGAACCCGTGCCTACTGGTCCAGCCAGATGCTGGCGAACTCCGGCATGCCCTGGTTGGGGTCGACGATGACGTTCTTGACCTTGGTGCCGTAGATCGCAGACGCCTTGCTGTTGTAGTCCGGGAGCAGCGGCAGGTAGTCCTTGAGGATCTTCTCGTCCAGCGTGCTCCACTCCGGGCCCTGCTCCTCGACCGGGAGGCCGGAGATCCGGTCGATCTCCTTGTCCAGCTTCGGATCGGACAGGAAGCCCGTGCTGTAGGTCTGCTGGGACTTGACCAGCGAGCTCTTGAACAGCGCCGGGTAGACACCGTCACCGCTCGGCCAGTCGTAGCACCAGCCGGACGCGCCTTGCATCAGGTTGGCGTCGCTCTTGGAGAGAATGGTCTTCTCTCGCACCTCGGTGCGGGGAAGGCCGATGTCCTTGACCTTGAAGCCGGCCTTCTCGAGCAGCTGCTTGCGCACGGTGTTGACCTGCACCGACAGCGGGTTGTCGATCGAGTAGTAGTAGGACAGGACAAAGTTCTCCTTGCCCGCGTCCTTGAGCATCTGCTTGGCCTTGGCCGGGTCGCCGTTGCCCTCACCGTTGAGGACCGCGCCGCCGGGCAGCTTGATCGGTTCGTACTTGTCGAACCCGGGCACCTGCGGCGCCATGATCGACGACGCCGGCGAGTAGTCCAGCTTCGTCATCTGGGCGCCCTTGCGGATCGCCTCGTAGGGCCAGGCCATCGCGATGGCCTCGCGCACGTCACGGGGGATCTTCCGGGTGTCCATGGTGACGTAGCTGACGCAGGGACCGGCTGCCGTGCTCACCTGGTCCTTGTTGGTGGTCGTCGCCTTGTTGTAGATCGAGGCGTCGACGCCGTCATAGCTGAGGGTGAAGGCGTCGGGGCCGTTGCTGGCCATGATCGACGCCGCGACCTTCGGGGCGTCCTGGGCGAAGTTGAACTGCACCTTGTCGGGGAAGGCGTGTCGGATCGGGTCGGACTTCGGGTCCCACTGGTCGTTCCGCACCAGCGTGAGCTCGACGCCCTGCTTGTAGGTGGAGAACTTGTAGGGGCCGGTGGACAGCGGGTGCTTGGTGTACTCCGTCTTGGTGTCCTTGGCCTTCGGGATCGGCGAGGTCTGGGTGAAGGCACCGAAGTAGGGCAGGGTCGGCCACTTCTTGCGCAGGTGGAAGATCACCTGGTCGCCCTTGGCCTCCACACCGGCGAACTTGTCACCGTCCTTGTAGGGGCCCTTGTACTTGTCGCCGTCCTTGAGGTAGTCGAGCTGGTAGGTGGGGCCGCCGGGCAGCTCCTCCTGGGCGAACGACCGCTTGATGGCGTAGGCCACGTCATCGGCCTTGATCGTGCTGCCGTCCTCGTACTTCAGGCCCTTCTTGAGCGTGAAGGTCCAGGTCAGGCCGTCGTCCGACACGGTGCCCAGGTCGGTGGCCAGGTCGGGTACCAGCACGGACTTGCCGTCGCGCATGGAGTAGCCCGTCAGCGTCCGGGTGACGTACTGCTTGAGGATCTGGTTGACGTCCTGGATGAACTGGCCGGACGGGTCGAACGTGGTCGGGGCACCGGCCGCGTTGATGATCAGCGTGCCGCCCTTCTTCGCACCCGCGATCTCCGGGGCGGGGCCCTTGGCATCGGGCATGAAGCCGGCGCTGGCCTTCTCCTCGGGAGCGTCCGAGGTCGGGTTGGCGGCCGGCGATTCACCGCCGGTGCCAGCCGATTCGCTCGCTTGGTTGTTTGCAGTGTCGGCAGGGCTGCTGCCGCCGCCACAGGCGGCGAGGGACAGCGTTCCGGCAGCGGCCAACGCCACGACCTTGGTCCAGCGCATGTGATGTTCTCCTTTTCGTCCCTCCCGGTCAGGATCCGGGAGTGGTATGGGTGCGTAGTCGCCGGTTCGGGGACTATCGCCTGGTCTGGGGATTGAAGGCGTCGGCGATGGCGTCTCCGAGCAGGCTCAGCGAGAGCACGAGCAGCGCGATGCCGAGGACGGGGAGCCACAGGTAGATCGGGTGGGCCTGGAAGGAGTTCTGCGCCGTCGCCACGGTCAGGCCCCACGAGATGCTGGGTGACCGCAGACCCACGCCGAGGAAGGACAAGCCCGCCTCTGCACTCACGTAACCCGGGATCGCCAGCGAGAGGCTGACGATGATCGGCCCGAGCATGTTGGGAAGCATCTCCTTGAACAACACGACGCGGGTGGGCACGCCCAGGGCACGCGCTGCCTGCACGAACTCCCGCTCGCGCAGCGACAACACCTCGCCGCGGATCAGGCGCGCCAGGGTGCACCAGCCGAAGAGCACGAAGACGAAGATCAGACAGAGGAACCGGATCGTGGCGACCTTCTCCTCGTCCACGTAGTCACCGACCTGGGTGCCGGCGTAACGGTTGACCGCGATGGGCACGATCGCGATGGCGAAGAGGAGGAACGGCAGCGACAGGAGGAAGTCGATGATCCAGGAGATGATCCGGTCGACCCAACCGCCGAGGAAGCCGGACAGCAGACCCAGGAGCACGCCGATGATCGTCACTCCGGCAGCGGAGGCGACGGCGATGATCAACGAGGGGCGGCTGCCGTGCACCCATCGGGCGAACAGGTCCTGGCCGAGGCCGGACGAGATCCCGAACCAGTGCTCGGTGTTGGCGGTGAAGATCGGGTACGTGTTGTCACCGATCAGGTCGAGATTGAGGTCCGTCGTGTTCTGGCCCTCGAGGCCGGACAGCTGGTCCGCGAAGACCGCGACAAGGACGAAGAACAGGGCCATGCCGAGCGAGATCATCGCGACCGGGTCGCGCATCAGGCGCGTCATCGCGATCTTGAGCGGCGACTTGCTGCCGCCACCTTCCGCGAGCTGGATGTCGGGGTCGGCGTCGGAAGGAGCCTCGAGCTGTCCTTCCGCTGGGGTTGGTGCCGTGGTACCAACCGACATGTGGCCTCCGCAGACAGTGTGGGGCGACCTGACGGTGCCCGGTGATGGTCATGGCGATGCGGGAGACAGCCCCCCCGTTTGCCACCTCGTGTGAGATGGCTCGCACCGCCGTCAGACAGAGAATGTGCCACAGAGGCCGCAGGGATGGCACCCCCCGCCACCGAGGGACATCCAATCGTTATCTATTGCCGCGCGGGCCCTCGCCTCTGATGATCGTTCGCACTGCTGCCCACCGCGTGGCGAGCCGCTCCTCCCATCCCCGGCCGGTGGGGTGGTAGTAGTCGGCGTCGTGGAGCAGGTCGTCGGGCAGGAACTGCTGTGGGCCCACACCGTCCGGCTCGTCGTGCGTGTAGCGATAGCCCTTTCCGTGGCCGAGCCGATCGGCTCCGGCGTAACCGCTTCCGCGCAGGTGGGCTGGCACCGGACCTCCCCGGCCGGCCCGCACGTCGGCGATGGCCGCGTTGATCGCCGCGTAGCTGGCGTTGGACTTGGGCGCGATGGAGTTGTGAACAACAGCCTGCGCCAAGATGATCCGAGCCTCGGGCATCCCGATCTGGGCCACGGCGTGCATCGCCGCGACGGCCGTCTGCAACGCCGTGGGATCGGCCATCCCGACGTCCTCGCTCGCAGCGATGACGATCCGACGCGCGATGAACCGCGGGTCCTCGCCGGCCTCCAGCATCAGCGCGAGGTAGTGCAGCGCCGCGTCGACGTCGCTGCCGCGCATCGACTTGATGAGCGCGCTGGCCACGTCGTAGTGCTGGTCGCCCGCCCGGTCGTAGCGCACCGCAGCGTGGGCGACGGCCTGTTCGACCTGGGCGAGCGTGATGGTCACCGGGCGGTCCTCGCCACCCGGGGGCTGTGCGTCGAGGGCCACTCCCGCCGCCGCCTCCAGTGCCGTCAGAGCGCGTCGCGCGTCACCACCACTGATGCGTATGACGTGTGCCCTCGCCTCGTCGTCGAGGGTGAACTCCCCCGCCAGGCCACGCTTTTCGTTGAGCGCCGAGGTGAGCACCTCGTCGAGGTCGTCGTCGTCGAGCGAGGTGAGCGTCACGAGCATCGAACGCGACAACAGGGGCGCGATGATGCTGAAGGACGGGTTCTCGGTGGTGGCAGCCACCAGCACGACCAGCCGGTTCTCGACGCCGGGGAGCAGGGCGTCCTGTTGCGCCTTGGTGAACCGGTGGATCTCGTCGAGGAAGAGCACGGTCTGGCGGCCGTAGAGATCGCGTTCGCGGGCCGCCTCGTCCATGACGCGCCGCACGTCCTTGACACCCGCCGTCACCGCCGACAGCTCGACGAAGCGGCGCCCCGCGGCCTGCGCCACCAGGTGAGCCAGCGTCGTCTTGCCGGTGCCGGGCGGCCCCCACAGGATCGCGGAAAGCGGACCAGCCGCTCCGCCGTGCCCCTCGATCAGCCGTCGCAAAGGACTCCCCTGTCGCAACACGTCGCGCTGGCCACGCACCTCCTCGAGGCTCGCCGGACGCATGCGCACCGCGAGCGGCGGCCGGTGCGCGTCCAGCCCGTCCGCAGATCCGTCCGCTGGCTCGCCGCGCGAGGCAGCGAAGAGGTCGTCGTCAGGCGGTGTGGTCACGTTTGGCAGGCTATCCACGTGCGCAGACTCACGTCATACGAGGAGGTCCTCGAAGCAAGCGGCGGCGACGCCTTCGTGCGCTACGAGCTGCCGTCCTCCTACCCCGGCCCGGCCTTCTCGCTCGACAGTGCCGTCGCGTTCGTCCGGACCGGGTCCTCCGGGCGCACCGGGCTGACCGCGATCGGGCCGACCGACGACCTCGACCGTCTGCTGGCGCGGTTGCAGGACACCGGGGAGCTGGCGCAGTTTCCCGTCACCTCGGTCTCCCTGCCCCAGCACGCGGCGGGTCTGCACGCCCGCTACTTCGGCACGTCCACCGGCGGTGACTGGGAGTGGATGTGGAGCACGACGACGCCACCCGTGTTCGCGCAGGAGAAGGCGCTCGTCGAGCTCGATGACACCGGGGACCTCGCCGAGATCACCGCCCTTCTCGAGCAGGGCAACCCGACGACCCACGCCCACCCAGGCGAGGGGGTCACCGAGCTGTGGCTCGGGGTCCGCGACGACGCGGGCGCGTTGGTCGCGTGCGCGGCCCTGCACCGAAACCACGCCGGCCACCCACACCTGTCGGGAATCACCGTGGCCGCGCACCTGCGCGGCCGACGCCTCGGGCTGGCGATGACCGCGGCGCTCACCCGGCGGGCGGTCGAGCGTGAGGGGGTGTGCACGCTCGGAATGTTCTCCGACAACGATGTTGCGCGCCGCCTCTACCACGGCCTCGGCTACCGCACGGCCCAGTCGTGGGCCTCCCGCCGCCTCGACCCCTGACTTCCCTTGTTGCTGGCAACCGGCGTCATCGATGACTCCCTTCGCCAGCAACAACTCAGGAGGACGGGGGTATGGCGTCCACGCCGGCTTCCTTGCGCTGCTGCGGCGTGATCGGGGCGGGCGCCTCGGTGAGCGGGTCGAAGCCGCCGCCCGACTTCGGGAACGCGATGACGTCACGGATCGAGTCGGTGCCCGACAGCAGCGCGCAGATGCGGTCCCAACCGAAGGCGATGCCGCCATGCGGCGGGGCGCCGAAAGCGAAGGCGTCGAGCAGGAACCCGAACTTCTCGCGCTGCTCCTCCTCGGTCAGCCCCATCACGCTGAAGACGCGCTGCTGGATGTCCTCGCGATGGATACGGATCGACCCACCGCCGATCTCGTTGCCGTTGCAGACCATGTCGTAGGCATAGGCGAGGGCCGACCCGGGGTCGGTGTCGAAGGTGTCCAGGAACTCGGCCTTGGGCGAGGTGAACGCGTGGTGCACCGCCGTCCAGGCGCCCGAGCCGACGGCGACGTCGCCACTGGCCTCGGCCTCCGTGGTCGGCTCGAACAGCGGCGCGTCCAGGACCCACAGGAAGGACCAGGCCGACTCGTCGATCAGCTCACCACGGTGGCCGATCTCCAGCCGCGCCGCGCCGAGCAGCGAGCGGGACGCCTTGACCGGGCCCGCGGCGAAGAAGATGCAGTCCCCCGGCTGCGCGCCCACGTGCCCAGCCAGACCCTGGCGCTCGATGTCGGTGAGGTTCTTGGCGACCGGCCCGCCCAGGGTGCCGTCGTCGCCGACCAGCACGTAGGCCAACCCCTTGGCGCCACGCTGCTTGGCCCACTCCTGCCAGGCATCCAGCTGTTTGCGCGGCTGGGACGCGCCTCCGGGCATGACGACCGCCCCGACATACGGCGCCTGGAAGACCCGAAATGTGGTGTCCTTGAAGAACTCCGTGCACTCCACGAGCTCCTGGCCGAAGCGCAGGTCGGGCTTGTCCGTGCCGAACCGCTCCATGGCCTCGGCATACGTCAGCCGCGGGAACGGTGTCGGCAGCTCCACCCCGATCAATCGCCAGACCGCCGCCGCGACTGCCTCCCCGAGCTCGATGACGTCGTCCTGCTCAACGAAGCTCATCTCGATGTCGAGCTGGGTGAACTCGGGTTGTCTGTCGGCGCGGAAATCCTCGTCGCGGTAGCAGCGGGCGATCTGGTAGTAGCGCTCCATGCCCGCCACCATGAGCAGCTGCTTGAACAGCTGCGGGCTCTGCGGCAGGGCATACCAGCTCCCGGGTTGCAGCCGGGCGGGCACCAGGAAGTCGCGGGCGCCCTCGGGCGTCGACCGGGTCAACGTCGGCGTCTCGATCTCGACGAAGTCCCGCTCGGCCAACACCGTGCGCGCGGCCTGGTTCACCTTGCTGCGCAAGCGGATTGCGGCGCCTGGTGCAGGGCGGCGCAGGTCGAGGTAGCGGTACTTCAGCCGCGCCTCCTCCCCCACCGTCACGCGCTCGTCGATCTGGAACGGCAGCGGGGCCGACGCGCTGAGCACCTCGAGCTGGTCGGCGACCACCTCGATCTCACCGGTCGGAAGATCGCGGTTGGCGTTGCCCTCGGGGCGGACTCGCACCTCACCGGTGACCTTGATGCAGTACTCGTTGCGCAGCTCGTGCGCGCCACCCTGTGCCAGCACCTCGTCCCGCGCGACCACCTGAGCCACGCCGGAGGCATCCCGCAGGTCGAGGAAGGCGACTCCGCCGTGGTCGCGGCGGCGGGCCACCCAGCCGGTCAGCGTGACGGTCGTTCCAGCGTCGTCGGCGCGCAGCGTGCCGGCCTCGTGAGTGCGAAGCACCAGTGTTCCTTTGCTCGGGGTCGTTCAGGAGTATGCCGTCCGCTCACCTGCGCGGACACCGCCACCCATCGTACGGTGGGCTGCCGAGGTGCTGTCCGCCCGCGTGCACCCTCCACGAACCCGCGGACAACGCACGCCTCGCCCACCAAGGAGCGGGCCAGATCCACGAACCCGCGGACAACGCACGGATGCTGTGAGGCCCCCGGTCAGATGGCGGCCACGAGACGGTCGAGGGCCTCGTCGAGCTGCTCGGTCGAACCGCAGAAGCTGAGCCGCATGTAGCGGTGCCCGTCGACCGGGTCGAAGTCGACGCCCGGCGCCAGCGCGACGCCGGTGCGTTCGAGCATGTCGCGGCACCAGGTCATCGAGTCGTCGGTCAGGTGGCTGATGTCGCAGTAGGCGTAGAACGCGCCGTCCGGGGGCGCGAAGCGGTCGATGCCGAGCTCGGGCAGACGGCGCAGCAACAGGTCACGGTTGCGCTCGTACCGCTCGACGTGCCCGTCGAGCTCGGTCGTGGCCGCCGGCGTGAACCCCGCGATCGCCGCCGCCTGCGACACCGCCGGAGCACAGATCGCCAGGTTCGCCTGCAACCGCTCGGCCGGGCCGTAGAGGTGGCGCGGCAACAGGGTCCAGCCGAGCCGCCACCCGGTCATCGAGTAGTACTTGCTCATCGACCCCATCACGACGGCCTGGTCCGAGAACTCCCACGCGCTCGCACACCGCCGCCCGAACGAGATGCCGTGGTAGATCTCGTCGGACAGCAGCAGCACCCCCTCCGCCTCGCACCAGCTCGCGATCCGGCCGAGCTCTTCGGGGTCGATGATGGTCCCGGTCGGGTTGGCCGGGCTGGCGATGACGACGCCGGCAGGCCGCTGCGGCAGCGCCTCCAGCTGCGCCACCGTGGGCTGGAACCGGGTCGACTCGTCGCAGTCGAGGTCCACCACACGGCAGCCCAACGCCTGGATCGTGCTGCGGTTGGCGGGGTAGCCGGGCCGTGTCATGGCGATGGTGTCGCCCGCCTCGAACGCCGCCAGGACCACGGTGCTGAACCCGCCCGAGGACCCGTTGCTGATCAGCACCTGGTCCGGATCAACCTGCAGCCCATACGAATTCGCGTAATGCGCCGCGATGACTCCGCGCAGCGGAGCGATACCGTTCGGGTCGGTGTAGCCGAGGGTCTGCGTCTCCACGGCCTCTCGCGCCGCCTCGACCACCGGCCGGGGCGCAGGCGTGGCCGGCTGCCCCACGCACAGCAGGATGAGGTCGCCGTGCGTCTCCTGTCGCCTGGTCGCCGCCTTGAAGACCTCCATCACGTGGAAGGGCGGCACGTTGCTGCGTGTGGACGGCTGACGCAACCGCGCCCGCGGACCGGTCATCGGTATGCCGGGTGCTCGGGCCAGGGGGCGTCGTACGGCCGCAGGGTGGCCCAGTCGCGCTCCCGGGCGGCGTGGGCCGCCAGCACGCCGGCGACGGTGCACGCGTTGTGGATTCGTCCGGTGAGCGCGGCGTCCACAGCCTCTTCGAGCGGGACCCAGCTCACCGTCATACCGAGCTCTTCGTGTTCGCGTTCGAACCGTTCGCCCGTGGGGACCTCGGACAGGTCCCGCGCCAGGAAACAGCGCCAGTTCTCGCTCGAACCGCCCGGCGAGTTCTGCCAGTCGGCCACCACGTGCCATCGGGCGGCAACCAGGTCGGCCTCCTCCGCCAGCTCACGCGCGGCGGCGACCCACGGTTGTTCCCCCGGCTTGTCGAGCAGGCCGGCCGGCAGCTCCCACAGCTCCATGCCGACCGGGTGGCGGTACTGCCGCAGCAGGGCGATGCGTCCCCGGTCGTCGAGGGCGACCGCGCCCACGGCGCCGGGGTGCTGGAGGTACTCGCGGCGGACCGTGCCGGCCTCCCCGAGGTCCACGGTGTCGCGCACCAGGTCCCAGACCATGCCGTCGTGCAGCAGTTCGTGCGCGCTGACCGGACGCGGGTCCAAGACGTCGCGCAGCTCCCCCTCGTCGGTCACGGCGCAGAGACCGGGTCGCCGGCCGGCCGGCGACCCGGTCTCTGCGCCGTG
>NZ_VOHR01000559.1 GCF_009192725.1 Segeticoccus rhizosphaerae | reverse complement strand
GGGCGACGGGATCCGCGGTCAGTCGTCGTCGGCGCGCGAGTGCGCGGCGGCGTGGTGCGCGGCCAGCAGGTCGGCGGCCCAGTCACGGCCGAGGTCCCGCCATACCGTGTGCACGTGGTTGGCGCCGTCCTGGGTGTTGTCGTACTCCAGCAGGAAGGTCGGTCCGCGCACCGCGTAGTAGTGCGGGCCGCCCAGCTGCGTCGAGCCGGCCCAGGCGAAGGACACCTGGTCGTCGTCGCACTCGTGCACCCTTTGCCGGGCCGGACCTGCCACCTCGTCGGCCACGCGCTCGAGGTAGCAGCCCACCAACGCGTCCAACAGGTCGCGCTGCTGCTGGTCGAGGGCGGCGCGAGGGATACCGGTTGGCACCAGGGCCGGGTCGGCGACCGGGTCGCGCCGGGTGGCTATGTCGCCGGGGGCTGTCGCCGAGACGATGGCCAGGTCACGCTCCGGCGGCCCGAGCGCTGCCAGCAGGGCGCGTGCCCGCTGCTCCTCGGGTCGGAGCACCTGCCACCCCTGCCGCGGGCCGGTTGGCACCACCGCCGGGTTGGCGCCGAAGAACTGGGGCGTCGCGGACACGCGATCACCCACCACGGTCAGGTGGACCGCGAGGTGGTGGCCGCCGAGGTGACAGGCCCAGACACTGTCCCGGGGATCACCGAGCAACCGGAACCAGTAGTGCAGGGAATGCCGGCGCTGCCAACCGGGACGCTCGACGTCGCGCTCGAGCTCGCGCAGCACCCCGTCGAGGGCCATCACGTCGAGGGCCGTGCGAGCACCGGCAGCGCTCAGACCGGCTTCCATCAGGGCCATCACCTGCTGACGACAGGCGGGTGACAGGTCACCGAGCATGGCACCGGGCCGAGGCCCCGGCAGATAGGTCCACTCCCGGCGGTTCGGGACATCGAACGGCGCCATCGCGGCGGCCGCGCCCTCCACGCCGAGGGATTCGACCACGAGGGCCGCCGCCGCCCGCAACCGGTCCGAGAGCGTCGCGTCCATGCCGGACAAGCTATCCGCACCGACGGGCTTCGAGCCCGCGCGCCTCGTGTTGCAGGGGCAGGATCATCACGTGGAGCGGGTCCACGTGATCGGGGAGCCACACGGTGCGGCAACGGCCGACCTCCTGCCACCCGCGGCTGCGGTAGAGGCCCACCGGCGCGGGGTGGTGGGGGACCACGTCCAGGACGGGTGCGCCACCGTCGGCGAGCGCGTGTCGGGTGGCGGTCTCGAGCAGCGCCGAGCCGATGCCCCTGCCGGCCAGCCGGCGGTCGGCGAAGAGCACGCCGACCGCGCGGAGCCGCTCCACGCCGACGCCGTGCGCG
>NZ_VOHR01000558.1 GCF_009192725.1 Segeticoccus rhizosphaerae | reverse complement strand
CGGGAGCACCCGGCACGCCGGAGCCGGGACCGGTGCCAGGGTGCGCATGAGCGCTGCCACCGGCAGCACCACCCGCCACGGCTCAGGGGCGGGCGCCCGCGTCCGGGCCGGCACAGCGAAGGGCCAGTCCGAACCGCGCGTCAAACGCAACATCACCATCATCGCCGGACCAGTCACCAAGGGCTGGGACGGCGCCGCACCCACCCATGCGTGGGACGCGGGCGCACTCACCGGCAACCAGTGGACCGCCGGACCGCCCACCACCGGCTGGACCCCCGGCCCCGTCACCTCATAGGAGCAGGCAATGGCACTCGACATCACCCTCGACGCCGCAGAGGTCGCGATCGTCCCCAACGGCACCCAGCCGACCGACTCCGACTGGGTCGCCGCCGAATGGGTCCGGGCCGCGCCCACGCAGCAGCTCCCGGGCACCAACCGGCTCACCACCGACTACTGGTTCCTCAAGGTCACCGGCACCGTCGACAACGCCACCGACTTCGCATACCTGCGGGTGCTCGTCGGGCCAACCGGAGCCGTCGCACTGCCCGCCGACCCGGCCAAGAAGGTCGACGTGTGGTCTCGCATCCACGACGACCCGGAGACGCCCGTGCAGAAGCACGCCAGCGCCGTCCCCATCTCCTGAAATTCACGCCGACCGCCCCCAGCCGAGGGCGGCCACTTCTATGCCCCGGAGGGGAACGCCACATGGCAACCACGCTCAACTACTGGCCGCGCCTCGACCAGGCACCCAAGGCGTACTTCGTCGCCCCCAACGGGTACCACGTCAGCGGAGCCACGCCGGCAGTCGCGGAGATCCTCGACCACCTGGTGCGGCGGCTGGACGCCGAGGTCGAGAAGTGCGAGGAGATCCACGGGTACCGGCCCAGCAACGTCGGCATCAACTCGTACGTCCAGGACACCAACCACGCTTCCGCGACCGCGATCGACTACAACGGCGGCCGCCACCTGTACGAGCCGAACCACAAGGCCCAGTACGCCGCCGACGTGTACGCCGCGATCGGCTACGACCAGGACCAGATCGACAAGATCCGAGAGATTGTCGCCGACATCAACCGGGCCGCCGGGTTCACCGTCATCCGGTGGGGCGGCGACTTCGGCACCAAGCACGACCCGTCCCCGTTCCGGGTCCCCGGGTGGCGCGACCCCATGCACTTCGAGATCTACGGCTCCCACACCGGCGGCCGGGCCGTCTCCGCGGCCGACGCGGTGAAGGCGGCCGCGGCGAGGCCCTGCTCGGCCTCGGTGTCGACCTTGCCGAAGGTGATGTCGTCGTGCTTGGTCGCCGCCTGCTCGTAGACGGGGGCGAACTG
>NZ_VOHR01000557.1 GCF_009192725.1 Segeticoccus rhizosphaerae | reverse complement strand
CTCCTGCGCGAGGGCCTCGATGCGCTCACGCCGCCGCGCGGCGCACACCACCTCGAAACCGTCCTTGGCCAGCCGGCGCGCCGTTGCCGCCCCGATGCCGCTGCTCGCCCCGGTCACCACTGCCAGTCGTCGCGTTGCGCTCGTCATGGCACCAGTATCGCGGGCCACCGCCGACCGACCGGCTGACCTCCCCGGGTCAGGGACGCGGTGCGGCGAACCAGCCCGACTTCGGTGACCTGCGGCGCGGGGTGGGCACGGCGGTGTGCGACCAGATCACGCGCTGCAGCAGCAGTGTGAGCGTGCCGGCGACGAGGATGCCGAACACGTTGATGCCCAGCTGCTCCAGGGCGTGGACGGCGTCCCCGCCGTCACCGGTGGCGAGGGCGAGCGACAGCACGGCCACCGCCGGGACCGTGGTGACCGAGATGAAGACGCCGACGAGCGTCGAGGACTTGTCGGTCGTGAGCGACAGGACCCCCGCGGTGCCGGCCAGGACGGCGATCACCAGCGACCACACGCTCGGCTGGATGATGAAGTCGGTCTGCGGGCCGTGGTGGAGCTGAGCGGGGTCGAAGCCGCCGAGGAGGTAGACGACCCACCAGATCACGGTGCCGACCAGCACCGCGATGACGTAGCCGCCGACCAGGGTCAACGCTGCGCCAGGCAACAGGCCCAGCCGAGGTCGGGCCACGGCGAGGCAGATCGCCGCCATCGGGGCGAACTCCGGGCCCACCACCATCGCTCCGACGATGAGGACCGGCTGGTCCTGCAGCCGGCCGACCCCGGCGATGAGGGTCGCGAGCACCAGGAAGACGACGTAGGAGAAGGACAGCCGCATGTCCTCTCGCGCGTGGTCCTCCACGACGTCCCACACCACCCCGTCCTCGGGGGCGCCGGGGGTCGAACGCTCCGCCTCCGAGGCTGCCGCGCTCAGCACGACCTCGTCGTCGACGATGGTGATCGAGCCGCGCTCGACCAGGCCGATCTCGTGCAGCTGGCCGAGCAGCCGCTGGGCGCCCTCTCGCGGCAGGTCGAGCATGACGAGATCGCCGTCCGGCCGTCGGTAGGCGCCCGGCAGGACGGCCACGTTGACGGCCGTCTCGCCCTCCCCCTCCAGCAGGCCGGCGACGTCGTCGACCAGGTCTTCGGGCACGCGCAGTCGAAGGTGCAGCACCCGGCCATCATTGCCGGTGAGCCCCACCGGCGGTGGAAACCTGCCCCGGGACGCCGCGGGGCACGGCATACGCTGACGGCGTGGACGAGACCGGCCTGCTGCCCTGTGCGGTGCCTTCGGGGCCGGCGGTCGCGAAGGTGCTGCCACTGCTGCGCGCCG
>NZ_VOHR01000556.1 GCF_009192725.1 Segeticoccus rhizosphaerae | reverse complement strand
GGCCGCTGTCTGCTCGAGCTGGGCGGCAACAACGCCGCGATCGTGGCGCCGTCGGCCGACCTGGACCTGGCCACGCGCGGCATCGTCTTCGCGGCGGCGGGCACGGCGGGGCAGCGGTGCACGACCATGCGTCGGGTGCTCGCGCACGAGGACGTCGCGGAAGACCTCGCCAAGCGGCTGGCCGACGTCTACGGTCGCCTGCCCATCGGCGACCCCACCGCCGAGGGCACCCTGGTCGGGCCGCTGATCAACCAGCGGGCGTATGACGGGATGGCCGCCGCCCTGGAGCAGGCCGAGGCACAGGGCGGCAACGTCCTGGTCGGCGGTGGACGCCGGTTGGCCGACGCCGCGGGTGACGCCTACTACGTGGAACCCGCGGTCGTGCGGATGCCCGAGCAGAGCGAGATCGTGCGCCAGGAGACGTTCGCCCCGATCATCTACGTGATGACCTACTCCACGCTCGAGGAAGCCATCGCGCTCAACAACGATGTCCCGCAAGGCCTTTCATCGTCCATCTTCACGTCGGACCAGGCCGAGGCCGAGAGGTTCATGAGCGCCGTCGGCTCCGACTGCGGCATCGTCAACGTCAACATCGGCACCTCTGGCGCCGAGATCGGTGGCGCGTTCGGGGGCGAGAAGGAGACCGGCGGCGGCCGTGAGTCCGGGTCGGACGCGTGGCGCGCTTACATGCGACGCGCGACCAACACGGTCAACTACTCCGGCGAGCTGCCGTTGGCCCAGGGCGTCGACTTCACCGTCTGACCCCCGCCCCTTCAGCTCGTTGCTGGGAGAAGGCGTCATCCGTGACGCCCCCTCCCAGCAACGAGCGGGGCCGCAAGCGCGATCACCGAACCCTCTGACACCAGGAGCGCGATGAGCACGCAGGAACCGATGGAGACCGCTGACCGGGACGGCCTCCTGGTGCTGTCGGCGGCCGACGTGACCCAGGTCTTCGACATGGACACCGCCATCGAGTCGCAGCGGGTCGCCTTCCGCGAGCTCGGGCTCGGGCACGCGCAGTTGCCCGCCCGGCTGCTGCTCTCCGGGCCGGAGGGGTCGTCGTCGTTCTGCTACGCCGCCCGGGTGTCGGACGAAACCGGGGCCGTCTGCAAGTTCGGCAGCGCGGCACCGGCGAACGCCGAGCGGGGGCTGCCCACCATCGCCGCCGTCGTCACGGCGCTCGACCCGCAGACCGGTCGCCCCGTGGCGCTCATGGACGGCACCACCGTGACCACCATCCGCACCTCCGCGGCCAGCGCGGTGGCGGCAGAGGCGCTGGCCCGGCCCGAGTCCTCGGTCCTGGCGGTGCTCGGGTCCGGGGTGCAGGCCGAGGCGCACGT
>NZ_VOHR01000555.1 GCF_009192725.1 Segeticoccus rhizosphaerae | reverse complement strand
GCAGGTGCACCATGCGATCGACGTCGTCGCGACCCCCACCGGGACTCCCGTCGCCATGGTTCACTGCAACAACGGGGCAAGCGAGCTCCCGGCGTGGGCCCGGATGCCTGACCTGCTCTGGCGGCCCGGCGCCATCGGTGGGCTTGTGCTGCCGCACCGCGTCGTCATGGGTGCGATGCACCTCGGACTGGAGGACCACGCGGACGGAGGCCGTGCCCTCGCCGCGTTCTACACCGAACGGGTTCGCGGCGGCGCCGGACTCGTCATCACCGGCGGCTGGGCCGTCAGCCGGGTCGGCGCCGCCGGGCCCCACTACGGCCTGCTCGACGAGCCGGCACACCGAGAGAGCCTCACCCGGGTGACGGAGGAGGTGCACGCGGCCGGAGGGCTGGTGGCCCTGCAGCTGTTCCACGCAGGTCGTTACGCCTCGAGAGCTTCGTTCGGCCTGTCGCCCGTCGCACCGTCGGCGTTGCCGAGCCGGTTCTCGCCGGACCCGCCGCGAGAGCTGAGCCCGGCAGAGGTGCGGACCACCGCCGGGGACTTCGCCCGAGGGGCCGCGTCGGCTGCCTCGTCCGGCTTCGACGCCGTGGAGGTGATGGGCTCGGAGGGCTACCTGCTCAACCAGTTCGTCTCACCGCTGACCAACCACCGCGACGATGACTACGGCGGAGACCTCGAGCGACGGATGCGCTTGCCCCTGGACGTGGTTCGGCTGGTGCGGTCGGCCGTGGGTGAGCGGTTCCCCGTGATCTACCGGATGTCGGGCGCCGACCTTCTCCCCGGTTCGACGACGGCCGCCGAGACCCAGCGGTTCGCACGTGCGCTCGCGGCTGCCGGCGTGGATGCGCTGAACGTCGGCATCGGGTGGCACGAGTCTCCGGTGCCGACGGTGCAGCTGAACGTGCCGCCGGCCGCCTGGGCCGCCGAGGCCGCCGCGGTCAAGGCCGCGGTCGGCGACCTGCCCGTGATCGCAGGCAACCGCGTGAACCGGCTGGCCCAGGCGGAGGAGCTCCTGCGCGTCGGCGCGGCAGACTTCGTCTCGATGGCGCGCCCGTTCCTGGCTGATCCCGAGGTGGTGGGCAAGGGACGCTCGGCCCGGGGCCGTCCGGTCAACATCTGCATCGCCTGTGACCAGGCCTGCATCGACCGCTCGGTCGTCGACGAACCCGTGTCGTGCATGGTGAACCCGCGCGCCGCCCGGGAACTGTCGCTGGGGGAGGTGGGCAGGCCGAGTGCAGCCGGCGTCGGGAGGCGCTTCGCCGTCGTGGGTGGCGGCCCGGCGGGGCTGTCCGCCGCCCGTGGCCTGGCCCTGGCGGGCGCGGGGGTCGTGCTGTTCGAGCAGGCAGCCGAGCT
>NZ_VOHR01000554.1 GCF_009192725.1 Segeticoccus rhizosphaerae | reverse complement strand
GCGGGCCGCGGCCGGGTCCGCGTCGGCCAGCCGCGCGAAGAGCGCCGCGACGCCCTCGTCCTCGAGCCGACTGGCCCACGCCGCCCGCACCGCCGGGTCGGTCGGCGGGATCTCGAGCCGGTCCAGCGCAGCCCGCACGTAGAGGCCCGAGCCGCCAGCCACGATCGGCACCCGCCCGCGCGCGAGGATCGCCTCGAGGTCGGCTCGGGCCGACCGCTGGTATGCCGCGACGCTGGCTTCCTCGCGTACGTCCAGCACGTCCAGCTGGTGGTGGGCGATCCCCCGCCGCTCCTGCAGGGGGAGCTTCGCCGTCCCGATGTCCATCCCGCGGTAGAGCTGCATGGCGTCGGCGTTGACGACCTCACCGTCGAGCCGCTGCGCCAGGTCGAGGGCCAGGCCCGACTTGCCGCTCGCCGTGGCACCGACGACCGCGACCACGACGTCGTGGAGCGGGTGGGACGCAGGGTGCGATGCAGTCATCGCGGGCAGTCTCGCAGAGGCCGCTGGCGGGGACTCGGTCAGATCCGATGGCCGCTGCCCTGCCATGACACGCCGTCTTTGGGGTAGGTGTGGGCATGTGCAGTCCCGGGGGAAGCCCAGGGCGCGACGTTTCCACCTCGACAGGTAGGGAGATTGTGATGAGCGACTTCGACAACACGGGGTCCGACTCCGACGACACGACCGACGGGAGCTACGAGCAGACCGACGACTCCGGCACCACGACCGGGTCGGAGGGCATGGGCAGCATGGGCAATGCCGGGCGGGCCAGCGCCAACCCGTCCGAGTCCGGCGACGCGCCCAGCAGCGGCGCGCAGGACTCGGGTCAGGACTCCTCCCCCGGCGACTACGGTCAGTCCCAGCAGTCCAGCCAGGACCGTGGTGACGCGGAGGGCGGTTTCGGTGGCGGCGCCGGTTCCGAGCACGAGCACCAGCCGGGCGGCACCACCGGATCGGGCGGCACCACTGGCTCGGGCGGCTCCGCCGGATCGGGCGGTTCGGTGGACGGAAGCGGCTCCGGCAGCTCCACCGACACCGCTCAGGGCGGCTACGACAACCAGGCCGCCGACACCGGGGCCGGTGACACCAGAGCCGCCGACAGGGCCGCCGCGACGGGCGACTACAGCACGGAGCACGGAACCGACCGGGACACCCAGGCCGGCGCCGGTTCGCTCGGTGAGTCCAGCACGGACCGCGAGGGCGGCTTCCGCACCGACCCCGACGAGGCGGCCGGGCTGCTGCCCGACGTGGACCCGGATGCCGGCGAGCCGGAGGACGACCAGGGCTGACCCGCGCAGCCGGCCGGCCGTCATACCGACGGTGCGCGCGAAGGCGCCCTGGGCACGATCCGCCGCCCGGGG
>NZ_VOHR01000553.1 GCF_009192725.1 Segeticoccus rhizosphaerae | reverse complement strand
GGCCCCGCCTACGCCGCGCCCGGCTGCCGGGGGGTGCCATGCTGGGCCGGTGCGTCGGGAAGAGCTGTGGTCACGGCTGCGCCACCGCCTGCGGCGGCTGGTCCGACGCATCTGGCCCGGTGCGCCCCGCAGCTGGTCGGACATCCCGTCGACGCTTCGACCGGCGACGGCCCAGGTCAGCAGGTTGACCGGCGCGGCAGTGCTGGCCTACCTCGCCTCGGCGGCTCTCCACTCGCCCGTGATCGACCTGACCGCACCGCTGACCGCCCTGCTGGTGGTGCAGGCGTCAACCGTCAGCACGCTGCGCATGGGCCTGGTGCGTGTCGGGGCGGTGCTGACCGGTGTGTTGCTGGCGATCGGGGTCTCGTCCTCCTTCGGGTTGGCCTGGTGGAGCCTGGGGGCCGTGGTGGCCGTCGCGCTGGTGCTGGCGCGGGTGCTCCGGCTCGGCCCCCAGTCCTTGGAGGCCGCGATCAGCGCGATGCTCATCCTCGGCGTGGCCTCGCACAGCCTGGCCGCCGAGACCCGGGTGATGAACACCCTCGTCGGCGCCGGAGTGGGGATCGTGATCAGCCTGCTGGTGCCGGTCACCATCCCGAACACCCGCGCCCGGCATGCGGTCCGGGGCGTTGCCCGTGCTCAGGCGGCCCTGCTGGACCGGGTCGCCGACGCACTCGCGTCGCGAGTGCCGGCTCCGCAGGAGGCGGACGAGTGGCTGGGCTCCCTGGACGACATCGGTCGGGAGCTGGCCGAGGCGGCAGACGCCGTCGACGTCGTCGAGGAGCGGCGCAAGCTCAACCCTCGAGCCCTCGCCGCGTTGCGCATCCATCCGGAGCTGCGGGTCGGCCTGCAACGGCTGGACCAGTGCCGATCGGCCGAGCGCGCCCTCATCGTGGTGATCAAGCAGGAGACCACGACGCCGAGAGCCCGCGACGACCGGACCCGTGAGCTGCGCCGCGCCTTCTCGGTGGTGGTGGACTCGCTCAGCCAGGCGCTGGACGTCTTCGGCGACCTCATCGCCAGCGACCGGGCCGAGTCCGCCGAGGAGGCCCGCGACCGGTTGGCCGAGCTCGTCGCCGAGACACGGGCCATCCTGACCGAGCTCACCATGATCGACGTCGACGCGCAGGTCGACAGCGGCACCTGGATGCTCCAGGGTTCGATGCTCGTCTCCATCGACCACGTCCTGCGGCAGCTCGACCTGGAGCATCCCGAACAGGCCACCTCCGCATGGAACCCGCGCCCCGGCCTGGAGTGGTTGCCGCGCACCGTCGCAGAGACGGGCCAGAGGCTCGGCAGGCCGGTGCGCGGCCGGGTGAGCGCGCTCATGCGGGGTCGCAGGCGCCCCTGACCGCGCACCG
>NZ_VOHR01000552.1 GCF_009192725.1 Segeticoccus rhizosphaerae | reverse complement strand
CCCGCCCCGGCGACCGCGGGGGAGACCGTCCGGCCCGGGACGGCGTTGGTGGTCGGCACGTCCGGCTCGACGGGGACACCGAAGCGGGCCGTGCTCACTGCCGCCGCGCTCACGGCGTCGGCCGACGCCACTCATGAGCGCCTGGGGGGTCCCGGCCGGTGGCTGCTGGCAATGCCCGCCCAGCACATCGCGGGACTGCAGGTGCTGATCAGGTCGATCGTCGCCGACACCGCCCCGGTCGTGCTCGACCTCACCGGGGGCTTCCGTCCCGAGATATTCGCTGCTGCCACGGCGTCGATGACCAGCGACCACCGCTCGTCCCGCCTCTACACCGCGCTGGTCCCCACCCAGCTCGGCCGGCTGCTCGCCCACCCGGCAGGAGTGGCGGCGCTGGCCCGCTACGACGGCATCCTGCTCGGGGGCGCAGCCGCTCCCCCCGCGCTCCTGCGCCGGGCGGGCGAGGCCGGCGTCCGGGTGCTCACCACCTACGGGATGAGCGAGACCGCCGGCGGGTGCGTCTACGACGGGCGGCCTCTGACACCGACCCGGGTGCGGATCGACGAGCAGGGGCGGATCAGCCTCGGCGGGGCCACCCTCGCCGAGTGCTACCTCGGCCGCCCCGACCTGACCGAGCGCGCCTTCCACACCGGCGCGGACGGCACCCGGTGGTTCCGCACCGACGACGTCGGCCGGTGGGTCGACGGGCGCTTGCACGTGGAGGGCCGGGTCGACGACCTGATCAACAGCGGCGGGCTCAAGGTCGCGCCACGGCTGGTCGAGGAGGCGCTCGTCGCCCACCTGGGCGGCGTGCTCGAGGCCGTCGTCGTCGGCAGCCCCGACCCGGAATGGGGTGAGGCGGTCAGCGCCGCGATCGTCATGGACGGACCGGCCCCGACGGTGCGGGACGTGCGCGACCGGCTGCGCGGCATACTCCCTGACCACGCCCTCCCGCAGCGCCTGGTGACCGTCGCCACGATCCCGTTGCGGGGGCCGGGCAAGCCCGACCGGGCAGCAGTCCGAGGTCTGTTCGTGTTTGACGGTGCAAACTGGCAAGATCAAGGGTAGAGCGTTGAACGAAGCAGCGTTGAACGAGTTGAACAGACCAAGGAGGCGCCGTGCTCCGTCTGCTGGTTCCTCTCCTCATCATCCTCGTGACGGTCTATGCCGTCGTGGAGTGCATCCAGACCGAGGAGTCGCAGGTGCGCAACCTGCACAAGCTCATCTGGATCCTGCTCATCGTCATCGCGCCACCGGTCGGCGCCATCGCGTGGCTCATTGCGGGCCGGCCGCAGAGCATCCTGCCCGGCGGCGGACCCGGCGGTCATGGCCCCGGCGGTCCCGGAGCGGGCACCACCGGTCGCG
>NZ_VOHR01000551.1 GCF_009192725.1 Segeticoccus rhizosphaerae | reverse complement strand
CGGGCGGCGTGTTCCTGACGACTCCGCCGGCGCCGGACGGCGGCCGCGTGCCGCAGCCAGACCAGGTCGAGCACGAGCAGCACGCCGGAACCGCCGGCCGCCCACCACGTCAGTCCGATCACGGGGACCAGGACGGCGCTCCCGACGACGGCCAGCAGGCAGAGGACGAAGGAGGCGCCGTGCAGCCGCCGGCGAGTCAGCCCGGAGAGCAGCCTCGCCATGCGTCCCCGGACCCGCACCTTCGGTGCCTCGGTGGCCCGAGCGGTCCGAGTGGCGGCCGGCGCCGCGGGCCGCTGGGCAACGGCACGCTTGACGGTCACGGTGGCCCTCGAGGGACGGGCCGGGCTCACGGCGTAGGAACGTGGCTCCGGAGCCGCCAGCGGCGACTCCGGAAGGGGCTTGCGACGCTCGAGGACCCGCATGGCCTCGGAGAAGCGGTCGACCGATCGGGCGGTCGACAGGTGGTCGCGGCGGCGAATCCAGTGCTGCAGCAGGTAGGCAGCCCAGATTGCCACGACGAGAACGAAGATCAGGCTGCTGGAAGGCACGGGACCGACGGTAGGCGGTATCAGCGACCTAACGTGGACCCTGCTCGGTGTGTCGCCAAAGTGGCTGGCCCGACGAGCGATTCAGCCGGTCCATCAGGCGCTCGCCATGCAGGTCCTCGACGGTCAGCGCGAACGTGCGGTGGTCGTGCCAGGCCCCGTTGATGTGCAGGTAGCCCTGCCGGAGCCCTTCGTCCCGGAAGGCCAGCTTCTCGACGACCCGCAGGCTCGGGGCGTTGTCCGGCCGGATGTTGACCTCGATCCGGTGCAAGCCCATGTCGCGCATCGCGAAGTCGCCCAGCAACGCCAACGCAAACGGGGTGAGACCCTGCCCCGCCACCGAGCGATCGATCCAGTAGCCGATCGCTCCGGAGCGCAGCGATCCCCATGCGACGCCGAAGAGATGCATCTGGCCCACCAGCCTGCCGTCGGCCTCGATCACCAGCGGCAGCATCCGACCCGCTGTGGCCTCGACGTGGTAGAGCCGGACCAGGCCGCGGAAGGACAGTTGCCGGTCGGACGGTTCGGGCAGCGTCGACTCCCACTCACGCAACCAATCGAGATTGGTCGCACGCAACGCCGTCCACTCGCGGCGGTCCCGCCGCCGCAGGGGCCGCAGCGTCACCTCCGTGCCGTTCGGGTGGGTGGCGTGCAGGGTCACCGGCCACCACGAGGACATCAGTGGTCACCACCGGCAATCTGGTCGAGAGCATGCGGGACGACGGCCTCGAGCACCGCCAGACCGTCGCGCACTCCCCCGACGGAGCCCGGCAGGTTGACGACGAGCGTGCGCCCCGCGACGCCGGCGATGCCGCGGGAGAGCATCGCGGTCGGCACCCCGGCCGCGACCCCGGCCG
>NZ_VOHR01000550.1 GCF_009192725.1 Segeticoccus rhizosphaerae | reverse complement strand
CGACCTGCTGCCGGCCGACGACCGCTGGCGGCACCAGCACGGCACGCCGGGGCACGGCCGCTCGCACGTCATGCCGGCCCTCATCCCGCCGTATGCCACCGTGCCCGTCGAGGGTGGCCGGCTCGCTCTCGGCACGTGGCAGAGCATCTGCCTGGTTGACCTCAACGTCGACAACGAGGAACGCCGGGTCCGGCTGTCGTTCCTGGCCGGCTGACCGGGCAGTCAGCCGCGCCCCACGCCGAAGCGTTCGAGCCGCGCGTCCGCGAACCCGAGCTCCGACCAGGCCCCTGCGTAGCTGAGGACCGCGATCCCACTGGTGGGAAACCCCTCGGACATGTGCTCGTGGGCGATCGTCGACCCCTTGCCGTCCGCGAGCAGGCTGGCGAGCGAAGGGAGTCCGGGAGCATGGCCCACCAGCAGGACGACATTCGCGTCCTCCGGCGCGTCGTGAAGCACCTCGAGCAACGCCTCGGGACTGGCGTTGTAGATCCGACGGTCGTGCCGCACCTCGGCCTCCGAGCACCCCGCAGTGGCCACCGCGTCGCACGTCATCGTGGTGCGGACCGCCGGTGAGCACAGCACCTCGTCGGCGCCGTAGCCGTGCTCGGCGATCCACCGGCCGGCCGCCTTGGCGTCCCGCACCCCGCGGTCGGTCAGCTTCCGCTCGGCATCCACCCCGCTGCCCTGCTCGGCCTTCGCGTGGCGCAGGAGGATGAGCGTCCGGTCGTGGCTGGCGCGCGTCATACCTCGAGCATGCCGCGACCGGGCAGCTTTGTCATGCCTCGGCGGTCGGCTCGTCAGCCCTCCAGGCCGATCAGGCGCGACAGCGCGTCGGTGTCGAGGTGCTCCTCGACCGCGTCGGCGAGCCGGTCGAGCATCGCCTCCCGCCGCTGTGCGAAACCCGGAGCGTCGGCCAGCGGACGCCACCGCAGACCGGCCTGTCGCCCGACGGCCCGGAGGAACGCGCGGCGGAAGGCGTCGTTCTCCAGCGTGCCGTGCCAGGTCGTCCCCCAGACGCTGCCGACCCGCCACCCGTCCAGGAACCGTTCGCGCGAATCCCCCACGGTGTCCGGTACTGCGGCTGACGGGTGGAGCCGCGTTGTCCCGTGGTGGATCTCGTATGCCGTCACGGCCGTCCCGCGCCACTCCCCCCGTGGCGCCCCCAACTTCTTGACCGCTTCGAACCGCACCGTCGTCGGCAGGAGGCCCAGGCCGGGCACGCTTCCGCCCGAAGGTGATTCGACACCGTCTGGATCCTCGATCGTCCGGGCGAGCATCTGGTAGCCGCCGCAGATACCCAGCACCGGACGGCCCTCCGCGGCCCGCCGAGCCAACGCCCGGTCGAGGCCGCGCGACCGGAGCCAGGACAGGTCGGACACCGTGGCGCGCGAGCCCGGCAGGACCACCAGGTCGGCCA
>NZ_VOHR01000055.1 GCF_009192725.1 Segeticoccus rhizosphaerae | reverse complement strand
TCCCCCGCCTCGAGCACCGCGGCTGCGTTGCCGGGGGGAGCCGGGCGGCTCCGGGGGCGGCCGGCCACCCGCCCGGCAGCCACCTGGAGGAGGACGACCACCAAGAGCCCGAACATCGGCAACCGCCAGTCGCCGGTCATCGAGCCGACCACGCCGAACGCGAACGGACCCGCCGCGGCGAGCAGGTAGCCCACGCCCTGCCCCATTGCCGACAGCGACTGGGTCTCCGAAGGACTGCGACCGCGGATGTTGAACAAGGTGAGCGTCAGCGGGAAGACGCCGTTGCCGATCCCGAGTGCGGCGGCAAACGCCCAGGAGGCCCACGTCGGAGCGAAGGTGAGGCCTGTCAGGCCCAGGAAGGCGCTCATCGTGAGCACGGTGATCAGGCCCACCTGGGAATAGCGCCGCGCCGCCATCGTCGGCACCACGGCCGAGACCGGGACACTGACCAGGATGGACGCGGCGAGCAGCAGCCCCGCCTGGGTCTCGCCGATCCCGCGGTGCTGCAGCAACGTGGGGAGCCAGCCCATGGTCACGTATGCCGTGGTGGCCTGCGCGCCGAACAGGACGGCCAGGGCCCAGCCGACCGGGCTGCGCCAGACCGACGCCGTGCCGGCCTCGGGGACGTCCGACCGCGCCCCGGAGGGAGCGACGTCGGGCCCCTGACGGGCCCACAGGTGCGGGACCCAGACCACAAGGGCCACCAGGGCGGGCGCCGCCCAGGCCCACAGCGAGATGCGCACGCCGAAGCTGTCGGCCAAGGGCGCCGAGACCGCAGCCGCCAGGGCGGACCCGCCGGCCAGCGCGGCGGTGTAGGCGCCAGTGACCAGGCCGATGCGGTTCGGGGCCCGTTCCTTGACCACGGCGGGCAGCAGCACGTTCGCGACCGCGATACCGATGCAGCACAGCACCGTGCCCACCAGCAGTGCCGCTTCGCCGGCCACCGGACGACCGAACAGGCCGGCCACCAGGATGAGCACCGACAGCGCCATGGCCCGGTCGAGCCCTAGCCGTTTGGCGAGCCAGGGGCTGACGAGGGCGAAGAGGCCGAAACAGAGCACCGGGGCGGCCGTCGCAAAACTGGCTGCCGAGGCCCCGAGGCCGAGCTCAGTCCTGGCACGAGGGAGCACGGGCCCGAGGCTGGTGACCGCAGCGCGCAGGTTGAGGGCGACCAGCACGGTCATGACCAGGGCCCAGGCCACTTTCCGAGGCCGGGCGGCGACACGGCGACGAGGCAATGGGGTCGGGACGGGCACTGACGTAGGGTAGCAAGACATGGGATGACCGGATGTCTGGAGGAACACCGATGCCGCTCGAGACCACGCAACGCCGCGGCCTGGTCGGGCAGACCATCGAGCAGCTCAGCAGGCTGATCGAGTCCGGCGAGTGGGAGGTCGGCGAGCGCATCCCTGCGGAGGCCGACCTCGCTGCTGCGCTCGGCGTGGGGCGCAACACGGTCCGAGAGGCGGTGCGGGCGCTGGCCCACCTGGGGGTCCTCGACGTCCGGCACGGCGCCGGCACCTTCGTGGTCTCCACCAGCAGCGTGTCCGGCCCGGTGCGGCGGCTGCTCGCAGACTCGGAGGTGCGTCACGTCACCGAGGTGCGACGCGCCCTGGAGGTCGAAGCGGCACGACTCGCCACACAGCGTCGGACCCGCGCCGACCTGACCCGCCTGTCCAAGGCGCTCGAACGCCGCGACGCGGCCTGGGACCGCAACGACGCCGCGGGCTGGGCGGCCGACGACGCGGCCTTCCACGCGCTGCTCGTGGCCGCGAGTCACAACCCGCTTCTGGTGCAGCTCTACAACGACGTGGCGGGAGCCGTGGAGGAGTCCCTCGCGAGGTGGAGCGGGCCCGACCTCGCCCAGGCGGAGTGGGTCGACCACCGACCGATCGTCACCGCCCTCACGGCCCGTGACGCCGACGCCGCGGTGCGCGCCGCGGGAGCCCACCTCGACGACCGGTTGCGGTGGTAGCGGCGGCGACTCGCTCGGGCACTCAGTATGGCGTGTGCCCCAGGAAGGCGGTGCGGCCCGCCATCAGCCGGTCCAGCAGGAGACGCTCGGTCGCGAGCATGGACGCGTCGACCTTCCCTCGGTTGATCCTCCGCCGCAGCAGGGCGAGCTCGCTCGCGGTGTCCTGGAAGGCCTCCATCGCCGTGAGCGCCGTCCGGCCTCCCCCCAGCCGTGCCCAGGTGCGCGCTCGGCGCCGCTCGCGCATCGACGCCAGCATGGTGACCTCTCCCGGGCTCAGCCAGCCGCGATCGGCATACGGCACGAGGTGTCGCCCGATGACCCGGCCCTCGTGCCGGCGGATCAAGATGGCCGCGGTCACGAAGGCGAGGAAGACCGGCACCTGCAGCACGGCATACAGGAGCACGTAGCCGGAGGCGCCTGCTGCCGCGGTGAGGTTCCAGAAGCTGTGCAGGGCGATGGCGATGATCAGCCCGGCCGCCGGCACCAGCACGCGCAGGACCTTCCGGTGTGTCGTGACCGCGATGCCGACGGCCAGGCCGGTGCAGCAGGTGAACAGCGGATGGGCGAAGGGCCCCATGACGCCGCGCAGCAGGAAGGTGAAGACCAGCCCATCGCCGCCGTAGTCGTGGAAGGCACGAGCGAGGTAGAGGATGTTCTCCGCGAAGGCGAAGCCGGCGGCCGCGATGCCGGCATAGACGATGCCGTCGACGACGCTGTCCACCTCGCGCCGCCGCAGGAGGAGGATGACCACGAGCGCGGAGGCCTTGAGGACTTCCTCGACCACCGGCGCGACCGCGATCGCCCCGATCGTCATGGCGTCCGCTCCCGCCCGCGAGAGCAGCATCATGGTCGAGGTGTTGACGACGAGGGCCACCGTGCTGGCGACCAGCGCGCCCCACAGGAAGGTCAGCAGCAGCAGTCGCGGAGGTTCGGGCTCGAACCGGTCGAGCCAGAGGAACGCCGGCACGACCACACCGAGCGGCAGCACCGCGAGAACCAGGCCGACAAGGGTGGCCGTCACACCGGCCTCGTGACCGATCGCGGCGACCAGCACCGCGGCGCACACGCCGAAACCGATCACGGTGAGCGACACGCGCAGCCAGGTCCGCAGCACCTGGCTGCGCCCGCGGGTCAGTGCGCCGGCCGGTCCCGCGGATGGGCCAGGAGCCTGCCCTTCGGGCGCAGACCAGGTCATGGGGCCGCAGAGTAGCCGACGTGGCTCTAAGGTGGCTGCCGTGGCTGAGACCGTGAACGAGCGAGCACTGACCGACCGGATCGTCTGGATCGACTGCGAGATGACCGGGCTGGACCTGGGCGCCGACGCCCTCATCGAGGTGGCGGCGCTGGTGACCGACTACGAGCTGGTCCAGCTCGGCGACGGCGTGGACCTGATCATCAAGCCGCCCGCCGAGGCCCTCGAGCAGATGGGTGACTTCGTCCGTGAGATGCACACGAACAGCGGCCTGCTGGCCGAGCTCGAGCAGGGCATCTCCATGGCCGACGCGGAGGCGCAGGTGCTCGACTACGTCCGCGAGTGGGTCACCGAGCCGGGCAAGGCGGTGCTCGGCGGCAACACCGTCGGTACCGACCGGGGCTTCCTGGCCAGGGACATGCCCGAGCTCGAGTCCTACCTGCACTACCGGATCATCGACGTCTCCTCGATCAAGGAGTTGGCCCGGCGCTGGTATCCCCGCGCCTACTTCGCCGCCCCGCGCAAGGCCGGCGGGCACCGAGCCCTGGCCGACATCCGGGAGAGCATCGCCGAGCTGCGCTACTACCGGGAGGCCGTCTTCGTGCCGCCGCCGGGCCCGGACTCCGACACCGCCAAGGTGATCCGCGACCGTCACGAGATCGGCCCGGTGGAGGCCTGACGCCCCGGTTCGGTCCACGGCCCGCGACCGGGTAGCATGGTCGCCGCTGACCGCGTCCCGCGCAGGCCATCCCGGCCGGGGCGCGTCATTCATGGTGGGTGTAGCTCAGCTGGTAGAGCGCCGCGTTGTGGTCGCGGATGTCGCGGGTTCAAGTCCCGTCACTCACCCCACTCAACGAGGGGCCCGGGAGCACCGGGCCCCTTCGTCGCGCGCGGGCGCTCTCAGCGTCCTCACATCCGCGATCGGGACACTCATGGTCATGTCTGCGGACCTTCGCCCCCTGCCCCTGGACACCACCCGCACCGCGCTGCGGTTCGCCGCACTCGTGCTGCTCGCTCTCGCGGCGGTGATGGTCTACTCGGCCGAGTCCGCCTCGGCACACCCTCGGCTGGTGCGCCTCACCCCCGCGGCCAGTGCTGTGCTCACGGCAGAGCCGCAGACCGCCGTGCTGATCTTCAACGAGGACGTGGTCGCGTCCGCGACGGTCGTGACCGTGACCGACAGCACGGGGGCGGGTGTCGCAAGCGGGTCGGCGTCGGTCGAGGGCCGCCGGGTCGTGCTCCCGCTGCGGCGCCACCTGGGCGGCGGCACCTACACCGTCACCTACCGCGTCGTCGGCGGCGGGCAGGCGGCGTCCGGACGGTCCACCTTCAGCCTGCTCCCGACATCCACGGTTCGCGCACACCCCTCGATTTCTTAACCGGGGCCCGATCCTGCTAATGTTTCGCCTCGCGCGCCGTTAGCTCAATTGGCAGAGCAGCTGACTCTTAATCAGCGGGTTCGGGGTTCGAGTCCCTGACGGCGCACTCCATCACGAGGAACGCCTGTTACGCGTTGACCGTCCGCGTTCGGTGTCGGTCGCCTCATACGTCACCTCAGCGGAGGGGTCACGGCCCGAGACGGTGGCGTCAGTTCCCGGCCGGTCACCTCTTCCGGCCAGATCCTGACCCAGACCGCGTCTGCGGTTGCTGGAAGCCAACTGACAGGCGCCGTCCGATCCAGCGCCTCCGACTCCGTGCCATCCTCGATCCACTCGACGACGCCCTTCACCAGCACGCTCCATCCGGTCCGGGACGCTTCGTCGAAGTCATCCGCTTCGAAGGACACCGGAGCTCCGTTCGGAAGGGCCTCGAGCTTGGAGCCCCAGTCCGTACGGAAGGAGACGGTCGTCCCGCTGACGAAGTGGTTGACCGGCAGCATCACGATGTCACCGCCGCTACGAAGTCCCAGCCGGCCGACGGGAACCTCGCGGAGACGTCGCAAGCATTCGTCGAACGACAACACGGTTGAACCGCGATGGTCCGTCCCGAGCGACGGAACCTGTGAGTCGCCGTAGGTTGTCATGACCTGCTCCTTCATTGGACGGAACCACCGAAGGGATGGGCTCCTGATGCCTCAGACCCACCATCTCCCCACGGCCACGGGGTGGTCAGGGCCCAAAGTCCCGGATGGTCGAATCCTGGGGTGCCACCGCCCGCTCCCTCGGGACCGTGTCAGCAGCGGATGCTCACCGGTCGCGTCCTAAGGGGAAAAGTCTCCGCCTCCAGCGCGCCGAGCCCGGTGGCCGGGGCCTCCGCCACCCGCGAGCGGGATCACCGATCCGGAGGCTCTTCCTCCCTGTGCCGGCCTAGAAGCGCTGCGGGGCGTCCCCCAACCAGCCGCCGTCCTTCATCACCGCCACGATCTCGAGGTCGTCATCGAGAACGAGCACGTCGGCTGCGAATCCCGGCGTGAGACAGCCGACGTGGTCCAGTCCGAGTGCGCGTGCGGGCGTGGACGCGGCCGAGGCGACCGCGTCCGCAATGGCGATGCCGTCACGCACGGCATTGACGAACGCACGGTGCACATCGACCGTACTGCCGGCGAGCGCGCCACCCTCGGCGAGCCGCGCGGCTCCGTCACGGACCACGACGCCGAGGCCTCCGAGCAGGTAGTCGCCGTCGCTGAGACCTGCCGCGGAGATGGCGTCGCTGACCAGGGAGGTGCGGCCACCCGCCACGGCGAAGACATGCCGCACGACTGAGGGATGCAGGTGTTCGTGGTCGTGGATCAGCTCGACGGTCACCCGCTCGTCGTCGAGCAGGGCAAGGACCGGGCCCGGTTCCCGATGGTGCAAGGGAGCCATTGCGTTGAACAGGTGCGTGGCGACGGTGGCGCCCGCACCGATTGCTTCGCGCGCCACGGCATACGTCGCGTCGGTGTGGCCGACAGCTGCCACCGCGCCGGCTGCGATGACGGCGCGGACCGCAGCGATCCCACCTGCGCGCTCAGGCGCGATCGTCACCATCCGCACTGCGCCCCGCCCCGCGTCGAGCAGCTGCCGCACCAGCTCGGGGTCCGGGTCACGCAGCAGCGCCGGGTCGTGGGCACCACAGCGGCCCTCGGACAGGAACGGTCCCTCGAGGTGCACACCGGCGACGACACCGTCGGTCACGAGTTCGCGCAGCCGAGCGACAGATTCGACCATCTCGCCAACGGGGCGGGACACCAGGCTCGCGACCACCGTGGTGCTCCCCCGCAACCGGTGGTGGGCCACGGCTCGGCGGACCGCTTCGGGCTCACCGGACTGGAAGCTCTCGCCGCCACCACCGTGGACGTGGGTGTCGACGAACCCCGGGACGAGCCACCGGCCGCCGAGGTCCAATTCCGTGTCGCCCGGTGCCGGACGGTCGGCCACCTCGACGATCCGGTCGCCGTCGACCCGCAGCGCAACCGAGTCCACGACGTCCTCGGGCAGAACGATTCGGGCGTTGGTCAGCGCGAGCGTCATCGGTCTGCCTCCAGCAGGTTCGTACCATCGGTCCGCGCCCCGGCGCGTGGCGCCATTCTCGCCGAGCGGCGCCCGCGGTCCCTCACCGGCATCCGTGACCACCAGGCCCTCCGACAGCGCGGTCGTCTATTTCGACCGGGGCCACGCCACCTGAGCCGGCGCAGCACGCGACGGTAGCGTGATCCCTGCATTCCGATCGACCCGATCGACCCGACCACTCGTCCCTGGAGGAAGCGCCGATGCGAGCACTCGTGAAGCCCGAGGCCGGCCCCGGCCTGGAGCTGGTGGATCGGCCCGAGCCGAAGGTGGGCCCCGGCGAGGTCAAGATCCGGGTGCTTCGGGCGGGCCTGTGCGGCACCGACCTGCACCTGGACCAGTGGGACGACTGGGCCGCCTCCACCGTGCGCCCGCCACTGGTCCTGGGCCACGAGTTCTTCGGCGAGGTCGTCGAGGTGGCGGCGGACGTCGACTCGGTGCAGGTCGGTCAGAAGGCCTCCGGCGAGGGACACGTGGTCTGCGGCACCTGTCGCAACTGCCGGGCCGGGCGCCGCCACCTGTGCATCCGCACCAATAGCGTCGGCGTCAACCGGGACGGTGCCTTCGCCGACTTCGTCGTGATCCCCGCGAGCAACGTGTGGGTCCAGCCCGACGACCTCGACCCGGACCTGGGGGCCGTCTTCGACCCGCTCGGCAACGCGGTCCACACCACCTTGAGCTTTCCCCTCGCCGGCGAGGACGTGCTCGTCACCGGCGCCGGCCCGATCGGGGTGATGTCCGCGGCCGTGGCCCGGCACGTCGGCGCCCGCAAGGTCGTCGTCACCGACGTCAGCGACTACCGTCTCGACCTCGCCCGCGGCGCCGGCGCCGACCTCGTGGTCAACGTCGCCGAGCGCCGGGTGGCCGAGGCCCAGCGTGAGCTCGGCATGCGCGAGGGCTTCGACATCGGCCTCGAGATGTCCGGCAACCCGTCGGCCGTCGAGGAGATGCTGGCCAACATGAACCACGGCGGACGGATCGCCATGCTCGGCCTGCCGAAGGACCCCTTCCCCATCGACTGGGGCCGCGTCATCACCCACATGATCACCATCAAGGGCATCTACGGCCGGCAGATGTATGACACGTGGTATGCCATGAGCTCGATGCTGCAGACCTCGGATCGGCTGCGTGAGGCCGTCGCGTCGGTCATCACCCACCGCTTCCCCGCCGAGCAGTGGCAGGACGGTTTCGACGCGGCCCGTTCCGGGCGGTGTGGCAAGGTCGTCCTCGACTGGAGCTGACCACCTCGGCACGCACCCGGCATACGACCAGAGCGACGACGAAAGGGCACCGATGTATGGATCAGTGAAGGACGAGATCGGCACCACTTTGCAGGAGATCCGCGACGCGGGCCTGTTCAAGGACGAGCGGCGGCTGACCTCGCCACAGTCGGCGCACATCACCACGGCCAAGGCGGACGCACTCAACTTCTGTGCCAACAACTACCTCGGTCTCGCCGACAACCCCGACGTCAAGGCGGCCGCTGCTGCGGCGCTTGACGACTGGGGCTTCGGGATGGCGTCCGTCCGCTTCATCTGCGGGACGCAGGAACTGCACAAGCAGCTCGAGTCCGCGATCTCGGACTTCCTCGGCACCGACGACACGATCCTCTACTCGTCCTGCTTCGACGCCAACGGTGGCGTCTTCGAGGTGCTGCTCGGCGCCGACGACGTGGTCATCTCCGACGAGCTCAACCACGCCTCGCTGATCGACGGCATCCGGCTGTGCAAGGCCCGCCGGCTCCGCTACAAGAACGCCGACATGGCGGACCTGCGGGCCCAGCTCGAGTCCGCCTCCGACGCGCGGCGCAAGCTCATCGTCACCGACGGCGTCTTCTCGATGGACGGCTACTTCGCACCGCTGGATGAGATCTGTGACCTGGCCGACGAATTCGGCGCCATGGTGCTCGTCGACGATTCGCACGCCGTCGGCTTCGTCGGCGAAGGCGGCCGCGGCACGCCGGAGCACTTCGCTGTCATGGACCGGGTGGACATCCTCACCGGCACCCTCGGCAAGGCCCTCGGCGGCGCATCGGGCGGCTACGTCGCAGCGCACCAGGAGATCGTCGACCTGCTGCGCCAGCGTTCGCGCCCCTACCTGTTCTCCAACGCCGTCGCCCCGACCGTGGCCGCGGGCTCGATCAAGGCGATCGAGCTGGCACGCACCTCGGACGAGGGCCGAGAAGCACTGCGGCGCAACGCCGAGCTCTTCCGCACGCTCATGACGGAGGCCGGGTTCGAGCTGCTGCCGGGCACCCACGCGATCATCCCGGTGATGTTCGCCGGCGAGGACGGTGCCCGCAAGGCCGCCGCGATCGCCGACGCCATGCTCGAGCACGGCGTCTACGTGATCGCGTTCTCGTTCCCCGTCGTCCCGGTCGGGAAGGCCCGCATCCGGGTGCAGATGTCGGCGGCCCACAGCGAGGACGACGTGCGCAGGTGTGTGGAGGCCTTCACTGCCGCGCGGGCCCAGGTCGGCTGACCTCCGGAGTCGTTGCCCACGGTGGGCTGATCCCCGGCGGCGCTGCGCACGGAGTCGGCGAGCCAAGGCCGGGCCCGGGCAGGCCGAGGGTCTGGGGCAACCATCCCCTCAGAGGTAGAGGCCCGTCTGGCCGTCGTCGACGCGCGGGGCCGCGACGGCGTGGATGTCCCGCTCGCGGAGCAGGACGTATTCCTTGCTGTGCAGCTCCACCTCGCCACGGTCCTCGGGGTCGAAGAGCACGCGGTCACCCACCTGCACCTGGCGGACGTTCTGGCCGGTGGCCACCACCTGCGCCCACGCCAGGCGCTTGCCGACGCTCGCGGTCGCCGGTATGACGATGCCGCCGCCCGACCGGCGCTCACCCGCCTCGTCCTCGAGGGAGACCAGCACCCGGTCGTGCAGCATCCGGATCGGCAGGCGTTCACCTGTCGTGCCGCGGGAGTCAGCCACGCCGACGACGCAACAGACCCATCCCGACCAGCACTGCGGAGACGGCCCCGAGGATGGCGCTGATCCGCTCGGTGCGCAGCTCGCCGTCCGGCGCACGGGTCGCCTCGTCGAGCTTGAGCCGTGCGGCCTCCTTCTGCCGCCGCGCGATCTCCTTGGGCTGGGCCCGGAACGCGAGCTCGTCCACCGTGCCCGCCAGTCGCTGGCGGGCCGCCGCGATGTCGGACTCGATCTCGCTCACGGACCTGGTGCCCTGCTCACTGTCCTTGGCCATGTCTCGGGTCCCTTCAAGAGGCTGGTGCGACCATAACGCACACTAGACGGTGTCATCACGCAGCGAGAACACCATCCGGCCCCACACCCTATGGAGGAACCATGCCGCGCCTCGACACGGGACAGCCCGCCCCAGCCTTCACGCTGAACGACCAGGACGGCCGCGCCGTGTCGCTGTCGGACTACGCCGGCCGGCGGCTGATCATCTTCTTCTACCCGGCGGCGATGACGCCGGGGTGCACCAAGGAGGCGTGCGACTTCCGCGACAGCCTGGACCGGCTGCGGAGCGAAGGCTTCGACGTCGTGGGCATCAGCCCGGACAAGCCGGAGAAGCTGAAGAAGTTCGAGGAGAAGGAGGGGCTGACCTATCCCCTGCTCTCCGACACGGACAAGGCCGTGATGAACTCCTACGGCGCCTTCGGCGAGAAGACCCTCTACGGCAAGAAGGTCACCGGCGTCATCCGCTCGACCATCGTCGTCGGCACCGACGGCACGGTGGAGCTCGCCCGCTACAACGTCAAGGCGACCGGCCACGTCGCCTCGCTGCGCAAGGCCCTGAAGCTGGACGCCTGAGCGGACGCCGCCGCCATACGGCCTTGGAGCCGACAGCGGCGAGGATGGAGGCCGGTATGCCGGGTGCCCACCACGCGAGGCGCCGCACCTGCGTAGCATCGGGTCCGCGCGGAAGTGGTGGAACTGGTAGACACGCAGGATTTAGGTTCCTGTGCCTTCGGGCGTGAGGGTTCGAGTCCCTTCTTCCGCACGGGTGACGAGGGTGGACATCATGATTCCTGCCAAGCGCACGGCGGTGGGCCGGCCGGGGGACGACCTGGCCGTCCGCGCCGGCCCGGGCCTGCCCCACGGGCTCGTCCTGCCCGCCACCGAGCTCGAGGAACAGTTCGCCCGGTCCTCCGGACCCGGCGGCCAGAAGGTCAACACCAGCGACACCAAGGTGCAGCTGCGGTATGCCGTGGGCGAGTCCACCGCACTCGACGACCGGCAACGGGCCCGCGCCCTGGTCAGGCTGGGCGACCGCTTCCCGGATGGTGTGGTCCTGATCATCGCGAGCGAGCACCGCTCCCAGCACCAGAACCGGGTCGCTGCGCGGCAACGGCTCGCCTCGCTGCTGCGCGAGGCGCTCGCTCCCCCACCGCCCGCACGCCGCGCCACCAGGCCGACACGCAGTTCGCAACGAAGACGCCTGCAGGCCAAGCGGATCCGCTCCCAGACCAAGGCTGCCCGCGGTCGCGTCAGACCGGACGAGTGACCGGGCGATCCGGCGCCGGCGGGGATCGATGAAGCTACGGTTCAGCGCACCGTGACGGTGACGGTGTGCCAGCCGCTGGCCCCGTTGGGCGCCGGCATCGCGTGCGCCGAGGTCTGCAGGTTGCCGTCGCCGTCCGTGGCACGCACCGAGAGTGTGTGGCTGCCGTGGGTGGCCTCCCAGGGCAGGACCCACTGGCGCCAGGCGTCGATCGACGGCTCGGCCGCGAGCTTGGCCTGCCGCCAGGGCCCGTCGTCGACCCGGACCTCGACCTTGTCGATGCCACGATGCTGCGCCCACGCCACTCCGGCGACCGCGACCGTGCCGGCGTCCACGGTGGCGCCGCTGCGCGGCACGTCGATGCGCGAGGCCGTCTTGATCGGGCCACGGGCCGACCAGCCCTTGTCGGTCCAGTAGCCCATGTCCCGCGCGAAGGTCGTCAGCTTGAGGTCGACCACCCACTTGGTGGCCGAGACGTAGCCGTAGAGGCCGGGCACGACCAGACGCACCGGGAAGCCGTGCTCGAGCGGCAGCGGCCGGCCGTTCATCCCCACGGCGAGCAGGGCGTTGCGGTCGTCGGTGAGCGCGGTGAGCGGCGTGCCCGCGGTCCACCCGTCCTCGCTGCGGGACAGCACCATGTCCGCGCCTGGCTCGACCCCGGCTTCGGCCAGGATCTCGCGGACCGGCCAGCCGGTCCAGACCGCGTTGCCGACCAGGTCCCCACCCACCTCGTTGGAGACGCAGGTGAGGGTCGTCAGCTGCTGCTGCATCGGCTTGGCGAGCAGCTGGTCCCAGGTCAGGGTGACCTCCCGGCGCACCATCCCGTGCACGCGGATCCGCCACGTGGCCGGATCGACCTGCGGGACGACCAGCGCGGTGTCGATGCGGTAGAAGTCCTGTCCCGACACGACATACGGACTGATCCCGGGCACCGACAGCTGGGCTGACGACGGCACCCTGACCGGGTGTGCGACGCGCGGGACGCGGAGCTTCTTCCTGGCGGCGAGGACCTGCTGGGTGCGTCCGCCGAACCGCTGGCCGGCGGCTGTCGCCACCACGCCCAGCGCCGCCAGCACGCCTCCCATCGCGAGGAACCCCCGGCGGTCGAGCAGCGACTGCCCGGCGCCGCCACGGGAGACCACGTCGGCGCGCGTCCCCGCGCGGCCCCAGAGCGTGCTGAGTGTCCAGAGGCCGAGCAGCGTCCCCACGACGGTCGGGATGACGTCGCCACCGGCCGAGCCGGGCCGACTGAGCACGGCTGCGGCGCCGACCGCACCGAGCAGGGCGAAGGCGACCAGTCCCACGACCGGTCGTCGCGCGCCCCACCATCCGATCAGGCCGCAGAGGATCGCGAGCACCAGACCCATGCCGACGAAGAGGGCCAGCTTGTCGCGGGTGCCGAAGGCGTTGACGGCGAAGTCCTTCAGCCAGGGCGGAGTCCGGTCCACGAACGCGCCGCCGACGGCCACCACCGGCGAGGCGGTGCTGCTCGACGTCGCCAGTCTCGACAGCACCCCCGCCAGCAAGGTGGCGGCACCGACCGTGACCACGCCCGCGACCAAGCCGGCGAGCGCAGGTGCCCAGGAGCGCTTCACCCCCTCAGGATCCCACGCTCCCGCTCGTCCGGGAACAAGCCGCCGCGCACACCCACACTGTCCAGCCGACGGCAGGAGGCCGAGGACCCCTCATCGACCGCCTTCTCGGGAGGCATCTGCCCCGAACAGTTCGCGCAGGTCCTCGGCGAGCGCACGGAAGGCGTTGCCGCGGTGGGAGACCGCGTTCTTCTCCTCCGGCGAGAACTCGGCCAGGGTGCGGTCACCGCCGTCCACGATCAGCAAGGGGTCGTAACCGAAGCCTCCCGACCCACGGGGTTCGCGGCCGAGGCGGCCCGGGATCCGGCCCTCGCGCACGCGCACGCTGCCGTCCGGGAGCGCCAGCGCGGCAGCGCAGACGAACCCGGCCGCCCGGTGCTCGTCCGGCACGTCCGACAGCTGCGCGAGCAGCAGCTCGTTGTTGCGGCGGTCTTTGTCCGCGCCGGAGGTGCCCGACCACCGCGCGCTGAAGACCCCTGGGCAACCGCCGAGCACGTCCACGGCCAGGCCGGAGTCGTCGGCGATCGCCGGCAGGCCGGTCTCCCGGGCCACGGTCACGGCCTTGAGGGTGGCATTCTCGGCGAAGGTGACGCCCGACTCGACGACGTCCTCCACGTCGGGGAAGGCGGTCACGCCCACTACCTCGAGACCGAGCTCCCCGACGAGGTCGCGCAGGATCGCGTCGAGCTCCTCGACCTTGTGCGCGTTGCGGGTCGCCAGGACGACGCGGGTCACGACCGCCCCTCGCCGAGCGATGCCTGCTGCAGCTGCGTGAGCCGGGCACAGCCGGTCGCCGCGAGGTCGAGCAGCGCGCCCAGGGCCTCGCGATCGAAGGGCTCCGCCTCGGCGGTGCCCTGCACCTCGACGAACCTGCCGTCGCCGGTCATGACGACATTCATGTCGGTGTCGGCGGTGGAGTCCTCGGGGTAGTCCAGGTCGAGCACCGGCGTCCCGGCGACCACCCCGACGCTGACGGCGGCCACCGATCCGGTCAGCGGTTGCGCGGCCTGGGAGATCGCGCCGTTGGCGCGCCCGGTCTCGATCGCGTCGGCGAGGGCGACATAGGCCCCGGTGATGGCGGCGGTGCGCGTGCCACCATCGGCCTGCAGCACGTCGCAGTCGAGCACGATCGTGTTCTCCCCCAGTGCCTTGGTGTCGATGACCGCGCGCAGGCTCCTCCCGACGAGCCGGGAGATCTCGTGCGTGCGGCCGCCGATCCGGCCCTTGACCGACTCGCGGTCCGATCGGGTGTTGGTGGCGCGGGGCAGCATGGCGTACTCCGCGGTCACCCATCCCTGGCCACTGCCCTTGCGCCAACGCGGTACACCCTCGGTGAACGAGGCGGCACACAGCACACGGGTGCGACCGAACTCCACGAGCACGCTCCCCTCGGCGTGGTCGAGCCAGTTGCGGGTGATGCGGATGTCGCGGAGCTGGTCGGCCGCGCGGCCGTCGTGTCGAGTCATGCGTCCAAGGTTAGGGCGACGGCGCGACGGGGGTCAGAGCTGGTATGACGTGTCCGGCGCCGCGAGCTCCACCTCGCCGGGCCAGACCTGCGCGGCCTGGGCACGGCATACGTCCGGGTCGTTCCACGGGGGAAGGTGGGTGAGCATGAGCCGGCGCACCCCGCCCGCGTCCACCGCAGCCCGGGCCGCGCGACGCCCCGTCAGGTGGATGCCGCTCGCGTCGTCGCGGCCCTCGACGAAGGCGGAGTCGGCGAGCACCAGGTCTGCGTCGCGGCAGAGCGGCAGGAGGGCGTCGCAGGTGTCGGTGTCGCCGGTGTAGGCCAGGACCTTGCCGTCGGCCTCGACCCGCACCCCGAACGCCTCGACCGGGTGGTTGACCCGGAACGGCGTGATGGTGAACGGGCCGACCTCGAACGGCTCGCGGTCGGTCATCGTGCGGAAGTCGAACTCCCCTGTCATGCCCTCGGGTTCGCCGAGTCCGTAGGCACTTGCCATGCGCGCCGCGGTGGCCGCCGGGCCGTGGACCGGGATGCGCGAGTGGGGCGCGGTGCAGTGCGGACAGTACTTCTGGGCGACGTAGAGGCCGCAGAGGTCGAGGCAGTGGTCGGCATGCAGGTGGCTGAGCACGACGGCGTCGATGGCACGCACCGGCAGGTGCCGCTGCAGGGCGCCGAGGGCACCGTTGCCGAGGTCGAGCACGAGGCTCCAGGTGCGGCCGTCGTGCTGCGTCTGGACCAGGTAACAGGACGCCGGCGAGGCCGGCCCCGGGAAGGATCCGGAGCAACCGACCGCGGTGAGCCTCATGTCGCCAGCACCGGCAGGCCGCCGACCCGCCCGACTCTGCCGACCTCCGGCCCGAGGAAGCGGCGGGCGAGGTATTCGAAGGCGTCCGGCTCCCCTGTGGTCAGGAACTGGTGCTCCGGTGCGGGCAGCCCGTCGGCGCGCAGGGAGTCGGCGTCGGCGAGGACCCGGTAGACGTCCTTGGCGGTCTCCTCCGCCGACGACACCAGCGTGACGTCCTCGCCCATGACGTAGGAGATGACCCCTGCGAGGAGGGGGTAGTGCGTGCAGCCCAGGATGAGGGTGTCCACATCGGCATCCTTCAGCGGCTGCAGATAGGCGCGGCTGACCTCGATCAGCTCCTTGCCACTGGTGACTCCGGACTCGACGAACTCGACGAACCGGGGACACGGCGCGCTGGTCACGGTGATCTGGGGTGCCGCGGCGAAGGAGTCGATGTAGGCGTGGCTGCGGTGGGTCGCCCGCGTCGAGATCACGCCGACCCGGTCGTTGCTCGTCGCCGCGACGGCCCGGCGGACCGCCGGCCGGATGACCTCGACGACCGGCACGTCATACCGCTCCCGGGCGTCGTGCAGCATGGCTGCCGACGCGGAGTTGCAGGCGATGACGAGAATCTTGACGCCGTGGTCGACGAGGCGGTCCAGGCACTCGAGGGCGAACTGGCGGACCTCGGCGATGGGGCGGGGGCCGTAGGGCGCGCGCTGGGTGTCTCCCACGTAGACGACCGACTCCTGCGGCAGCTGGTCGAGCACGGCACGGGCGACGGTCAGGCCGCCGAAGCCGGAGTCGAAGATGCCGATGGGTGCGTCAACCACGACCTGAGGGTACGGCCCCCTTGCGACCGAGCCCGAATCCTGAACGCGTCGAGTGCGTCACACCGGCACGTCGGGCCACGCGTAATGTGGTGGTGGAGGCGCTCACCCGGCGCCCCGTGGGGTGCTGGGAGCGAGTCGAAAGGTCCTGATCTGATGCAGATCCACCACGTGCGTGCGCACCGCAGCGGGGACGAGCTGGCCCGGGTGGACCAGCTCGCCTGGCAGCTCGCACGGCTCGCCGCTGACGAAGTGGAGGTCGACGGCGACGTCACCGAGATGGTGATCAACCGGGTCATCGACAACGCGGCAGTCGCGGCGGCCTCCCTGCTGCGCGCGGCCCCGGCGGCCGCGCGGGCGCAGGCCCTGGCGCATCCGCCGTCGACCGGCGGCGCCGGCGCGACCGTGGTCGGCGTGCCGCC
>NZ_VOHR01000549.1 GCF_009192725.1 Segeticoccus rhizosphaerae | reverse complement strand
GGTGGTCAAGTCCCCTCAGGTGGTGTAACGCTGCGTGCTCCTTCGTGGGGGTTCACGCGGTCAGTGCGGGCAGGTGTTCACCTCCGGTCTCGGGCTGGGTGGTGGGCACGATGTTGACACGGCAGCGGGCGAGGACCTCGAGGCCGAGGTAGCGGCGACCTTCGGCCCATTCGTCGGTCTGCTCGGCCAGAACGGCTCCGACCAGGCGCACGATCGCGGCTCGATTGGGGAAGATCCCGACCGCGTCGGTGCGGCGACGGATCTCTCTGTTCAACCTTTCGGCGGGGTTGTTGGACCAGATCTGGGTCCACACGTCTTTGGGGAAGGCAGTAAACGCCAGGATGTCCGCTCGGGCGGCATCGAGGTGATCGTGGACCTCGGGCAGCTTCTCGTGGACGTAGTCCAGCAGCCGGTCGAACTGGGCGTGCACGGCGTCCTTGTCCGGTTGGTCGTAGACGCTGTGCAGCATCGCCTTCACGGCCGGCCACATGCTCTTGGGTGTCACGGACATCAGGTTCGCGCTGTAGTGGGTGCGGCAGCGCTGCCAGGCCGCTCCGGGCAGGTTCGCCCCGATGGCCTCCACCAGCCCGCGGTGGGCATCGCTGGTGATCAGCCGGACGCCGGTCAGGCCCCGGGCGGTCAGGTCGGCGAAGAACTCGTTCCACGCCGACCCCGTTTCGGACGTGGCCACCCGCAGACCAAGGACCTCGCGGTGTCCGTCGGCATTGACGCCGGTGGCGATCAGCGCGACAGCGTTGATCACCCGGCCGCCCTCACGCACCTTCATCGTCAACGCGTCGGCGGCCACGAACGTGAACGGTCCCGCCTCGCCGAGGGGGCGGTGGCGGAACTCCTCCACGATCTGGTCCAGGTCGGTCGCCATCCGACTGACCTGGGACTTGCTTAGCGAGTCGATCCCCAGCTGCTTGACCAGCTTGTCCATGCGGCGGGTCGACACTCCGGCGAGGTAGCAGTCCGCGACCACGGTGATCAGCGCTGACTCCGCCCGCTTGCGCCGCTCAAGAAGCCACTCGGGGAAGTAGGAGGCGCCGGTGCGTAGCTTGGGGATGGCCACATCCACCGTTCCCACCCGAGTGTCCAAGTCGCGGTGACGGTACCCGTTGCGCCGCGCCGAGCGGCCCGGGGTGGGCCGGCCGTACTCGGCTCCCACGACCGCGTCGGCGTCCGCGGACAGCAAGGCGTTGATCATCGTCTGCAACAGCGAACGCATCATGTCCGGGGACGCCTCGGCCAGGGCTTCACCCAGCAGGCCGGCAGGGTCGACAATGTGTGGTGCGGTCATCGTGATGACTCCGTTCGAGGGTTCTGTGAGAGGTTCACTCGAAGGATCACACGGTGACCGCGCCTACGTCCGTCACGGACAAGTTGGCCACCGTGCGCTACACCACTATGAGGGACTCAACT
>NZ_VOHR01000548.1 GCF_009192725.1 Segeticoccus rhizosphaerae | reverse complement strand
CCACGGCCTCGGCCACGGAGTCCACGTCCGGGACGAGCAGGCACGGGTGCGCCTTGCGGGCGGGCCGGAAGTCGGCCTCGACGCCGCAGTGCAGCTCGGCCGTGCCGGAACGGAACCACGCCCCTCCCCGGGCGGCCAGCACCGGCGGCTTGCTCACCTCGGTCATGCCGAGCACGCCCGCGTAGAAGCCGCGCAACGCCTGCTCCGACCCGGCCGGACACGACACTTGCACGTGGTGCAGGGCGGTGACCGCCCGGAGTGGTCCGGGGGGTTGGTTCGGCGTGTAGTAGTCGGCCATCAGCTCGCTCGCCCAGTCCGGCTGTCGGACCGCGCCTCTCGGCCCGAACTCGCGCATCACCGGCTTCACGTCGAGCACCGGCGTCCCATCGATCGCGTCCAGTCCCTCGACCTCGAGCCGCGTGCCGTCGACCGCCAGCAACCGGCAGCGACTGACGCCGATCCGTCCGGGCCGACGCTTGCCGCGCTGCGCGAAGATCCCGACCAGCGGCCAGTCGGCCCTACCCCTCGGCCTACGTGCGCCACGCTGCTCGGTGCCGGGCGCGACCAGGTGGAAGTGGTAGACGACCTCGAGGTGCGAGAAGTCCTCGATCCCGGCCAGTGCATCCGGGCCGAACTCGGTGGCGTCGAGCTCGATGGCCGCACGCACCGACCCCCAGTGGTCGTCGGCAGCCTCGGTGCGACCGCCGACGACCGTGCCGATCGGCCGCATCGTGAACGCTTCCAAGTCAGCCCTCCCGTCGGTGGCCGACAGCGAAGATCCGCCGGAACGGGAATGGCGTGCCGTGGCGCTGGCGGGGGTAGGCCTGCCGCAGCGACTCGGCATACGCCGTCATGAACTCGGTGCGTTCCTGCTCGCCGGTCAGGACCTCGAGCACGGGGCGCAGCGCCGTGCCCTTGGTCCACTCGAGCACCGGATCTGCTTGCAGCCCTTGGGGATCGAGCATCTGCAGGTAGGTCGTCTCCCACACGTCGACCTCCATTCCGGCGTCCGCGAGCACAGCGGCGTATGCCGTGGGCTCGGCCACGGCATACGCTCCCCGAAACCGCGGGACAAGCTCGGCGGCGCGTGGCATCCGCGCCGCGACCTCGCGCAGCAGAGCGTGCGAGGGGGCGTCGAAGTTGCCCGGCACCTGCATGGCAAACCACCCGCCCGGCGCGACCTGGTCGATCAGCCGTGGCAGCAGGTCCAGGTGGGTGGGCACCCACTGCAGTGCGGCGTTGGTGACCAGGACGTCGACCGGCGCTTCCGCCCGCCACGTGACGAGGTCGGCCTCGACCCACTCGACCCGGCCGTCCGGGTCGGCGTCGCGGGCCTGCTCGATCATCGGGGGTGAGGAGTCGACGCCGACGACCCGGGCCCCCGGCCAGCGCTGCGCCAGGTTCAGCGTGAGCGGGCCCGGGTCGTCGGCGTCGACTC
>NZ_VOHR01000547.1 GCF_009192725.1 Segeticoccus rhizosphaerae | reverse complement strand
AGTGCGCCCGGTGGGCGCGAAGCGCTCCGATCGTCCGCGCCGGTGCCAACAGCGCCAGCCGTGACCCGGCCGGCGAGCGCGCGGACTGTCGAGCCACGAGCCGGCCAGATCAGCACCGCGGCAACCAGCAGGGCCACCAGGGCGGCGGTCATCGCGGCGGTCATGACGGCGGCGATGTTGCCGGGCGGCGTGTGGGAGCGTCCGGACCGGTGGCCGGCTCGGGCTGCTCCTCGAGAGCCAGCATCTCGGCGAGCCTTGGCCAACCCTCTCGTCGACCACTGGACCCGTCCGGCCCACGAGAGAGCGCCGGCAGCACCCGGGGCCGAGCACCCTCCGACACCACCACCGCCAGCTCCTCGACCACACGCACGGGGCCGGATCGCGACAGGTGGACGACCACCTCGAGGGCGCTCAGCAGCTGCGCGTGCACTGCTGCGGGCCCCATGCCGGCCAACGCTCCGAGCGCCTCGAACCGCGCGACCACGTCGGCCGGGGCATTGGCGTGGACGGTGCCACAGCCACCCTCGTGCCCGGTGTTGAGCGCCGTCAGCAGCTCACGGACCTCGGCACCGCGGACCTCGCCGACGACCAGCCGGTCGGGCCGCATCCGCAGCGACTGGCGCACGAGCGCGGTCAGCGTGATCGAGCCACGGCCCTCGACGTTGGGGCTACGGCCCTGCAGCCGCACCAGGTGCGGATGGTCGACGGCGAGTTCTCGCACGTCCTCCACGATCACGAGGCGTTCGTCGCGCGGCACCTCGCCGAGCAGCGCTCCGAGCACGGTGGTCTTGCCGGACCCGGTGCCGCCGCTCACCACGAAACCGATCCGTCGACGCACGAGCGCCTGCAACGCCTCGAGCATGGTCGCGTCGCACGATCCCCAGTCGTGCAGCTGCTGCAGCGTCGGAGTCACCCGGCGCGGCACCCGCAGGCTGAGGTGGGGTCCGCCGTCGACGAGCGGCGGCAGGATGGCGTGCAACCGGACACCGCCCGGGAGCAGACCGTCGACGAAGGGAGAGGTGTCGTCGAGCCGTTTGCCTGCGAGCCCCGCCAGCCGCACCGCCAACCGTCGGACCTGCGCCTCGTCGCCCACCGCGAGCGGCTCGCGTCGAAGGCCGGTCCCACGGTCCGCCCAGACACCCGCGACACCGTTGACCAGGACGTCGGTGACCTCGGGATCGGCGAGGAGCGACTCGAGCGGACCCGCCCCGAGCACCTGGGACCGCAGTTGCTGGCGGGCCAGCCCGACGCCCTCGGTCCCCAGCACGATTGCGCTGTCCTCGACCACGGCGGAGACGAGGTCGTCGGTCGGTGCCCGCCCGGCGAGGATCTGACGCCACACGGGCTCATCAGCCGCCATCAGGCGACCATGCCGCTCGCGCCCGTGACGAGCTGGGCGAGCAGCTCGTCGGCCGCGCCGGCGACCGGCCCGCGGCGGTCCCCGGG
>NZ_VOHR01000546.1 GCF_009192725.1 Segeticoccus rhizosphaerae | reverse complement strand
GCGGTGTTCCGTGACGGTATGGGCCACGGCAGGCCAGTCTACGGGGCGACCCCGCCTGGCCCGGGTCACATGGCGCGCGTCGGCGGCAAGACCACGGTCGGGCACTCGAACCAGCGGACGCGGGAGGAGTCGGGCCGGGTCTCCTCGAGCACGAGACGGGAACCGGCGTGCAGGAGCACTCGCACCGAGGCGGGGTTCTCGCCCTCGACGTCGGCCGTCACCACCGGAAGCCCGAAGTCGCGAGCGGCGATGTCGAGCACGGCTGCAAACGCCGCCCTGGCGACCCCCTGCCCTCGCCGCGAGGGGCGGACGTTACAGGCGACGTGCCCGTGGTGGCTGCGGTAGGGCGCCTCGAGCCACGGGCGAAACCGCAACTCGCCCAGCACCTCTCCGTCGGAGGCCACGATCATGTAGCTGATCTGCCGGAAGACTCCGTCCGGCCCCGACGGGGAGTCTCCCTCGAGAGCGACATCGCCCAAGAAGGCGTCGAAGTCGCGCAGCGCCAGCTCGCCGTCATTGAACGGGTAGGCGCCGGCGAGCTCCTGCCACTCCCGGACCATCGCCTGGTAGCCGGCCCGGTGTGCGGGACCGAGCTGCTCCAACCGCACAGGCTTCACACCTGGTGATCCTGCCGCGCAAACCGCCTGTCGGGCAAGAGGTTCAGGGACGGAGGCCGACACCACCGGCCGTGCTTTCCGCACCAGAGCAAGAGTCGTGAGGACCGGCGGACCGGCGGTCAGGTCCCCTTCGGGTGCCAGACGGTCTTGGTCTCGAGGAAGGCCCGCAGACGGGTGAGGTCCGGCGTGGCATCCCAGTCGGGTTCGACCGCCTCGGGGCCATCCCCCGCCGGGCGCAACACGCGCGTCACGGTGTCCGCGGCGGCGCGCTCGAGGTCGCCCCACTCGACGTCGGCGGCCCCTGCTGCCCCGGTCAGGTCGATGGCGTTGACGTCGGCGTGCGAGGCGAGCCACGGTGCGATCTCGGCCGTCCGACCGGTGAGCACGTTGATGACCCCGCCGGGCACGTCGGAGGTCGCAAGGACCTCGGTCAGGGTGACGGCCGGCAGAGGCCGCTCCTCGCTGGCCACCACGACCGCGGTGTTCCCGGAGACGACAATCGGTGCGAGCACGGAGACCAGTCCCAGCAGCGACGACCGTTGCGGGGCGAGCGCGGCCACGACCCCGGTGGGTTCGGGGGCAGAGATGTCGAAGTAGGGCCCGGCGACCGGGTTGAGCCCACCGAGGACCTGGGCGATCTTGTCGGACCACCCGGCATACCAGACCCACCGGTCGATCGACGCGTCGACGACCGACTCGGCCTGGCGGGCGGTGAGCCCCTCGGCGGCGCGCACCTCGGTCGCGAACTGGTCGCGGCGCCCCTCCATCAGCTCGGCGACGCGGTAGAGCACCTGACCCCGGTTGTACGCCGTGGCGCCCGCCCAGCCGGCGACGG
>NZ_VOHR01000545.1 GCF_009192725.1 Segeticoccus rhizosphaerae | reverse complement strand
CCGGGTGGCTCACCTGGGGCACGCCACCGGCGCCGTTCGATCCGGCCTTGCGCGTGGCACCCTCGGCGGGGTCGACCCCGGCGCCCCAACCCTCGGCGCGGTCGTCGACCCGCGACCACGGCTCGAGCCCGAGCCGTTCCGCGAGGTCGAACCCGTCGGCAAGGTCGCCGACCCGGCCGGCCGGCACGTCTGCCGCGGTCAGCCGCTGCTGCCAGGTGTCCGCGTCGGCGGCGGCCAGCTGCGCCTCGAGGACGCCAACCAGCTCCTCCCGGTGCCCCACCCGCGACGCGTTGGTGGCGAACCGCTCGTCCGCGGCCAGCTCCGGTGCACCGAGAGCCGTTGCCAACCGGGCGAACTGGCCATCGTTGCCACAGGCGACCGCGAGCAGGCCATCGGCGCAGTGAAGTGTCTCGTAGGGCGCGATCGACGGGTGCCGGTTGCCCATCCGCCGCGGGGCCCTGCCGGTCTGCAGGTAGCCCTGGGCCTGGTTGACCATCGAGGACAGCAGGCTGGAGAGCAGCTCCACCTCGACCCGGCACCCCTGCCCGCTGTGTTCACGGGCGGTGAGCGCGGCGAGGATGCCGATCGTGGCGTCCTTGCCGGTGAGCACGTCGACGAGTGCGACGCCGGCCTTGGTCGGATCGCCGTCGGGATCGCCGGTGACGCTCATCAGCCCGCCGACCGCCTGCACGAGGAAGTCGTAGCCCATCAGGTCGGCGCCAGCCCCCCGGCCGAAGCCGGTGATCGACGCGTAGACGATGCGCGGGTTCGCGGCGCGGACCTGCTCGTAGCCGAGGCCGTGCCGCTCGAGGGCGCCGGGCCGGAAGTTCTCGATGAAGACGTCGGCACGCCGGGCCAGCTCGTGCGCGAGGGCGCGGTCGCCCTCGTCGCGCAGGTCGAGCGTGACGCTGCGCTTGCTGCGGTTGATGCTGTCGAAGTAGGACGAGGAGTGGTCGGACCACGGCGGCCCCCACGACCGGGTGTCGTCGCCAGCACCGGGCCGCTCCACCTTGACGACGGTCGCGCCGAGGTCGGCGAGGTTCATCGTGGCGATGGGGCCGGCCAGGACCCGGCTGAAGTCGGCCACGAGCACCCCGTCGAGCGGTGGCCTCACGTGGCGGCCCCCTCCGCGACAACGTCCCCACCCGGCGCGTCCCCCGGGTGGGTGTCCCCGGGTTGGTCGTCCCCGTGCTGCCCGTCACCCTCGGAGGTGTCGCTCGCCGCGTATGCCGTGCCGGGCGCCTCCGGCTGCCCGTCCACCCGCCGTGGCACGTTCCACGGGTTGTCGTCGCGCAGGACGGCCGGCAACCCGACCTCGGGCACGGCCTGGAAGGCCACCGGACGGGTGAAGCGGTCGAGCGCAGCGGCGCCGACGCTCGTCGCGTCCGGTCGGCTGGTCGCGGGCCAGGGTCCGCCGTGGTGCTGGGCCCAGGTCGTGGCGACCCCGGTCGGCCAGCACCACGGC
>NZ_VOHR01000544.1 GCF_009192725.1 Segeticoccus rhizosphaerae | reverse complement strand
GACCAGCGCCCCGGGCACCGCACCGGTCGCGCCGGCGAGCACGAGGGTGCCGTTCACGAGGCTGCGCCCACCTGATCCCGGCCCGCCGGACCGCGGCCCGCGGCGAGGTCCAGCCGGTAGGTCTGCCCGACCAGGTCGACGCCGAAACTGTGGTGCGCCTCCTCGCTGACCAGTACGAATCCGCGCTGCAGATACACGTGCCGAGCCGCGGTCAACGGGTCGTTGGTCCACAACACCATCCGCCGGTAGCCGGCCTCCCGGGCGAAGGACATGCAGGTGTCCACCAAGCGCCCGCCCAGCCCTTGCCCGCGCCCGTCGGGGTGGACCAACAAGATCCGCAGCTTGGCCGTCGCAGGCTCTGCCACGTCGGCGTGGGCGTCCACGCAGAACACACACCCCACCGGGTGGCCGTCGAGCTCGGCGATCCAGGCGCCTTCCCGGGCCGGGTCGGCCGTGGCGGCGTAGTCGGCCACAATTCGGGCCACCAACGCCTCGAAACTCGTATCCCAACCGAACTCGGCGGCGTACACCTGCCCGTGCGCCATGACCACCCACCCCAAGTCGCCGGGCCGGCCCAAGCGGCGGATCACCGCCCGTCCTTCCTCACCATCGTCGACCATGCGGCACCTCCTCAGGGACTGAAACGATCGTTTCAGTCCTTGGTACGGTAGCTCGCATGAGCCAGGAAAGTCCACCCCCCTCCGCGCGCCGATCCGAGCTGCTCGAGCTGGCCTACCGGTACGTGTGCGAGCACGGCATGGCCGAGTTGTCCCTGCGCCCCCTGGCGGCCGCCATCGGCTCCAGCCCCCGGGTACTGCTGTACCTGTTCGACAGCAAGGCTGGACTCATCCGAGCCCTGCTGGCTCGTGCGCGCGCCGACGAACTGGCCCTACTGGACCGCATGCGCCACGCCGCCACCCAGCGAGAAGCCGACCTGCCCACGGTCGCGGTTGCGGTGTGGGAGTGGCTGGCCGACCCCGACCACCGGGGACTGCTCACGCTCTGGGTCGAGGGATACGCCCGATCCCTGACCGACCCCGACGGGCCTTGGCGCGGCTTCGCCTCAGCCACTGTGCAGGACTGGCTCACCCTGCTTACAGCCACGCAACCCACGCAACAGCGCGACAGCACCGCCGGACGGGCCCAAGCCACAGCCGTCCTCGCGATCCTGCGTGGCGGGCTACTCGACCTGCTCGCCACCGGCGACACCGACCGCACCACCACCGCCGTCGCCGACTACCTGCGCCAACTCAACGAACACCCCACGGACGTCGCCAGGCCCGTTACCCGTTGACGCCATACGCGCTAGGGTCTTGAGCGGGGTCGGCTGCCTCCTGCTGCCGGCTCCGATGAAGACGGAAGGACAGTTACTAAGACACGCGTAAGTATGTCGAATGATTCTGGCCCTGGTTCTGGGAGACTGGGGTATGCGCGAGGACGATGGCCGAAAGCTGGACCACCAGAC
>NZ_VOHR01000543.1 GCF_009192725.1 Segeticoccus rhizosphaerae | reverse complement strand
CGTCCACACCCCGACGCCCGGCACCGCCCGCAGCCGCCGCCGGGCCGAGACCCGGTCGAGGTCCACGCACTCCTCGAGCCGCCCGGCGGCCCTGACCGAGCGCACCACCGTCGCAGAGCGGGCCCCGTCGACACCGGCCTGCAACCAGGCCCACGACGGGATCCGCCCCCACGTCACTGCCGCCGGGGCCACCCAGAGCCGGCCCTCCGCCCCCGGAGCGGGTTCCCCGTGCCGGCGGACGAGGCGGCGCCAGGCCGAGTAGGCCTCCTGCCCGGTGACCTTCTGCTCCAGCACCGTCGGGACGAGCGCCTCGACCACCAACCCGGTCCGCGGCACCCTCCAGCCGGAGAACATCCGGCCCGCCGCCACGACGCGCGGGTGGCGGGGCACGAACCCCGACACGTCGTCGCCCGCCCCGAGCAACGCCGGAAGGGAGTCGAGCAGCCAGGTGGCGCCGGGACCCCACGCACTCGCGGCGACCTCCCCCAGAGCGGGCCGGCTCGAGAGCCGCAGGGTGGCCGGGCCCTCCGGTGTGCGCACACCCCTCCAGAGGGTGCCGTCCGGGTCGACGCGCCAGGTCGGGTCGTGGGCACCACGCCGCAGCGGACCCAGGGTGGCGAGCACGTCGACCGGCCGCCCCGGGACCCAGGTGCGGCGGCGCACCTCGGCGACGTCAGGCATGCCACGAGGATGCCATCTGCACCGGACGGACGGGCAACCGCGCCTGCGACCTACGCTGGCCCCGTGCCCACCCCAGCCTCCGTCCTCGCCGACCTGCTCACGTCGGATCCCACGCGTCCGCGCCTGACCTTCTACGACGACACGGAAGGCCCCACCCGCGGGGAGCGGATCGAGCTGTCGGCCAAGGTGATCGCCAACTGGGTCGCCAAGGCAGCGAACGCCCTGCAGGACGAGTTCGACGCCGGCCCCGGCAGCACCGTGGCGCTCTCCCTCCCGCTGGCCCACTGGCGCGCCGTCTACTGGGCCCTCGCCACCTGGTCGGTCGGCGCCACCCTCAGCACCGACCTCGACCTGCCGCACGACGTGCTGGTCACCGACGACGACCAGGCCAGCACCGACGCCGACCTGGTGGTCGTGACCCTCCCGGCGCTGGCCCGCGCACACCCGGGGCCTCTGCCCGCCGGCGCGATGGACGAGGCCCGCGAGCTGTCCACGTATGGCGACCGGTTCAGCCCGTACGCCGAGGCGCCACCCGCGCAGGTGGCGTGGGCAGGCAGGGGCGCCGATGGGCGCGGTGAGCACACGGCATACGACACGGTGGTGCGTGAGCGGGACTGGCCGGCCGGGGCGCGCGTCAATCTCGACGGGTCGTCACCCGAGGTGCTGCTCGACGCGCTGTCCGCCTGGGCGGCGGGCGGCTCGGTGGTGCTGGTGCGCTCCCCCGATCCCGCGTTGATGCCGGACCGGCTCGCCGCGGAGGGCGTCACGCTCGACCTGGTCGGCTGACCGGCTCGCCC
>NZ_VOHR01000542.1 GCF_009192725.1 Segeticoccus rhizosphaerae | reverse complement strand
GTCGCCAGCGCGGCACGCAGCAGGTGCCAGGGGCTGGCGGCCACGGCGAGCGGGACGTCGCTGCGCCGGTGGCCGGCGGTGTGGCGGCGCAGCACCAGCGAGGTCACCGAACGGTCTGCGAACCGGGCTGCGAGCGACCACAGCACCACGAGGGCGGCGGCCACCAGCGGGAGCACCGCACCCAGCGCGACGACCAGGGCGAGGACCACCGCCAGCGTGCCGCTGCGCATGGGCTGGCCGATCCGGGGATCGGGCTGGCCGGGACTGGTCTCCCAGGCCGCCTGCCAGTCGGACTCCGGCGGGCTGTCCTCCCAACGCGCTGCCGATTCGCTTTGGGGTCCCCATCCCTGCTGGGCGGGCGACGCGCCCGGCGCGCCATACGGGTCGGCACCCTCTGGGAAGGAGTCCTGCCCCCCTTGCACCCCCCCTTGCACCACGGTGTCGTCGTGGCCGGATCCGCGCGGCACCCACTCCGGGTGGGTGGGCAGGACCATGGTCGAGGGGGCTCCGTTCGCATACCGCTCGATCGCGGCCATCACCTCGTCCGCGCCCGGTCGCTCGGCCGGGTCGGGCGAGAGGGCCGCGTCCAGCAGCGGGGCGAGTCGTGGGTCCACCCGGGACAGGTCGGCCTGGCCCCGGCCCACCCGGTCGAGCACCGCAGGCATCGGGCCACGGCCGAAGGGTGCGTCACCGGATGCGGCGTAGGCCAGCGTCGCCGCCCAGCCCCACCAGTCGGTCGCTTCGGTGACCGATCCCCCCTCGACCACCTCCGGCGAGAGATAACCCGGCGTCCCCATCACGAGACCGGTGCTGGTCAGCCGCACGTCGTCGGCGACGTGGGCGATGCCGAAGTCGATCACGACCGGTTCGCCGTCGACCATCAGGACGTTGCCGGGCTTGAGGTCGCGGTGGACCACGCCGGCCGCATGGATGGCGCGCAGCGCCGAGAGCAGTCCGCGGGCGAGCTGGACCAAGGCTTCGCCCTGCACCGGCCCGTCGGTCTCGACCACGACGTCGAGGGGTGGGCCGGGCACGTACTCGGTCACCACGTAGGGCCGCGGACCGTCGACGTCCGCGTCCAGGACCGCGGCCACGCGCGGGTCGCGCACCCGCGACAGGGTCTCGACCTCGCGGGCGAGCCGGCGCCTGGCCTGCTCGTCGTGTGCGATGTGGGGACGCAGCACCTTGATCGCCACGGCCCGACCCGAGGGGTCCAGGGCCAGGTGGACGACTCCCATGCCACCCTCGCCCAGGCGTTGGAGCAGTCGATAGGGGCCCAGGCGCTCGTAGTCGGCTGGGTCGGTCATCTGCTCGCTCTCGGGCGCGGCCCCCATGGTCATGGACTCCACGGTATGCCGTGTGGGCCGCAACCTGCACCCGACCTGCCGCAGCGCCGCGGCACCGGCGATGGCCACCTCACGGGCGTTCCTCTGACGGGTCACACTCCACAACCGAGCTCGCGATCGTCGCGGCGTCCACACC
>NZ_VOHR01000541.1 GCF_009192725.1 Segeticoccus rhizosphaerae | reverse complement strand
CAAGCAGACATCCCATGGCGAAACCTGTCAAGCTGCGGCGGCTGGTTCGTCGCGGTGCGACCACGCAGTCGTCTCGTCGTACCGGGTGCCGGTCTTGAGGCAGCCATGCAGGATGCCGACGAGTCGATTGGCCAGTTGTCGAAGAGCAGCGCGATGGCCGGTCCCTCGAGCGCGAAGACCGTCGTAATAGGCCCGCGCCCCAGGTGAGCCGGTCAGGGCGCTGAAGGCTTGCTGCCCGAGTGCGTCGATGAGGCGGTTGTTGTGCACGTAGCGCGCCAGGACGGTCTTCTTCCTGCCCGAGGCCCGGGTGATAGGGCTGGTGCCGGCGTAGTTCTTGCGTGCTCGTGCGTCGGCGTAACGGCTTTGGTCATCCCCGAACTCGGCCAGCACCCGGGCACCGATGACCGGACCCATCCCCGGCTGGCTGAGATAGATCTCAACGTCCGGGTGCTGCCCAAAATGGGCGTCGACCTGCGAGGACATCGTCGTGATCTGTGCGTTGAGCGTGCCGATCACGGCTACCTGAGCTCGAACTGTAGCCGCGTACGCGGCTGTCACGGCAGCCGGCTGCCGCAACTGCTGGGTACGGAGCGCCGCTTGGATCGCCTTGGCCTTCTCACCGGCGTGGTGTCGGCGGGCGCGCTTGAGCGCGGCGGTGATCTGCGTGATCGTCAGGCGCGCTGCCGCGTCCGGATCGGGTGCCTTGGCGAGCAGCTCAAGCGCATCCGCAGCAGCGAGATCCTCGAAGGCGGTCAGTGCAGCTGGGAAGAACTCCCGTAGCGCGTTACGCACTCGCTGCACGTGGCGGGTCCTCTCCCAGATCAACGTCTTATGGGCCCGTGCCACGACCTTGACCGCCTCAGCCTGATCACTGTCACCCGCGACCTGACGCAACTGATGCGAGTCGGTACGCACCATGTCGGCAAGCATGTGCGCGTCCGCGGCATCGCTCTTGGCACCCGACACGCTCTGCCGTTCCCGGTAGCGTGCCGCCTGCAACGGGTTGACCGCGAAGACGCGGTATCCAGCCGCGACCAGCGCGACCACCCATGGGCCGCGGTCGGTCTCGATCCCGATCGCCACATGGTCGGCCGCCTGGTCACCGATGTGTTTGCCGATCAGCTCATGCAGCTGAGCCATACCAGCCAGGCCCTCAGCGAGTCGCGTCCGAACCAGAGACTGACCCGACTGATCCTGCAACTCGATGTCGTGATGGTCCTCGGCCCAGTCATCTCCTATGAACAGCACTCCCGCACCTCCGACTCTCGATCCATCATCAACAACGTCAGGCAGCTCGTGGAAGGCGCCGGCACCCTAATGAACAAGTGCTCACGCTCGGGCGAGCAGGCACGACATCCCATCAGCGGTCAACTCTTCCAACCACCGGCAGGGGCACGATCTGCTTGTAGGACTCGGAAGAGATCCTGGGCGCACGAGTGCTCACCAACTGGCAGCTACCTGTCACCGAGTCTGCCTCAACGGGCCGAGCCGGTAACTCTCATTAGGG
>NZ_VOHR01000540.1 GCF_009192725.1 Segeticoccus rhizosphaerae | reverse complement strand
GCCAGCGCGAGCTCCTCGGCGAGGCGGGGCGCGGCGTCGCGCGGGTCGCCGATCGGCGTCGCGGCGAGCACGAGCGTGCCGGGGTGGTTCGTCGGCGTCGTCATTCGTCGATCCTCTCAGTCCGCACCCCGCCGGAGCCGCACCCGGCCGGAGCGGCAGCAGCCACACCCGGGAGCAGCCGCACCGGGCAGGAGCCGTCGCCGGCAAATGTGACAATGGAGGCACTCGTCCGCTGCCTTGCTGGGCCGGACCCGACACCAGGGAACGATCGATGTCCTCGACCCGCGCCGCCGTGCCCGTCCAGAGCTCCGCCGAGAACCCCGGCGGGAGCTCCGACGAGTCCGCGAAACCCGCCCCGCTGCCCTTCGCGAGAGTCCTGCCGTGGCTCATGGTCCTCGGGGGCGGTGTGGGTTTCCTCGGCGCGTTCGGGCTGATCTACGAGGAGATCCAGACCCTGATCGACCCGAGCCACGTCGCGATCTGCAGCCTCAACCCGATCATCTCCTGCGGTTCGGTGATGGCGAGCGAGCAGGCGTCGGTCTTCGGCTTCCCGAACCCGGTGATCGGCGTCGCGGCCTTCCCGATGGTCGTCGCGGCGGGCGCCGCCCTGCTCGCGGGCGCGCGCTTCAAGCGGTGGTACTGGCTCGGGCTGCAGGTCGGCGTCACCTTCGGGATCTGCTTCGTGGGGTGGCTGATCTTCCAGAGCCTCTACCGGATCAACGCCCTGTGCCCCTACTGCATGGTGGTGTGGACCGTGACCATCCCGCTGTTCCTCTACGTCACGCTGGCCAACCTCGATCGCGGGCACCTGCCGGTGCCCGCCGCGCTGCGCGGAACGGTCGACGCGCTGCGCCGCAACCACGCGCCGCTCCTGGCCATCTCGTATCTCGTCGTCCTCGTGCTCGTGCTGCACCGTTTCTGGTACTACTGGTCCACTGTCCTGGACTTCAGCTGATGCCGGGCTCGCCGCGCCGCGCGCCCGAGCGGGGGAGAAGAACCTGCCTATGACCAACACCCATCCCGAGGCCGAGCACGACCCGACGGCGGCGGAGGTGGCCGCCATCTTCGGTGAGTGGGGCGAGCGACGCTATGCGAGCAGCCCTGTCCACCAACGGATCTGCGAGGCCGTCTCCGCGGACCCGTCGCTGGCCGCCCCGCTGATCGACTGGCACACGCAGGCACACTCCCGCCCGACCCCCGACACGGGCGACCTGGTGCAGCCGGCGCAGCTCTTCACGCCGGTGCAGTACCTGCTGCGCACCACGGCCACCGACCACCCGCTCGCCGAGTTCTACCCCACCCTCGGCGGCATGCGGTCGGCCGGCAGGGCCCTCGTCGACGCCTGGCGCGACTTCGTCATCACCCACCACGACCGGCTGGTCCCGCTGTGCGGCCGGGCCGCCCGGCAGAACGACCCGCAGGTCTGGGCCCAGGTCCGCCCGGGCATCACCTGGGCAGCGGCCACGCACGCCGACGGCCGCCCGCTGGCGCTCATCGAGCTCGGCGCT
>NZ_VOHR01000054.1 GCF_009192725.1 Segeticoccus rhizosphaerae | reverse complement strand
GTGCAGAAGGTCGAGCACCTCTCTTTCGGCGAGGCGCTCGACCGCCTCGGTGAAAGAGAGGTGCTCGACCTTCTGCACGAACGAGATGACGTCGCCCGGCGGCGGGCCACCGACGCTGATCACGGCGCCGTCGAGGCGGCCGAACCGCTTCAGCGCCATGGCCACCAGGGAGTCGGCCGCGCTCGGTGTCGCCAGGTCGAGGGCGACGCCCACGGCGGAGTCGTCGCCCAGCCGCCGCGCGGCGTCGGTGATGCGCTCCTGGTTGCGGGAGCAGACCACCACCTTGGCGCCGTCGGCGACGAGCTGCTCCGCCGCGGCATACCCCAGGCCCTGGGAGGCACCGGTGACGAGGTAGACGCGGTCACGCAGTCCGAGATCCATGCCGTCATCCTCGCACCCACCCGGGTCGGTGCCCTCGCGCGGCCTACCAGTCCTCCTCGTCCCAGATGCGGACCTTCTTGGGCTTGGGCACCTTGGGTGCGGCGCCGCGCGAGATGTTCTCGGCCTCCTCCTGCTCCGAAGCCTCCCGGCGCACCCACAGGAAGACCAGCACGAAGCCGACGGGCGCGACCACCCACCACTGGATCGTGTAGGCCAGGTGCGGGCCCTTGCTGGTGTCCGGCGCCTCGAGCGGCGCGGGCCGCTGGATGGCCTCGCCGGGTGGCCCCTGCTCGTGCTTCATCTCCACGTAGGCGCCGAAGACCGGACCGTCGACCTGCGCGGCCGCCTCCTTGATGTTGATGGAGGCCAGCTGGCCGGCCGGCATGCTGCGGCCGAGGCTCTGCTCGCCCTCTCGCAGCCAGCCCGTGACGGTCACCGTGCCGCGGGGCGTGGGCGGCACGTCCGGCCGCGACTTCGCGGTGCGTCCGTTGTCGACCCAGCCGCGGTCGACCAGCAGCGTCCCGCCGCCTTGTACGCGCAGCGGCACCACGACCTCGTAGCCGTAGGTGCCGTTGTTGGGCCGGTTGCGCACGAGGAGCAGGTGCGCGGGGTCATAGCGCCCGGTGGCACTGACCGGCGTCCACTCCTGCTCGAGGGGAAGAGCCGCCCCGGGACGGGGAAGGACGTGGCGCAGCGGCACCGGCTGGGAGTCGTAGTGGCTGTTGATGCGGTCCGCCCGTGCATCCTTCACCTCGTAGCGGTGCCACTGCCAGCGGCCGAGGAAGATGGCGACCACGCAGAACACGGCGGCCAGGGCCAGAGCGCCCAGCCACCGACGCGTGAACAGCACCCGAAGCACGCATTGACGTTACCCGGCCTATCCTTGGGGTCATGACGAGCCTGCCGATCCGCCCCAAGGGAGCGACCGGCCTGCCGGATGCCTTCGGCCGGGTCGCGAGGGATCTGCGGGTCTCGGTGACCGACCGGTGCAACCTTCGCTGCACCTACTGCATGCCGGCCGAGGGCCTGCCGTGGATGTCCAAGCCCGAGATGCTCACGGACGAGGAGATGCTCCGGCTGGTCGGTGTCTTCGTGGGGCTCGGCATCACCCAGATCCGGCTCACCGGGGGCGAGCCCCTGCTGCGGCGCTCCATCGTGGAGCTGGTGAGCGGTATGGCGTCCCTCTCACCGCGTCCGCGCATCGCCATGACGACCAACGGCGTCGGCCTCGAGCGCGTGGCGGCCGGCCTGGCCTCGGCCGGGCTGGACCGGGTCAACGTGTCCCTGGACACCGTCGACCGCGAGGAGTTCAAGAAGCTCACCCTGCGCGACCGGTTCGCCGACGTCGAACGCGGCCTCAAGGCGGCCGCCGACGCCGGCCTGAGCCCGGTCAAGGTCAATGCCGTGGCGATGCGGGGATTCAACGACCACTCGGTCGCCGACCTGCTGCAGTGGTGCCTCGACCGCGGCTACCACCTGCGCTTCATCGAGCAGATGCCGCTGGACGCGCAGCATGCGTGGCAGCGCGAGCAGATGGTCTCGGCGGCGGAGGTGCGGGCCGAGCTGGAGCAGCACTTCCGGCTGAGCGAACCGCCGGGGGAGCGGGGGAGCGCCCCGGCCGAGCTCTTCCTCGTCGACGGCGGGCCCGAGACCGTCGGCATCATCGCCAGCGTCTCGGCGCCGTTCTGCGCCGCCTGTGACCGGGTGCGGCTCACCGCGGACGGACAGGTCCGCAACTGCCTCTTCGCGCGCGGCGAGGCAGACCTGCGCACTCCGCTGCGTGACGGCGCCTCCGACGAGGAGCTTGCCGCGTTGATCCAGGACGAGATGTGGCGCAAGGCCAAGGGCCACGGCATCGGCGGACCAGGTTTCACCCAGCCGGACCGACCCATGTCCTCCATCGGGGGCTGACTCCGCGCTGCCTCAGCCGTCGGTCGCGCTGAGCTCCTCGACCGGGATGACGTCCTTCAGGAAGCCGCGCACGGTGAGGTACTCCGACAGGTGCGAGCGATGGCCCTCACAGGCCAGCCAGACCTTGCGGCGCTCCGCGGTGTGCAACTTGGGGTTGTTCCACAGCAGGGCGTGCAGGGCCTCCTGGCGGCACCCCTTGGCGCTGCACACCAGCCGTTCGTCCCCCGGATCCGGAGGGACGCCGAGGCTCACGGCCGCCGTCCGTGGGGAGCTCCGTGCTGGGCGCCGTGATCGTCCCCCGTGCCGGGCGGCGTGTCGCGCCGGACGTCGCCCAAGCGCTGTTCCAGCTCGATGAAGGGCTGCCCCGACGGGGTGACCGCGCCCAGCTGGTCGATGCGACGCGAACGCGTGGCGTTGGCCATGACGACCGCGATGTAGGGCAGAACCGCGGCAGCACCGATGCACACCCAGCCGACGATGGTCCAGTGGACCACCGTGATGAACACGACGGCCAGGACGAAACAGAAGGTCCGCACACCCATCGAGAACAGGTAGCGGTGCATCCTCTCGGATGAGTCGTCGCGCACCGACACAGGCGCACTGGTCACGTTCTGGACCGGCGTCTCGGGGCGGTGCCGCCTGCTCTTCACACCTCCACGATAGGCCGGGGTCGAGCGGACCGACACTTCAGGCGCACCGTGCATACCCCTCGGTAGTCCGATAGCGTCCGAGTGCCCTGCGCCGCCCGACCCGACCGGGTGGCCGACCCGACTGCTGGAGGAGCGACATGGCAGACGCACGAGGCGTGCTGGTGACCGGAGGCAACCGGGGCATCGGCCTCGCCATCGCCCGGTCCTTCGCCGAGGCGGGCGACGCGGTGGTGGTCACCCACCGGAGCGGCCAACCGCCGGAGGGACTGATGGGGGTCCGCTGCGAGGTCACCGACACCGCGTCGGTCGATGCGGCCTTCACCGAGGCCGAGGAGAAGATCGGGGGTCCCGTCGAGGTGGTCGTGGCCAACGCGGGCATCACCCGCGACGGCCTGCTGATGCGGATGAGTGACGACGACTTCGACTCGGTCGTCGACACCAACCTGGCCGGGGCCTTCCGCTGCGCGCGGCGCGCCAGCAAGGGGATGATCAGAGCGCGCAGGGGCCGAATCGTCTTCATCTCCAGTGTGGTCGGCTTGTATGGCGGGCCCGGGCAGACCAACTACGCATCCAGCAAGGCGGGGCTCGTCGGCCTGGCCCGGTCGATCACGCGAGAGCTCGGTGGGCGAGGCATCACCGCCAACGTGGTGGCCCCCGGATTCATCGAGACCGAGATGACCGGCGAGCTGTCCGACGACCTCAAGAAGAAGTACCTCGAGGGGATCCCCGCGGGGCGCTACGGGACCTCCGAGGAGGTCGCCCGCGTGGTGCGCTTCCTGGCCTCGGACGACGCGGCATACATCTCGGGGGCCGTGATTCCCGTCGACGGCGGTCTCGGCATGGGGCACTGACCCGAGCCGCGCCGGCCCCCAGCACCCGACAACAGGTCTCACCACGTCACCAGCCAGGAAGGCAAGCACATGTTGCTAGAAGGCAAGAAGCTGCTCGTCACGGGTGTCCTCATGGACTCCTCGATCGCGTTCCACGTCGCCAAGCTCGCCCAGGAGCAGGGCGCCGAAGTGGTGCTCAGCTCGTTCGGACGCACCATGAAGATCACCTCCACCATCGCCAAGCGACTGCCGTCGCCCGCACCGGTCATCGAGCTCGACGTGACCGACCAGGAGCACCTCGACACCCTCGCCGCGCGGCTCGGTGAGCACGTCGACGGTCTCGACGGGGTGCTGCACTCGATCGGCTTCGCACCGCAGGGCGCCTTCTCGTTCCTCGACGCCTCGTGGGAGGACGTCGCGACCGCGATGCAGGCCTCGGCGTACTCCCTCAAGGCGCTCGCCGTGGCGGCCCTTCCGCTGATGGAGGAGGGCGGCAGTCTGGTCGGACTCACCTTCGACGCGAAGTTCGCCTGGCCGGTCTACGACTGGATGGGCGTGGCGAAGGCCGCCTTCGAGTCGACCAGCCGCTACCTCGCGCGTGACCTGGGTCCGAAGGGAATCCGCTGCAACCTCGTGTCCGCCGGGCCGATCGGCACCACCGCGGCCAAGTCGATCCCCGGGTTCGAGCAGCTCGCCGGGAGCTGGGACGACCGGGCACCGCTCGGCTGGGACCGGGCCGACCCGGTGCCTGCCGCCCGTGCCTGCGCCGCGCTGCTGTCCGACTGGTTCCCCGCGACGACGGGGGAGATCGTGCACGTCGACGGCGGTGTGCACGCGATGGGCCAGTAGCTCTCGGGGTCGCGAACCTCGCCCTGCCTGGCCGAGCCGGACGAACCCGGGCGAACCCGGACGAACCCGGACGAACCGGACGAGCCTGCACCGGCGTGCGGGAACTGCGTGTCGAGCGCGCCCCAGCCCGGCGGGACATGGTTACGTTTCTTCTTGCGAAGGGGCGGGGGACGACCAGGCGACACGTGGAGAAAGAAGGCTGATGGTCAACGTCGTGCTGGCCGGTGCGATCTCGATGCTGGTGGCGTTGCTCGCGACGCCGCTGTTCATCAAGTTCCTGGTCCGCAGGAACTACGGCCAGTTCATCCGGGATGACCTCACCCAGCACCACTACAAGCGAGGCAAGCCCACCATGGGTGGCGCCGTCATCATCAGCGCCACCATCGCCGGGTATCTCGGCTCGCACCTCCTGCTGATGGCCATGGACGCCGGCGGCCTGGTCGGGCTCACCCACAGCCCCTTCTCCCTGAGCGCCCTGCTGGTGCTCTTCCTGCTGCTCGGGCTTGGCCTGGTGGGCTTCCTGGACGACTACACGAAGATCTCCAGGGAACGAAGCCTGGGCCTGACCTCGAAGCAGAAGCTCGTCGGCCAGGGCCTGATCACGCTCGTCTTCGCCCTCCTCGCACTGTTGAAGACCGACGACAAGGGCCGTGCGCCTGCCTCGACGGCGATCTCCCTCGTCCGCGACACGAACATCGACCTCGCCGTCGCCGGACCTGTCGTCGGTGTCGTGCTGTTCGTCATCTGGGCGAATCTGCTCATTGCCGGCGCCTCGAACGGTGTCAACATCACCGATGGCCTGGACGGGCTGGCGACCGGCTGCTCGGTCATGGTCTTCGGCGCCTACACCCTCATCAGCCTGTGGCAGTACAAGCAGGGTTGCGAGGTGCGACCCGGACCGGGCTGCTACGACGTCAGGGACAGCCTGGACCTCGCGATCGTGGCGTGCTCGGTCGCCGGCGCCTGCTTCGGCTTCCTGTGGTGGAACGCCTCGCCCGCGCAGATCATCATGGGCGATACCGGCTCGCTGTCGTTGGGAGCAGGCCTCGCCGGCATGGCGATCCTGACCCGGACTGAGCTCCTGCTGGCGGTGCTGGGCGCACTGTTCGTCATCATCACCTTGTCGGTGATCCTCCAGGTCGCCAGTTTCAGGCTGACCGGTAGACGGGTCTTCCGGATGGCGCCCCTGCACCACCACTTCGAGCTGGTCGGCTGGGCCGAGGTCACCATCGTCGCGCGATTCTGGATCATCGCAGGCATCGGGGTTGCCGTCGGTCTGGCCCTGTTCTACGGGGAGTGGGCCGCGCAGTTGTGAGATAGGGATCGGCGACGTCGGCCTCGGCCTGACACACGCTCGGCGGCGGGCAGCAGGCGGGAGGGTCGACGGGTCCTGCTCACCGGTGGGTGGAGGTGCGCGCGAGCCAGAAGGCCACGACCGCGACCGCGGCGGGGATCGCCCAGCCGGCGACTCCCCACGGCACGAGGTAGCCGAGCGGGGTCTGGTAGCGGTTCGTGCAGCCTTGCGCGCAGAGCGTGACGCCCTCCACCGGCGCCACGAGGACGGCCACGACCAGGGCCGACACGAGGGCCGCGAGGAGCGCGCGCATGCAGCGAGTGTGACCCAGCCCCGAGGGCCTGCGCCACCCCCAGCGCCAGGTCGTGATCAGGATGTCACCGTGCCGCGTGAGGGGTGCCGGTCGACGTGCCGCGCCCGGGCTGGGTGAGCAGGCCGTTGACCAGCTCGGCACCCTCGTCGGCTGCGTCCGTCGAGATCGCGAGGTGCTTGCCGTCGGCGAGGTGGACGACCAGGCCCCGGCCACCGCGCAGGATCACGGCGCGGCCGTGCGGGGTGATGCGATAGCCCCAGCCGCCCCACTGCGTCGGGCGCAGGTCCTTCGCCTCGGCCGACGCGATCTGGGCCAAGGAGGCGCGGGCGATCGGCCGCGACAGGCCGATCAGCCGCACCCGCACCCCGGTGCGGTCGACCTGCAGGCTGAGCCCGAACATCGCCACCAGGGGGACCAGGCCCAGGACGACAGGGATCACCGCGGTCGCGAGTGACCCCGAGGGTATGACGGTCGCCGCCTTCGTCGCGGCCGGTGCGCCAGAGCTCACCGACGCCCACCAGCGGATGCGGCAGCTCGAGTCGGCCCTCGCCAGCAGCGCGGGAGCGGGCGCGGCCACCTGCTCGACCGGCGACCTGCACCATGACCTCCTCCCGGACGACCTCGTCCGGCACGAGCTGGTCCAGTACGACTAGGTCGTCGCGGCCTTCGAGACGGCGGGTGGCTGGGCCGCGGGGGCCCGCGCGGACGAGGTGCGCTCCCGGCTCGGCGTGGACACCGCGTCCGGGATCGCGGGGACCCGCCTCCTGACCAGCCTGAGCGCACCCACCAACCACCTCGACCTCGAGGGCCGGCGCTGGCTCCAGGAACACCTGCGCCGCTACCGGGGCGCGGTCCTGGTCGTCTCGCACGACCGGCGCTTCCTCGACCGGGTCGTCACGCGCGTCGTCGAGCTGGACGGGGTCCGCACGCAGCTGCAGGACTACCCGGGAGGTGGCTACACGGCATACCGGAAGGAACGGCAGCGGCGCTGGGAGCGGCTGGTCGCGGACCACGCGGCGCAAGAGCAGTACCGCGCCCGACTGGTGGGCGACATCGAACGCACCACGGAGCAGGCGTGTGGGGTCGAGCTCGCGAGCCCGCGCAACCCCCAGGCCCGACGGCTCGCCCGCACGGTGGCGAGGTAGGAGCTGTCCCGCGAGCGCCGGCTCGAGCGGCAGATGCGGTCGGCGTCCTGGATCGCGGCACCGCAGGCCCGGCCCGAGCTGGTGCTCGGTTTCGCGCAGCCAGCCGTTGGCACTGGCGCGATACACCGGCACGCTGCTGGTGGTGAGCCACGACGAGGCGTCGGCCTCACCCGGCGGTGGCACCTGGCCGGCGGCCGCCTCGAGCAGGTGGCCTGAACCGCGCCGCTGCGCTCACCCGGCGTCCAGCTCGCGGTAGCCGTGCCCCCGCTGCCAGGTGCCTCCCGCCTCGATGCGTTCGAGCACCACGCGCTGGAGGGTGCTCTTCCTCGGCAGGGCCGGGACCTTGCTCAGGTCGCGGGTGTGGAAGAGGAACCAGAGGGGGTCGTCCGCGGCGTTGTCCCGGTGTCCGAAGGCGGTCCAGGCCTCCTGGAACGCCACCAGGTTGGAGTCCTCGGGCAGGTGCTCGGACAGGTAGGGGTCGAGCAACCAGGTGTGGCAGACGGCGACCGTCACCTGCTGTTGCGGAAAGTGCCGGGGGAAGAAGTCGGCCGCCCGGTCGAAGCCCCGCGACACCGCGCCGGGCAGCATCGGACCGGTCGCCGGGATGTGCACATCGAGCAGCCACGGATCCCGCTCGTGGCCCGGCGGCGCGGGCTCGCGCAGGCGCCTGTGGCGCAGCATGAACTGCAGCCGACCAAGGCGGAACAGCCCGCCACCGAAGTGCGCCGAGATCCACGGGCCCGCGTCGAGGCCGAACGTGCCGGTGGCCCGGCGGTGCAGGGCGATGTGGTGTCCGACGTCGGCCAGCGTGTCGGCGACGACGTCCATACCGATCTCGTGCTGGCGGTACCACGCGGTGAGGGCGGGGACCTCCGCGGCGACGGCTCGCAGCCAGACCTCACCGGACACGTCCAATGACGGAGGCAGGTCGGGGAAGGTGCCGAGTCGTGACCTCAGCAGCGTCCGTGTGCGCACCACTTCGGCCCGGTCGCCGGGCTGGGCCAGCAACGCCTCGTAGTCGTCCCGGTCCTCGGGGGCGAGTCCGAAGAGGTCCAGGACCTCGGCCGTCCGCATGCGCACACCGTAACCGAGACGGCACCGGGCCGCCGCCGACGCCCGGCCGCTAGAGTCCGCGGCATGATCTCGCGGTCTGACGACGCCAGAGCATCCGTCACGGTGTCGGAGGTCCGGGTGCTCGACGGTCCCAACCTCTACTTCACTCGTCCGGCCATCAAGGTGAGCCTGCAGCTCCCGGGTTACCTCGAGGCGCAGGAGGAAACGCTGCGTCGGCTGGCCGGCACGCTGGAGCTACGGCGGGTGCGTCCTGGGTCGCCGGGTTCCGAGCAACGCCAACGCTTTGTGTTGCGGCTCGTCGAGCGCGTGGTGCGCCGCATCGCCTCCGCGGGCGGCACCACGCGGCTGGGAGTCAGGGCACGCCCTGCCTCCGCCCGGGACGAGGTTGTCGTGGCCTTCCCCTGGCACCACCGTGGTCGCGGCGAGGCTCTGGGGGAGTGCCTCGGCGAGGTGCTCACCAGGTTGCTCGGCGAGGACGGTGGCGCAGCTCTGGACGAGGCGGCCGCGCGTCTGCGTGAGGTGGCCCCCGGTGAGGCACCGCGGGTGGTCCGTCCCGCCGTGCCGGTCGCATCCATCACCGGGACCAACGGCAAGACGACGACCACCCGGCTGCTGGCCCACCTGGGTATGACGGCCGGCCTGCGCACCGCGTGGAGCTCGACCGACGGGGTGCTCGTGCAGGGCGAGCTGGTCGAGGCCGGTGACTACTCGGGTCCGGCGGGCGCGCGTGCCGTGTTGGCCTCTCCCGGCGTCGAGCTCGGCATCCTGGAGACGGCCCGTGGCGGGATGCTGCTGCGGGGGATGGGGGTCAGCAGCAACGACGTGAGCGTCGTCACCAACGTCTCCGCGGACCACCTCGGTCTGCAGGGCATCGACACCGTCGACCAGCTCGCTGAGGTCAAGGCCATCGTGACGAAGGTGACCAGGCCAGACGGTTGGGTCGTCCTCAACGGCGACGACCCCCGGGTGTGGGCCATGGCTGCCGGCATCCGGGCTCGGCCGTGGGCCTTCAGCCTCGACCCCGACTCGCCCGCCCTGCGGCAGTCGCTCTCCCGAGGCGGTCGGGGCACCACCGTGATGGACGGCGACATCGTCACCCTGACTCCCGGCGGCGACCCGGACCACCTGGCGCGGGTGATCGACGTCCCGGTCACGCTCTCGGGCCTGTCCGAGCACGACGTTGCCAACGCGCTGGCCGCGACGGCGGCAGGCCTCGGCCTCGGCCTGCCCCGGGCGGCGGTCGTGCGGGGCCTGCTGACGTTCGCCCCCGACCCACGCCAGAACCCCGGCCGGATGAACGTCTACAGCCTGCCGCTCGCCTCGGGTGGCTCCGTGAGCGTCATCATCGACCTGGCCCACAACGAGGCCGGGCTCGAGGCGCTGCTGCGGGTCGCCGACGGTCTGCGTCCGCCGGGGTCCTACGTGCATCTCGGCCTCGGCACCGGCGGCGACCGCACCGACGAGATCCTGGTCAACCTGGGCGAGCTGGCCGGGCGCCGGGCCGACCTGGTCCAGATCGTGCACAAGGTGCACTACCTGCGCGGCCGGACCATGGACGACCTCGAGGAGCGGCTCCGTGAGGGCCTGGCGAACGTCGGGATGACGCCCACCCACTCCTGGCCGACTGAGCTGCACGGCCTGCAGGGGCTGCTCGCGGCAGCCGAGGACGGCGACGTCGTCGCCGTCATGTGCCACGCCGACCGCGCGCTGCTGGACGGTTGGCTGGTCGAGCACGGAGCCACTCCCGACGGTCCGGCCGAGATCCGCCACAAGGTGATCGTGGCGCGCGGTGAGCACGAGCTCCAGGCCGAGATCGACGCACTCGAGGACGAGCCGGACGAGAAGGCGGCCATCGCCGCCGCCAGGAGTCTGGTCGACACGCATCCCGGGGACCCGCGGCTCGATTACGAGCTGGGCGGCTGGCTCGACCGTGCCGGCAAGGAGGAGGAGGCGATCGGCTGGTACCGGAAGGCGATCGACGCCGGGTTGCGCGAACCGCACCGCCACCGCGCGCTCATCCAGCTGGCCTCGAGCCTGCGGGTCGTGGGTCGTCCCGAGGATGCGCTGCGCATCCTGGACGACCTCGCGACATACCGACCATCGAGCGTCGCGGTGGAGGCGTTCCGGGCGCTGGCCCGCCATGACGGCGGCGACCACGGCGGAGCCCTCGCGGGGTTGCTGACCTTCGTGGTCGACCACGCCACCGATCCTGAGGACCAGGCATACGCCCGGGCCCTGCGTGCGTATGCCGCGCAACTCACCCCGACCCCACCCCCGTGCGGATCTTCGTGACGCTCCGGGCGCTGCCCGCGACCAAACCGTCACGAAGATCCGGCACGCGGGTGGCGCTGGGCGTCAGTTGCCGGGAAGCTCCGCGGTCGCTGAGGCCTCCGCCTCCTCGCCGGACGCCTCGGCCTCGGTCAGCAGCTCTACCGGGTTGAGGTCGGGGTCACCGGTGTTCTCGCCGCTGTGCGCCCCGGCCTGGGCCGAGGAGGTCATGCTCTCCAGCTCGGCCAGGACCTTCGGGTGCTTGTCGACGCACAGCACCACGAGGTCGCCGGGGTTGGAGCGAGCCATGGTGTGCCGCACCGCCTCGAGCTCGTTGAGCACGATCTCGACCTGGCGGCACCGGACCTCGTCCTGTGCCATCCGGGCGCGCAGTCCCTCGGCCACGATCTCCGCCGCCGCGCCGGGTGCACGGCCCCGGAGGTTGTCGTCCTCGCGCACCACCACGACGTCGAAGTGTTCGGCGGCGATCGTCCCCAGCTCACGCAGGTCTTCGTCGCGGCGGTCACCGGTGCCGCCGATCATCCCCAACCGGGAGATCCGGCCGAGCTCGGCCTGCCCGGCCTTCTGGGCGGCGAAGTTCTCCACGAAGTCGCCGAGCATGCGCATGCCCGGCGGGTTGTGGCAGTAGTCGACCAGGACGTCGCGGGCCAGCACGTCGAGCAGGTTCATCCGGCCGGGAGACAGATAGTAGGAGGTCGTGAAGGTGCGCAGACCCTGCCGGATGTCGTGCAGTGGGGCACCAGCGGCGAAGGCGGCACCGGCTGCCGCGAGCGCGTTGGCGACGTTCATCCGGGCCGCACCGCCGAAGGTGGAGGGCAGCAAGTGGGTCCAGGCCAGCTGCATGGAGCGGCGCCCGTGCTTGATGACGATCATCTCGCCCTTCTCGGTGGGCTCGAGCACCACCGCACGTCCGCCCCGGCGGCACTGGTCCTCGATGAAGTCGCGGACCTCGGAGCCCGGTGGCTCCAGCGAGAACCACACGACGCCACCACTGCACACCCGGCGCATCTTGCGCACCAGGGGATCATCGGCGTTGAGCACGGCGAAACCGGTGCGGGGCACCGCCTCCACGACGACGGCCTTGACGGCCGCCAGCTGCTCGAGCGTGTCGACGCCCCGCATCCCGAGGTGGTCGGGAGCGACGTTGGTGACCACCGCGATGTCGTTGCGGTCGTAGCCGAGTCCCTCGCGCAGGATGCCGCCACGCGCGACCTCCATGACCGCGAAGTCGACCCTGGGGTTCTGCAGGACCATCCGGGCGGACCGGGGGCCGGAGGCGTCGGCCTTGATGACCAGACGTTCGTCGATGATGATGCCGTCGGTGGAGGTCATCCCCACCTTGTGGCCGATGCCCTTGAAGATGTGCGCGATCATGCGCGAGGTGGTCGTCTTGCCGTTGGTGCCGGTGACGGCCACGATCGGCACGCGGGACGGGGTGCCCGGCGGGAAGAGCAGGTCGACCACCGGCTTGGCGATGAACTGCGGCTCTCCGACCGTGGGATGGGTGTGCATCCGGAACCCGGGAGCGGCGTTGACCTCGCAGATCGCGCCGCCGGTCTCCCGCACGGGGGCGGAGATGTCCGGGCAGATGAAGTCGATGCCGGCCACGTCGAGGCCGATCATGCGGGCCGCCTCCTCGGCGATCTCGACGTTGTCCGGGTGCGCGTCGAAGGTCCGGTCGACCGAGATGCCGCCGGTCGACATGTTGCCGGTCAGGGCGAGCTTGACCATCTCCCCGGACGGCGGAACGTCGTCCAGCTCGTAGCCCTGCTCCCGCACGAGGCCGACGGCTGCGTCGTCCACGGTGATCTTGGTCAGCACCTTCTCGTGGCCGACGCCCCGGCGGGGGTCGGCGTTGGTGGTCTCGACCAGCTCGCTCACGGTGTGCTCGCCGTCACCGACCACGTGGGCCGGCACGCGCTCGGCGATGGCCTGCATGCGGCCCCCGACGATGAGGCAGCGGTAGTCACGGCCGGTCACGAAGCTCTCCACGATGACCACGCCGCGCCGGGACTGGTCCTCGGCGACCACGAAGGCCTCGCGCACGGCATCCGCGTCCTTCAGGTCGAGGCACACCCCGCGCCCGTGGTTGCCGTCCAGGGGCTTCACCACCACGGGGTACCCGATCCGCTCGGCCGCGGAGGCGGCTGCTTCGGCGCTGCGCACGGCTTCGCTGCGGGGCACGGGCAGCCCGGCGGAGGCCAACAGCTTGGCGGTGAGGTCCTTGTCGCCGGCGATGTCGACCGCCAGGGCACCGGTCCTGGACGTCATGGTGGCTCGGATCCGCTGCGCATGGACCCCTTGGCCGAGCTGGATCAGGGAGTACTGGTTGAGCCGGATCCACGGGATGTCGCGGCTGACCGCCTCGTCGAGGATGGCCGAGGTGGAGGGTCCGAAGGCGATCCGCTCGGCGCGGGTGAGGAAGCGCTCCAGCTCGTCGGGGAAGTCAAAGCCGTCCTCGGGCTGGACGAGGTGGTTGACCAGGCGGACCGCCAGCTGCCCGGCCGAGACGCCGACCCGCTCGTCGACGAACCCGAAGATGACGTTGTAGACGCCGGTGCGCCCCCGCACCTGCCGGGTCTTGCCACGGCGCAGGTCGTGCCCTGCCTCCTGCTGCAGCTGCAACGCGACGTGTTCGGCCACGTGCCCGAGCCAGGTGCCCTCGCGCATCCGCTGGACGAAGCCGCCCCGGACCCCGCGGGAGCAGGTGTGCCGTTCCAAGCCGGGGAGCAGCTCGAGGAGGCGGTCGGTGAACCCCTCGATCGAGTCGGTGGGATAGCCCTCCAGGACACCGAGGTCCACGACGAGGTGGATCGCCTGCTCGTAGGACCAGACGTTCGGACCGCGGTAGACGCGGGACTCGAGGATGGTCAGATCGGGGGACAGGGCGCCCTTGGGCACCGGGCGGTCGGCGATCAAGGTGGCCTCCTCCTCAGGGGTGCGAAGCGGCCGGGGTGGACGCTCCGTCCTGCGGTTTCTGCTGCGCTCGTCTGACCACGCGGTCCGGGTGCTTTTCGACGAATCCGGTCAGGCTGGCGGTGTGCAGGTCGAACGTAGCGCCGGAGGGCAGCGAGTGCACGACCGCCCCGGTCACCAGCAGCGGAGCGTCTCGGCGTGCTTCGTGCGCGTCGGTGATGGCCTGTCGGGCGTCCATGACGAAGACCGCGCCCGACCCGACCACGGTCAGCTGCGTGCCGTCCGTGATCTCGGCGGCCGTGTCCTCGTCGATGCCCATGCCGAGCAGGCTCGGTGAGCCGGCCACCAGCGACATCAGCCGGCCGTAGCGAGAGCGCTGGTCGAAGTGCTGGTCGACGATGACGCCCGGCAGCAGGGCCAGGCCGGCCGTGAGCTGGCTCGACCGCTGGCGGGGGGTGACCCCCTCGTCGCCCAGCGAGATCATGAACTGGCTCATGATCGACGCCCCTGCGGACGTCCCGGCGATGACCGCTCCCCGGGCGTGCGCGCGCTCGATGGCGTCGCCGAGCGGCGTGCCGACGACGATCTGGCTCAGCTTGAGCTGGTTGCCCCCCGTGAGGAAGACGCCGGTTGCCCGGTCCAGCTCGGCAATCAGCGCTGGGTCGCCGGACGCGAGCCGGTTGGCCGGGTCCACCGTGGCGATGTCACGCGCGCCCAGCCGCGTGAAGACCTCGGAGTAGGCGCCCACCACCTCGTCCGGGATGGAGGAAGCCGTGGGGATCACCACGATCTTGGCCGCTCGGCCCCCGGCCAGGCGCACGAATCGGCGCAGGATGGTCGCCTTGCCGACCTTGTCCTCCGCTCCGCCGATGATGAGCAGGGACGTCTTCGGGACCGGGGTGGGGCGCGGCATGCGGCTCAGCCTAGGAGGCGCGCCGGGCGGGGCGGCGGCGCCTCGCCGGGCTCCGGCTGGTCGAGGCAGGACACGGTGACGTCCGCGGTCAGGCCGAGATGGCCTGGCCCTTGCCGACCACGACGATCCCGGACTCGGTGACGGTCAGTCCCCGCTCGCGGTCGTGGTCGTGGTCGATGCCGACGTTGACGCCGTCGGGTACCTGCACGTTCTTGTCCAGGATGGCGCGGTGCACCTGGCAGCTGCGCCCGACGTCGACCCCGTCGAGCAGGACCGATTCCGACACCATCGCGAAGCTGTGCAGGTGGACGTTCGGGGCCAGCACCGATCCCGTCACGTGGGCGCCGCTGACGACCACCCCGGGGGAGACGGCGGAGTTGACGGCCGAGCCCACCCGGTCGTGCGAGCCGTGCACGAACTTGGCGGGTGGGAAGGGGCCGTGCGTGGTGTAGATCGGCCACTCGTAGTTGTAGAGGTTGAAGATGGGGTGGATCGACACCAGGTCCATGTGCGCTTCGTAGTAGGAGTCCATCGTCCCGACGTCGCGCCAGTAGCCGCGGTCGCGGTCGGTCGAGCCGGGGATGGGGTTGTCCTTGAAGTCGTAGACCTGCGCGTCCTGCCGGGCCACGAAGGCGGGCACGATGTCGCCGCCCATGTCGTGCTTCGACCCGTCGTTGTCGGAGTCGCGGACGACGGCGTCCCTCAGCGCGTCCGCGGTGAAGACATAGTTGCCCATCGAGGCCAGCACCTCGTCCGGGGCGTCGGGCAGGCCCTGGGGATCGCTCGGCTTCTCGAGGAACGCCGCGATCTGGTGCGGGTCGTCCGGCTTCACCTCGATCACGCCGAACTGGTCGGCCAGTCCGATCGGCTGCCGGATGGCCGCCACGGTGACGCCGGCCCCGGACTCGATGTGCTGGTCGACCATGTGGCTGAAGTCCATCCGGTAGACGTGGTCGGCGCCCACCACCACGACATACTCCGGCTGCTCGTCGTCGATCAGGTTGAGGCTCTGGTAGATCGCGTCGGCACTGCCGAGGAACCAGTTCTTGCCCAGCCGCTGCTGTGCCGGCACCGGGGCCACGTAGTTGCCGAGCATGTTGGACATCCGCCAGGTCTGGGTGATGTGCCGGTCGAGGCTGTGCGACTTGTACTGCGTCAGCACGACGACCTTGAGGTAGCCGGAGTTGACGACGTTGGACAGGGCGAAGTCGATCAGTCGGTAGATGCCTCCGAAGGGGACCGCCGGTTTGGCGCGGTCCGCGGTGAGCGGCATCAGCCGTTTGCCCTCGCCTCCTGCCAGAACGATCGCAAGGACCTTGGTCTGACCTGTGCGCGCCATGAGCAGACCCTAGGGCGGGTGGGGCGGTTGCGCGAGGTTTGTGTCCGAGTTGTGGCCGAACGCGTCAGCGCAGACCGAAGGCCCGCAGCACGTCGGGGCTGCCCGCGCCGTGGCGCAGGGGAGGCAGTCCCACGAGGCGGGACGGCGCGGCGGCCAGCGAGGAGTGGGTGAACCTGCGGGTCACGATCTTGTGCTGGAGCCGAGCGGCGGCGACCACGGTCAGGACGTGGTTGCCGGCGTGGTGGTCGTCCTCGTCGAACGTCACGACGACGGCGAGGCGACCCCGGCTGAAGTCGGCACCGTTCTCGATGAACGGCAGCCAGCGGTGCAGCCACCCGTCGGCGGTCGCGAGCGGGCAGTCGTGCCCGTCGTTGCAGGTGTCGGGGATGAGCAGCGAGTAGGTCGGCAGGCGCCCCGCGACCACGGCGTCGTGCAGGGGGCCGCTAGCGGTCGTGCCGGCCGGGAGGTCGTGACGGCGGCATGCGGCGCGTTCACGGGGATCGACGAAGTAGGCCGCCGGGTTGTGCCGGGCGGCGTAGCGACCCGAGTTGGTCTGGGAGCACGGGGTGGGCATGCTCTCGGCGTAGGTCGCGGCGGAGTGTCCGTGCGCGGTGAGCTGGCCGAAGACCGAGGTTCCCTTGAGCCGGTGTGCGGCAGGCTCCTTGTCGTCGGCCACCCCGAAGGTCGAGCCGCCTGCCAGTTCGAGGTAGTTGGGCAGCGAAGGGTGCGCGACGGCATACCAGTGGCTCGCGACGCCGTAGCGATCGGCCTGCGCGGCCAGGAAGGGCATCTGGGCGAGCGCCTGCTGTTTCGAGTGGTTCTCGAGCACGACCACGAGCAGCTTGCTGACGTGTGCGGCCACCGAAGCCGAGGCGGCGGAGCTCCCCGCTGCCGGGCCGGTCGACGAGCTGCCGGCTAGGGGCGGCGCACATCAGCAAGCTGCTC
>NZ_VOHR01000539.1 GCF_009192725.1 Segeticoccus rhizosphaerae | reverse complement strand
GACGCCCCGGGCGCGCGCGAGCAGGCGCTCGAACAGGCCCGGGGCTGCGGCTACCTCGATGCGTCGGCGGCCGGCGGCGCGGGCCCGGGCACGGGATTGCCGGACGCGGGTGAGGACGGGTGAGCACGTCATACGGGCCGACCACCGGCGACCGGGTCGTCCTGGGCGACACCGGTCTGGTGGTGCTGGTCGAGCACGACTCCCAGAAGCCGGGTGAGGAGTTCGTCGCCGGCTTCGCCCGGACCGCGCGCGACGGCATGCACCTGCGCGCCGACACCGTCGCGGACACCTGCGACGTGGTCGTCTCCAACGTCCTCGTACTGGACCCAGTGCTGGGGGTCCGCAAGACCTCGATCGGCATCAGGCAGGGACGGATCGCGGCGATCGGGCGGGCCGGCAACCCGGACACCCTGGACGGCGTCGAGGTCGTCGTCGGCACCGGCACCGCGATCGTCAGTGGTGAGGGCCTGATCGCGACGGCCGGCGTCATCGACACGCACGTCCACCTGATCACGCCACGCGTCATGGAGGCGTCGCTGTCCTCCGGGGTGACCACGATCATCGGGCAGGAGTTCGGTCCGGTCTGGGGCGTCGGGGTGAACTCGCCCTGGGCGCTGCGCACCGCCTTCGCGTCGTTCGACGCCTGGCCGATCAACATCGGGTTCCTCGCCCGCGGATCCTCCTCTCGCCCGGGGCCTTTGGTCGAGGCACTGGTCGAGGGCGGCGCCTGCGGGTTCAAGGTCCACGAGGACATGGGGGCCCACGCACGCGCCCTGGACACCGCGCTCACCGTCGCCGAGGAACATGACGTGCAGGTCGCGGTCCACACCGACGGGCTCAACGAGAGTCTCTTCGTCGCTGACACCCTCGCGGCGCTCGACGGTCGGACGGTGCACGCCTTCCACGTCGAGGGCTGCGGCGGCGGCCACGCACCGGACGTGCTCAGCCTGGCCGGCGTGCCGACCGTCATCGGTTCGTCCACCAACCCCACCCTGCCGTTCGGTCGCGATGCAGTCGCCGAGCACTTCGACATGATCATGGACGTCCACGGCCTGTCCCCCGACGTGCCGACCGACCTGACCATCACCCGCGACCGGATCCGCGCCTCCACCATGGGTGCGGAGAACGTGCTGCACGACCTCGGAGTCATCCCGATCACCTCCTCGGACGCGCAGGGCATGGGCCGCGCCGGGGAGACGGTGCGCCGCACCTTCGGCCTCGCGGGCGTGATGAAGCGGACCAGGGGCGCCGAGGACCCGCGGCACGACAACGCTCGGGTGCTGCGCTACCTCGCCAAGCTGACGCTCAATCCCGCCGTGGCACATGGGATGTCACACGAGATCGGCTCGCTGGAGGTCGGCAAGATGGCCGACCTCGTGCTGTGGGACCCGGCCCGGTTCGGCGCCAAGCCCGAGCTCGTCCTCAAGGCCGGGTTCCCGGCCTGGGGCGCCACCGGCGACCCGAACGCCGCCATCGACACCGCCCAGCCGGTCGTGCTCGGGCCCCAGTTCGGCGGCCATGGCGGGGCGCCG
>NZ_VOHR01000538.1 GCF_009192725.1 Segeticoccus rhizosphaerae | reverse complement strand
TCGCCGCGACCGAGGTGTCGCGGCGCCTGGGCCGCGCCTGAGCAACGCTGGTTCCGGCCCGGATCCGGCCCGGTGCGAGCCGGAGCTCGACCCGGCCCGCCCGCCGCCGCCGTCACACCCCGATGCGATGCCAGGGTCCCCAGATGGCGAACGTCATACCGGCACTGGCCTGGATGTTGACGAACAGGGTCCGGCCGTCCGGGCTGAAGGTGGACCCGGCGAACTCGTCGTCGTAGCGCTCGCGACCGTTCGCGCTCGCCACCCGGTTGAGCGCGATGTCGGACAGCTGCCCGCCCCGGCTCAGCCCGCGCAGGTAGTTGTCGTCATCGTTGTCCTCGCAGACGACGAGCGTGCCGCGCCTGCTGCTCGTGATGTTGTCGGGGAAGTCCAGCACGTCGGCCCCCGGCGACTCGAAGAGCAGCTGAAGCCGCTCGGACCGGGTGTCGTAGGCCCACACCTGGCCGTGCCCGTTGCCATAGCCACCGACGGTGTCCGAGGGTCCCGACTCCTCCGCGCCACCACCCTGGGTCGAGCAGAAGTAGATGACTCCGTCCTCGTGCACCTGCCCCTCCAGCCGCGAGAACAACGCGGCGCCGCGAGCTCGGCCCTGGTTGCCGACGTAGCAGATCGCGTCGTCGTTGGCCGTGGGCGCCGGTGCACCGGGTGTGTAGGGGAAGGTCGGCGACGGGTCGTCGATGTCGACCCAATGGGCCTGGTATGTCGCCCGCTTGCGTTGGGAGGCGGCAAGATTGGCGTTGGGCTCACCCTTCACGGCAAGCATCTGCAGCTGGCCGTCATTGTCCAGACGGCCGGTCTGCATCGGGTTGCGGCGCGGCCGGTAACGGTAGAAACCGGACGGGAAGCCGAAGTTGTCCTCGGTGAGGTAGAGGACCCCCTCACGCGGGTCGAAAGAGACCGCCTCGTGGGCGAACCGGCCTGCCCGGGTGAGGGGCTCCGCGGCCGACACACCGTCCGCCGGCACCTCGAAGAGGTAGCCGTGCGGCTGGGTCAGCGCGGTGTTGGGCGTGCCGGTGAAGTCCGCGCCGACATCCGGCCCGTTGACCGTCTCCTCACAGGTCACCCAGCTGCCCCACGGCATGATGCCGCCGCTGCAGTTCATCATCGTGCCGCTGAGACTGGTGCGAGCCGTGACGACCTCACCCGTGTGGCTGACCTCGATGGTCGTGGTGCCGCCCTGGGCCATCGGGTCATACGGCGTGGTCGGGCCGAACGCCGGGCCCGGTCCGTTGACCTCGTGGTTGCGGATCAGCACGACGTTGCCGCCCGGCCCGCGGAAGGCCCCCATCCCGTCGTGCCTGCCCGGCAGGACGGTGCCGTCGTCGAGGACCACCGGCTGCTCGGTGTCGTGGAACGACCGGTAGGAGAAGCCGGCCGGTAGGTGCAGTCGCACCTTGCCGTCGCGCAGGTCCGGGATCGGCCGCAGGGCCCGCTGCGCTGACCGGGGGGCGGCCAGCGCCTGCCCGGCCACCAGGCCGGAGAAGGGTCCGGCGAGCAGCGCGCCACCGGCCGCT
>NZ_VOHR01000537.1 GCF_009192725.1 Segeticoccus rhizosphaerae | reverse complement strand
CGCTCATCCGCGAACCTTGGGTGCGGCGGGATGGTCCCGCTGGTCCACCTCCACCGTCGGGAGAGGACCTTGGCAGCGTGACCGGACAGGTCCAGCGGCAGACCCGTCCCTCCCGGCGGTGGCGGATCTCGACTGGCTAGTGGGAGTCGTGCCCCAGGCAACGATGTGGGAGCACCTGGATGAGCGTCCGGAGAGATCGGCCACGGGGGTGGTCGACCCCGAAGGAGGCAAGAAATGACTCCACAGTCCTGGCCAGCGTTCGCCGGCATCGACTGGGGCGGTGAGCACCATCAACTGTGCGTCGTCGACCACGCCGGGAAGCGACTGACACAACTACGGGTAACCCATGACGTCGCGGGACTCAGCCGGCTGCGCCATGAGCTCGTCCGGTTCGGCGACCCGATGCCTATCGCGATCGAGCGTGCCGAAGGGCTCCTGGTCGAGCACTTGCAGGCCCACGGTCACGTGCTGTTCCCGGTTTCACCGCGGATCGCTGCGCGGGCCCGGGAGCGGTACAAGGTCGCCTCGGTCAAGGACGATCGGTTCGACGCGTTCGTCCTGGCTGACACGCTGCGCCACGAGCACCAGCATTGGCGCCCGCTGAGCGCCCCGTCGCCGCTGCTGGCTGAAATCAAGGCGTTGACCCGCGATCGCGACCGTCTGCTTGAGACTCAGCAGGCCGTCGAGAGCCAGCTGCGGATGATCCTCGAGGCCTACCACCCCGCGCCTGCCCGGTTGTTCTCCTCGGTCGACCGTCAGATCACGCTCTCGTTCGTGCTGGACTATCCCACCCCCGCAGTCGCTGGACGGATCAAGACCACGCGTATGGCCGGGTTCTTGGCACGACACCACTACACCGGCCGGGTACCGGCGCAGGTCTTGGCTGAACGGATGCGCGCCAACCTGCTCACCGGTTCCCCAGGAACGGTGGCCGGCAAGAGCTTCTCAGCGCAGAGCTTCACCCGGCTGCTACAGCTGCTCAACGGCCAGCTCGCTGAATACGACGACGCGATCGCCGCTGCGGTTGCCGAACATCCCGACGCCCACATATTCGCCAGCTTCCCCGGCGTCGGACCGGTCACCACCGCTGTCTTGCTCGCCGAAATCGGAGAGGACCGCGAACGCTACCCCCGGCCCGAGGTCCTGCTCGCCGAAGCCGGACTGGCTCCGGTCACCCGTGCATCTGGCAGGTCACGCAGCGTCAGGTTCCGGTACGCCGCCAACACGCGACTGCGAGAGAGCGCCATGTGGTGGGCCTACAACTCCCTCAAAGGGTCGCCCTGGGCCGCGGCCGCATTCCGCGAGGCACGCGACCAACGCGGACAGCGCCACCACCGTGCACTGCGCGGCCTATCAGCCCGCTGGATGCGCATCCTGTGGCGCTGCTGGACCGACAACGAGCCCTACGACCCCGCGAAACACGCCAGCGCCACCGCACTGACACCGACCCCCTGACCCAGGACAAGTCCCAGCCGCCGGCAACGTTCGCCGCGCGGCTACTTAGGGTGCCCACACTCCAACCCGCTACAGCACCCGAAGTTGACAGTGGGAGTCTG
>NZ_VOHR01000536.1 GCF_009192725.1 Segeticoccus rhizosphaerae | reverse complement strand
TTGTCGGTGGCCCACTCGTCGAGACCTGCCTGAGCGACCCGTGCGCGGTGGGCGCGTTCGTCCGCGAGATCGTCGCGCTGCCGGGCCGATCCGCCCGCGCACGGGTCGCTCAGGCAGGTCTCGACGAGTGGGCCACCGACAACCTGCTCACCTACCTCGAGGAGCAGCGGGAGGCGACCGGCCACGTGCCGGACGACCGCACCATCTTCGTCGAGCGGTTCCGCGACGAGCTCGGCGACTGGCGGATCGCCCTCCACTCCCCCTTCGGCGCCCAGGTGCACGCTCCGTGGGCGCTGTGCGTCGCCGCCCGCCTGCGCGAACGTTTCGGCGTCGACGTCCAGGCGATGCACGGTGACGACGGCATCGTCCTGCGGCTTCCCGACCTCGAGCTCGACCTCGGCGAGGGCGAGGGCGGTCCCACCGGCCCGGTGGCCGATCTCTCGTCCGAGCTGCTGTCACTGATCACCCTCGACGCCGACGACGTGCATGATCTCGTGACCACCGAGATCGGCGGATCAGCCCTGTTCGCAGCCCGGTTCCGCGAGTGCGCCTCGCGCGCGCTGCTGCTGCCGCGACGCAACCCGGGCAAACGCCAGGCGCTCTGGCAACAGCGTCAGCGGTCGGCTCAGCTGTTGCAGGTGGCCAGCCAGTTCCCCTCCTTCCCGATCATCCTCGAGACGGTGCGGGAGTGCGTGCAGGACGTCTTCGACGTCCCCGGCCTGACCGACCTGATGCGCGACATCGCCGCGCGACGCGTGCGCCTGGTCCACGTCGAGACAGCCTCGCCCTCGCCCTTTGCCAAGAGCCTGCTGTTCGGCTACGTCGCCCAGTTCCTCTACGAGGGTGACTCACCCCTGGCCGAGCGCCGAGCCGCGGCCCTGGCCCTCGACCCGACGCTGCTGTCGGAGCTGCTCGGCCGGGGTGAGGGCGCCGCGCTGCGAGACCTGCTCGACCCGGAGGCGCTGCACCGGACCGAGAACGAGCTGCAGCACCTCGCGTCGGAGCGGCGCTGCCGGGATGCCGAGGACGTCGTCGACCTCGTCCGCGTGCTCGGCCCGCTGCCGCAAGCGGCGATCCTCGAGAGGTGCACCGAGGGCACCTCGCCGGCCAGCCTGTCCGCTTGGCTCGTCGAGCTGGAGGGCGACCGGCAGGTCATCCGGGTCCGCGTCGGCGGTCAGGAGTCCTGGGCCGCGGTCGAGGACGCCTCCCGGCTGCGGGACGCCCTCGGCGTGGCCCTGCCCGTCGGACTGCCCGAGGTCTTCCTCGAGCCGGTGCGCGACCCGGTCGGTGACCTGGTGATGCGCTACGCCCGGACCCACGGTCCGTTCACCGCTCACGACGTCGCGGGGTGGTTCGGCCTCGGCCCCGCGGTGGCGAGCACGGTGCTGCGCCGGCTGGTCGAGGCCGGTCGCGTGGTCGAGGGCGAGCTGCGCCCGATTGAGTCCGGTGGCGGCGAGCACGGCCCCGACTACTGCGACGCCGAGGTCCTCCGGGTGCTGCGGCGTCGCTCCCTCGCCGCGCTGCGGGCCGAGGTGGAGCCGGTGCCGCCCGTGGACC
>NZ_VOHR01000535.1 GCF_009192725.1 Segeticoccus rhizosphaerae | reverse complement strand
CCGCGCACCACGCCGCCGCGCACTCGCGCGCCGACGACGACTGACCGCGGATCCCGTCGCCCGGCCGGCCGCCGTCATCGGCCGAGCGCGTCAGGTCACCAGCCGCGCTCGGCCAGGTGGTGGCCCACCGGGATCTCGTCGACGTTGATGCCGACCATGGCCTCGCCCAGGCCGCGGGAGACCTTGGCGATGACGTCGGGGTCGTCGTAGAAGGTGGTGGCCTTGACGATCGCCTCGGCCCGCTGGGCCGGGTTGCCTGACTTGAAGATGCCGGAGCCGACGAAGACGCCCTCGGCGCCGAGCTGCATCATCATCGCCGCGTCGGCGGGGGTCGCGATGCCGCCGGCGGTGAAGAGCACGACCGGCAGCTTGCCCGCCTGCGCCACTTCCTTGACGAGCTCGTAGGGCGCCTGCAGCTCCTTGGCCGCCACGAACAGCTCGTCCTCCGGCAGGTTCTGCAGGCGGCGGATCTGCTGGCGGATCTGACGCATGTGGGTGGTCGCGTTGGACACGTCCCCCGTGCCCGCCTCGCCCTTGGAGCGGATCATCGCGGCACCCTCGGTGATCCGGCGCAGGGCCTCGCCCAGGTTGGTCGCACCGCAGACGAAGGGCACCGTGAAGGCCCACTTGTCGATGTGGTTGGCGTAGTCGGCCGGCGTCAGCACCTCGGACTCGTCGATGTAGTCGACGCCCAGGCTCTGCAGCACCTGCGCCTCGACGAAGTGACCGATGCGGGCCTTGGCCATCACCGGGATCGACACGGTGCTCACGATGCCGTCGATCATGTCGGGGTCGGACATCCGCGATACGCCGCCCTGGGCCCGGATGTCGGCGGGGACCCGCTCGAGGGCCATGACGGCGACCGCGCCCGCGTCCTCGGCGATCTTGGCCTGCTCGGGCGTGACCACGTCCATGATCACGCCGCCCTTGAGCATCTCGGCCATGCCGCGCTTGACGCGGGCGGTGCCGGTCCTGTGCTCGGCCTGGGCCGGATCGGTCTGGGGAATCTGCTGCTCGGTCACGGCTGCCGACCTCTCTGAAGGTGGTGGGTACTGGTGCGCTGGTGTAGGAGGGGGAGGCCGACCGGCTCCTCGCTCGGTCCCAGTCTACGGGCTCAGCCGGACCGTTCGAGCAGCGGCAGCTCGTCGGCGAACTCGATGGTCTGCGGCAGCTCGGCGTGGCCGGCCAGGCGGAACCACCGCACCACCCTCTTGCGCCGCACCCGTTGGACGTCGGTCACCGCGTCGTTGTGGAACCGGCGCGCCAGCTGCACCCGCTGCGACGCTGCCGCAACGCGGGCCAGCGCGGCTTCGCCGATCTCGCCCTCCTGCGCGATGTGGGCGAGGGCGTCCGGTGACAGCGCGAGCTCGAGCGCGTGGGTCAGGTCGCTCTCGATGGCCTCCCGGCCGGTATGCCGTTCGTCCGCCGCTTCCAGCGACTCGGACGCCGCGCCGGCCAGCAGCAGAGCGCTCGCCGGGTCCAGCACGCCGGAGTTGGCCAGCTCGAGGGTCGCCTCCGCCCGGCGCACCAACTGCGCGTCGAGGGCGGTCAGGGCGCCCTCGACGCGCCC
>NZ_VOHR01000534.1 GCF_009192725.1 Segeticoccus rhizosphaerae | reverse complement strand
CTCCGGATCAGCGCCCAGTCCTCCAAAGTGATCACACTCCAATGGTCGAGTGTTCACTTTTCACCGCCGAAACTGTCCAATCTTCGAGCGCCGTCGACACAGCGCAGCCCGACACGTGGACTCTCCTCGAGATAGGCCTGCCCACCCACCGGGAAACCGGACCTGATGAACGCACCGACCCACCCCACCACACCAGTCACGGAGGAACACCCGACCTCCTGAGACCCAAGCCGGCACGTCTTCGCCGCTCACAGTGTTCGTCGATCACGGCGCCCGCCTCAAGGCCCTCCGGCCGCTACGCGGTCCAATGCCACGAAGTTAACAACTCGTGTTGGAAGTCAAGGATGTTGCCGCTACGGCGGGTCGGGTAGTGCGTAGGTGCCTTGGCCTGTTCGGGCCAGGAAGCCGAGCCGGGTCCACTCGCCGAGCTGTGTGAGCATGTTCCGGGTCTTGATGCCGAGCTGCTTGGCGAGGTCGCTGCCGTGCCATTCGCGTGCCGGATCGGTCGCCATGAGCGTGGTGACTTGCTCGCGGCGGGTCGGTCCGCCCGGTCGTGGGGTCGGGGTGGGCTTCTTGCGTAGGCCGGTCACCGGCGGCAGTCGTAGGGCCACCTCGATGGTGGTGATCGTCATCGTGCGCTGAGGCCGGTCGATGTCTAGGCCGAGCTAGCGCGCGGTGGCGTTCTTGACCTTGCGGGGTGCTGTACCGGGCGCGCCGTGCTGGCAGGATGCCTCCGAGGCCGTCTCGTCCGATGGTGCCAAGCAGGTCGGGTGGGTCCTGCTGGTCATCGAAGGTGAGGCCGGCCGCTGCGGTGAGCTGGTCACGGGCCGCCTGCAACGCGATCGTGAAGCTGGCCCGGTCCGGGTCGAGCCCGGGGCGGGACTCGACGGCCTCGACCATCACGATGCGCAGCACCTGGTAGACCGTCAGCAGCGCGCAGATCTCCTGCTCGAGCCCGGCCCGGTCGTGGAGCGCAGAGGGCAGGACACGCAGCCGATGCTGCACCGTCCGGGTCGAGACGAGCACGGCGTCGACCAGCTCGAACGGCACATGCTGGGTCAACTCGCCCAAGTGTCCCGGCGCGTACACCCCGATCGCGCAGGTCACCGAACGAGACACGGTCGAAAGCTCAATGGCAGACTCGGGCATGGCGGAGCTCCTGGGTAGAACCAAGCGATCTTTGACAATCCCTTGGCCCACCGGAGCTCCGCCGTCCTTGAACTCGACGCGCGGGTCCGACACGCCGAAAAACCGTTAACACTGGACCCATGAGCAACTTCCTTAACTTCGTGGCATTGCTACGCGGCCGGGCTCCACCCGAGCCTTGACCCAGACACCTATCTCGACGTGCCCGTCATTACCGAAACCGAGACAAAACCACGGTCACAGGGGTCTTGACACGGCCCCGCTCCTACAGGAATGACCTGCGGTTTGTCCGTCCGGGGCGCGCTGACATCGGCCGAAGCCTCACTTGTCGCCTGCCATGAGCATGGGACCGCTCTGAGCCGTTTCTGCCAAGTTCATGGGACCACTTGGATTGCCAGTCATGGGACCACCCGGCGCGCCTTTCC
>NZ_VOHR01000533.1 GCF_009192725.1 Segeticoccus rhizosphaerae | reverse complement strand
GGGCTCGTTCGGCGCCCTCGTCGAGGGCGGCGAGGTAGCGCTCGGCGTCGAGCGCGGCCGAGCAGCCGGTGCCCGCGGCCGTGACGGCCTGGCGGTAGGTGTGGTCGACCAGGTCGCCGCAGGCGAAGACGCCCTCGACGTTGGTGCGGGTGCTGCGCCCGTCGACGAGCACGTAGCCCTCGTCGTCGAGGTCGACGACGCCGCGGATCAGCTCGTTGCGCGGGTCGTGGCCGATCGCGATGAACAGACCGCTCGCCGGCAGCTCGCTCCGCTCGTCGGTGACGGTGTCGCGCAGCGTCACGCCGCTGACCTTGTCGTCGCCGACGATGCCCTCGACCTGCGCGTTCCAGACGAAGCTGATCTTGTCGTTGGCGAACGCGCGGTCTGCCATGATCTTGCTGGCGCGCAGCTCGTCGCGACGGTGCACGATGGTGACCGACTTGCCGAAGCGCGTCAGGAAGGTCGCCTCCTCCACGGCCGAGTCGCCGCCGCCGACGACCACGATGTCCTGGTCGCGGAAGAACGCTCCGTCACAGGTCGCGCACCACGAGACGCCGCGGCCGGCGAGACGCTTCTCGTCGGGCAGCCCGAGCTCGCGGTAGGCCGAACCCATGGCCAGCACGACGGCGCGGGCGCGGTGGGTGTTGCCGGAGCCGTCGACCACGGTCTTGACCTCGCCCGTCAGGTCGACCGACTCCACGTCGTCGCGCACCAGCTCGGCGCCGAAGCGCTCGGCCTGCGCGCGCATGTTCAGCATCAGGTCGGGGCCCATGATGCCGTTCTGGAACCCGGGGAAGTTCTCCACGTCGGTCGTGTTCATCAGCGCGCCGCCGGCGGTGACCGAGCCCTCGAAGATGAGCGGCTCGAGGTTGGCGCGCGCGGCATAGACGGCAGCGGTGTAGCCGGCCGGTCCGGAGCCGATGATGATGAGGTTCCGCACCCGATTCTGCGTGCCCTCGGTGTGCTCGGTGCTGGCGCTCACGCGGGAGACCCCTTCGTTGGTATGACGTGTGCTCACCCGTGTTCCTTGGCCGGCCGATCGCGACCGCAGCGGGGCGGATGAGGCGACCGGACGTGCATACGGGCTCGTGTGCTGGAACCGATCCTAGGCCAGCATTGTTCCCTGTCCGACGTGGCTGCCCGCGTGGTCAGGCGAGGGTGGTGGGGCCGGCGAGGACCGAGGGCTGGCCGGCACGGCAGGTGCGGTCCACCGCCCAGGCCGTGCTCTTCCCGTCGGTGGTGACCACGACGATCAGCGCGGGTGATCCGTCGAAGGTGCCCAGGTCGACCCACACCTTGTCGGGGCGCGACGGCAGCGAGGCGCCGAGCGTCTGGATGCACTGCGAGAGGTCCGTCTGCGGGCCGAGCTCCTGCACCTGTGGGGCCTGCAGCGCGTCCGAGCGCAACGGAGTGTGGTTGGCCGCCTGCATCGCCCGGGCCTGTTGTGCAAAGCCGGCGCTGGTGTAGCCCTTGCCCGACGCCTCGAAGAAGACCGGGGCGGCGTTCGCCCGGGCGCCCGAGCCCTCCTGCCGGGAGTCGGCCGCCGAGGCGGGCCGGGAGGCGCTCGACGCCGAGG
>NZ_VOHR01000532.1 GCF_009192725.1 Segeticoccus rhizosphaerae | reverse complement strand
CGCCCCCTACCATCCCGTCCGCGCCGGAGGACCCCGCGGCCCCGCCGACGCCGCCCACTCCGCCAGTGCCGCTCGAGACGGCCGACCCTGCGGACACGACTGAGCCCGGCGTGCCGAGGGAGGGCGACCAGGCCGACGAGGGCGGGCAGGAGCCGTGCGGCGACCAACCGCGCTGATCCACCAGCAGACGGCCGCCCCGGCGGACAGAGTGCGGACCGTGCCCGGGCACCCGGACACCCCTCGCTAGGGTGACCGGGTGTCCCTGCTCGAAGCCCTTGCCATCCTGCTGGCCGGCATGGCAGCCGGGACGATCAACGTCATCGTCGGCTCGGGCACCCTGATCACCTTCCCGACCCTGCTGTTCTTCGGCTACCCGGCCGTGGCGGCCAACATGTCCAACAGTGTGGGGCTCGTGGCCGGCGGCTTCTCGGGGGTCTACGGTTACCGGGCGGAGCTGCGTGGCCAGGGACACGTGCTGCGACAACTGGTGCCGGCCTCGCTGGCCGGGGGCGTGACCGGTGCGCTCTTGCTGCTGGGGCTGCCCCCGGACGCCTTCCAGGCGATCGTGCCGGTGCTCATCGCGATCGCGGCCCTGCTCGTGGTGCTGGGACCGGCCATCCAGCGCCGCTCCTCGGCCGCCCACCCCGACCGCCAGACGCCCACCCGGCGCTGGCTGCTGATCGGCGGGGTCTACCTCGCCGGCGCCTACGGCGGTTACTTCGGCGCCGCCCAGGGCGTGCTGCTGGTCGGGTTGATGAACGTGCTCATGAGCGCCGGCCTGCAGCGGATCAACGGGATCAAGAACGTCCTCTCCACCGTGGTGAACCTGGTCGCGGCGGTCACCTTCATGATCGTGGCGTGGGACCAGATCCGTTGGGAGGTCGCCGCGCTCATCGCCGTCGGCTCGCTGATCGGCGGCTATGTCGGGGCCCGCATCGGTCGGAAGATGCCCCCGTGGCTGCTGCGTAGCGTCATCGTGCTGATCAGCGTCGTCGCCATCACCAAGATCGTGTTCTTCGACTGAGGAGCGTCGTGCAGACCACCCAAGGCAGTGGCGACGGCGCGCCCCTGGCCGCGTGGATCGACGCCTCGGCGGGCACGGCGGGCGACATGCTGCTCGGCGCGCTGCTGGATGCCGGAGCTTCCCTGACCGAGGTGCAGGGGCCCGTGGACGCCGTCGTGCCCGGTGCGGTTCGGCTGCGGGTCGAGTCGGTGACGCGCGCCGGGCAGCGCGCCACGCGGGCCCAGGTCGAGGCGGTCGAGTCGACCCGGAGCACCGCACCTGGCGGTCGATCAAGAGCCTGCTCGAGGGCAGTGGTCTGGCCGCCCGGGTGCGCGACAGGTCCCTGGCCGTCTTCGGGGCCCTCGCCGCCGCAGAGGCACGGGTCCACGGCACGGACCAGGCCGACGTCCACTTCCACGAGGTCGGTGCACTCGACTCGATCGCCGACGTGGTGGGCGTCTGCGCCGCGCTCGAGGACCTGGGGGTCGCGACGTTCACGGCGAGCACGGTGGCGTTGGGCGCTGGGCGGGTCCGGGCGGCCCACGGCGACCTGCCCGTGCCGGTGCGTGCCGTGCTGGAGCTGT
>NZ_VOHR01000531.1 GCF_009192725.1 Segeticoccus rhizosphaerae | reverse complement strand
GCCGGCGTTCGTCGCGCTGGCCACCGCGTTGAGCACCGCGCTCGGGCTTGCGGTGGCACGGGGGGGCGATCCGGACCCCGAGCGCGCTCTGCCCGTCGCGGCGGGCCTGCTGCTCGGGCTGCTGATGATGTGGTGGGGGCCAGGCGGGGCCTCGCTGCGGCGCGGTTCACGCAGCCTGGTGCGGGGCTCGCTGCGCCGACCCATCGTCTCGACCTGGGTCGTGGCAGCGTTGGGGGTCGCGGCCGCCGCGCTGGCGCTGTGGGCCTGGCAGCGATCCGGGGTGCTCGACTGGTGGCCCCTGCAACGCCAACAGCTGCCGTTCGCCTCGCTGCTCGACACCAACCCGTTCACCCGGTAACGGTGTCGCAGCCGGTGGTGCGCGGCGCAGCGCTCAGCCGGCACCCGGCTTCAGTGGTTAGCGTGGGTCCATGACCTCGGACCGGACGCCGCGACCGCCTCAGGACGGCTCCGGCTCCCGTGACGAAGAGGACGAGGGGCCGATCTCCTCGCGGCTGCGCCATCCGTTCTCGACGCGCGCTCGGCAGCGCTTCTTCCGGGCCGAGCTGCCCACGGAGCCGATGCCCCTGGTCGACTCACTGCGCCGGACGCCATACCGCGATCCACGGCGCATGTCGATGGACGAGGAGCAGGAGGTGCACGACTCGCTCGACCTCGCGGTGCGCGTGGGCGAGCTGATGCTGCGATGCGGCGCAGGCACCCGTGACGTGGAGTCCAGCGTCGCCGCGGTGGCCGCCGCGAGCGGCATCGAACGGCTGGAGATCGACATCACCAACCAATCGCTCCTGGTGCAGTGCGTGCGCGAGTCCGGGCGACCCATCACGGTGCTGCGAGTGGTGCGCTCCTCCTCGAAGGATCTGGCTCGCCTCGTGGCGGTGCACGAGTTCGTCGAGCGCCTGGTCGCCGGCGGGTTCGATCGTGCCCAGGCGAAGAAGGAGCTGCGGCTCATCCGGCGCGCGCCGCGGTTCTGGCCGCGGTGGACCGTGTCGGTGGCGTATGGCGTGCTGGCCGCCGCTGTCGCGACACTGCTCGGCGCGGGCCTCCCGGCGATCGTGGCAGCACTGGTCTCCAGCGTGCTGGTCGACCGGGTCGGCATCATCCTGTCGCGGCACGACCTGCCCGCCTTCTACGTCTCGGCCGCCGGGGGAGCGATCGCCACGGTGTTCGTGTGGGGTGCCTTCGCGCTCGGCACCACCGGCGCCTACACGATGACCACGCAGGACTTCGCCTACAGCGTCGCGGGCGGCATCGTCGTGCTCCTGCCGGGGAGGGCGATGGCCTCGGCCGTCGAGGACGCCGTGACCGGTTATCCCGTCACCGGGGCCGGACGGTTGTTCGGGGTGGGGCTGACCAGCGCCGGGATCATCGTGGGGGTGGCGGCAGGCCTGTCGCTCACCCTCCGGGTCGACCACGGGCTCGATCTCGGGCTGGTCTCACCGACCAAGCTGTCCTTCGGCGAGCACGAGGCCGGGCTCTGGATCAGGTTGCTCGCAGGGGGCATCGGCGCGGCGGCCTCGGCCGTGAGCATGCGCACCCGGCGCCGGCTCGTCCTGCCGACCGCCGCGATGGGGGCCGGCGGCCTGCTCGTGGCGGAC
>NZ_VOHR01000530.1 GCF_009192725.1 Segeticoccus rhizosphaerae | reverse complement strand
GGTCTGCGGCAGCCTGCTTCGCACCCGCGCGCAGACCCGCTGAGCCAGCCGCGATCCTGCCACCGGCGTCCCCGGCCCCGGGCAGCGGGGCCTCGTCGTCGGTGGTCGTCCGTGGCCGTCCGGGGTCGTCCGGTAGGAAGCAGAAGCGTGGGCTGCCGGCCCGATCCGTCCAGCATGTGGATAAGGGGTACCAGCGGCCGGACCCCGGCCCGTACTCTCGAGTACATGACGCGGCAGTTCCTCATCCTTCGCTGCCGCGGCGGGTCTCGATAAGTCAGCAGCCCGCCGCGGAGACCCCGCGCTGCCCGCTGACGACGCGATCGGCATACCGATCGATCCGAGACGCACCACCAACGAACGTGACCTACGCCGGACGGCCGGCCAGAAGGACGTGAACGACATGACCGAAGAACAGGCTGAAGCGCGCCGCGCCCTGCAGGAGTCGATGGACCTGCGCGACTGATCGCGCGCTCGGGCTGCAGGAGCCCGAGCAGTGCCCTCGAACGGCCTCCCCACCTCCAGGGGGAGGCCGTTCGTCATGTGAGACGCCGTATCCACGATGCAAGACGGTGCCTACCATGACGGTCATGGCCAACGCAGCGCAGGACACGATCAACCTCGCCGTCATCGGGGGAGACGGCATCGGGCCGGAGGTGGTCGCCGAGGGGCTCAAGGTCCTCGAGGCCGTGACCGGCGACGGGCTCAAGCTCCAGACCAGCGACTACGACCTGGGCGCCCGTCGGTGGCACGCCACCGGGGAGACCCTGCCTGACTCGGTGCTCGAGGAGCTGCGCGGCCACGACGCGATCCTGCTCGGGGCGGTCGGCGACCCCGGCGTCCCGAGCGGGGTCCTGGAGCGCGGACTCCTGCTGCGACTGCGCTTCGCCTTCGACCACTACGTCAACCTGCGTCCCGCCCGCCTCTACCCCGGGGTGGCCAGCCCGCTCGCGGTCGATCGCGTCGCCCCGGACGGCATCGACTTCGTCGTCGTGCGCGAGGGCACCGAGGGGCCCTACGTCGGCAACGGCGGCGCGCTGCGCGTCGACACCCGGGCAGAGGTCGCGACCGAGGTCAGCGTCAACACCCGGTATGGCGTGGAGCGGGTCGTGCGCGACGCGTTCGCCCGGGCGCAGGGCCGCGAGCGCCGGCACCTCACCCTGGTGCACAAGCACAACGTGCTCACCCACGCCGGTCACCTCTGGCGGCGCACCGTCGACGAGGTGGGGGCCGAGTTCCCCGACGTGTCCACCGACTACCTGCACGTCGACGCGGCCACGATCTTCCTCACGACCGACCCCGGGCGATTCGACGTGATCGTCACCGACAACCTGTTCGGCGACATCATCACCGACATCGCCGCCGCGATCGCGGGGGGCATCGGACTGGCCGCGTCGGGCAACATCAACCCCGAGGGCACGGCGCCCAGCATGTTCGAGCCGGTGCACGGTTCGGCGCCCGACATCGCGGGTCAGGGCAAGGCCGACCCCACCGCGACGATCCTGTCGGTCGCGCTGTTGCTCGACCACCTCGGCCGGAGCGACGACGCCGCGCGGGTCGAGGCCGCGGTGGCCGCCGACCTGCTCGAGCGGGGCGACGCGGCACGGCATACCACTGCGATC
>NZ_VOHR01000053.1 GCF_009192725.1 Segeticoccus rhizosphaerae | reverse complement strand
TGCGCTCCGATACTTCGCGGGCGCCCCGGCCGCCGGCCCCTCACCCGTCCGGGGCCCGACCGCCCGCCATCCCCGCCGCGCTGGTGCCGCGGCACGTGGCCGTGGTGATGGACGGAAACGGCCGGTGGGCCAACGCCCGGGGCCTGCCCCGGACCAAGGGTCACGAGGCGGGCGAGTCGTCGCTGCTCGACGTGGTCGCCGGTGCGATCGAGATCGGGGTCAAGCACATCTCGGCCTACGCGTTCTCCACCGAGAACTGGAAGCGCTCACCGGAGGAGGTGCGCTTCCTGATGCGGTTCAACCGCGACGTGATCCGGCGTCGGCGCGACGTGATGAGCTCATGGGGGGTGCGGGTGCGCTGGATGGGGCGGCGGCCGCGCCTGTGGCGCTCGGTGATCAAGGAGCTCGAGGCGGCCGAGGAGATGACCCGGCACAACGACGTGATCACGCTGAACATGTGCGTCAACTACGGCGGCCGGGCCGAGATCGTCGACGCCACGAGGCGGATCGCGGAACTGGTCAAGGCGGGCCAGCTCAGCCCGCGCTCGATCGACGAGCGCACCATCGCCCGCCACCTGGACGACCCGGAGATGCCCGACGTCGACCTGTTCGTGCGTTCCTCGGGGGAGCAGCGCACCAGCAACTTCCTGCTCTGGCAGTCGGCCTATGCCGAGATGGTCTTCCTCGACACGCTCTGGCCCGACTTCGACCGGCGCGACCTGTGGCGGGCGATCCAGATCTACGCCGACCGCGACCGTCGCTACGGCGGCGCGATCGACTCCGCCTCCCGGCCCTCCTGATCGCAGGCGTCAGGAGGAGCGGGCGGCGCGTGCGCAGTCGGCGCAGGTGCCGAAGATCTCCAGCGTGTGGTGCACGTCGGTGAAACCGTGCTCCGTGGCGACCCGCTCGCTCCACTTCTCCACGGCCGGCCCCTCGACCTCGACCGTCGCGCCGCAGGTCCGGCAGACCAGGTGGTGGTGGTGGCCGGTGCTGCACTGCCGGTAGGCGGCCTCGCCGTCATCGGTCCGCAGCACGTCCACGTCACCGTCGGCCGCCATCGCCTGCAGCGTGCGGTAGACGGTGGCGAGCCCGACCGCGTCGCCGGACGCCCGCAGCCGGGCGTGCAGCTCCTGCGCGGAGCTGAAGTCGTCGGTCTGCTCCAGCAGCGCCTGGACGGCGGTGCGCTGCCGGGTCGGTCGTCGCCGGTTCTGCGCCATCTGCCTCAGCTGCTCCTCGTCTCGGCCGTCGTCTCGGCCGCCGTCTCCGACTCGTCGGCGGTCTGCGCGTGCACCCGCGGGTCGTGCTCGTCGTAGTGCCCGGCGTGGGGTGCGTGCCGGTGCCCGTCGTGCAGGTAGTCCACGTGGTCCCCGTGGGCGACGGCTGGGTGCCCACAGCCGAGGCCGTGCTCGTGCGGGTGGTGCTCGGCCCGCTGGTGGCGCCGCGACACCACTCGGGCGCGGACACTCGTGCCGATCGAGGCCAGCAGGAAGATGCCGATGGCGACGATGACGATGGTGCCTCCCGACGGGGTCTCGGCGTAGAAGGAGCCGGTCACTCCGCCGACGCTGGAGATCACGCCGATCGCCACGGCATACCGGATGGCTGTCCGGAAGCTGCCCGCGAGCAGCTGAGCGGCGGCGTTGGGCACGATCATCAGCGCGCTGATCAGCAGCAGCCCGACGATCCGCATCGACACCACCACGGTGACCGCGGTGAGGATGGCCAGCACCAGGTTGAGCGCCGTGACGTGCATGCCGGTGGCCCGCGCATACTCCTCGTCGTTGGCGACCGCGAAGAACCGCGGCCGCAGCAGCCAGGTTGTCGCGACCACGACGACGGCCAGCACGGCGAAGACCCACAGGTCACCGTTGCTCGTGGTCGTGATCGCACCGAAGAGGTATGCCGTGAGGTTGGCCGGGGTGCTGCTCGTGGACTTGCTGATGATCACCACGCCGAGGGCGATGCCGCCGTAGAACATCACCGCGAGGGCCACGTCCCCACTCGTGCGCCCGCGCGCCCGGATCAGCTCGATCAGCACGGCCGCGAGCACGGCCGCCACGAGCGCGGTCAGCACGGGTGCCGTGTCGGTGAAGACGCCGACCGCGACACCGGCGAGGGCGACGTGCCCCATCCCGTCGCCGATCAGCGAGAGCCGCCGTTGCACCAGGAAGACGCCCACCATCGGCGCCGCGATGCCGACCAGCAACGCCGCCAGCAGTGCCCGGCGCATGAAGTCGTAGTCGAGCAGCTCCGGAAGTCCCCCGAGGGTGGTCAGCGTGGTCAGGGTGTTCACGACTCGACTCCCCGCTTCTGGGCGGGCTGCTCCAGCGGACCGTGCGGGGTCGACAGGACCCCGGGCGCCTGCGACACGTCGGAGTCGTCGTCGTGGTGGTGGTGCTCGTGCGCCAGGATCAGGTCCTGCTGCCGCCGCTGGGCCAGGACGAAGTCGGCAGGCGTCCCGTCGAACCGCAGATGGCCCTCACCGACCAGGACGATGCGGCTGACGATGTCGCGCAGCGCCTCGAGCTCGTGCGTGACGATCAGCATGGTGGTGCCCTGGGCGGCGAGCCGGGCGAGGACCTCCGCGAGCACCTGCTGGCTCGCGGCGTCGACACCCGCGGTCGGCTCGTCCATGATCAGCACGTCCGGCTCGGCCGCGAGCGCCCGAGCGATCAGGACCCGTCGCTGCTGCCCCCCGGACAGGGTCGAGACGTCCTCGCGGGCGCGGTCCTCGAGCCCGACCAGGTCGAGCGCCCGGTCGATCAGCCGTTGGTCGGTCCGGCCCGGCCGACCCCACCACGACTGGTGGGGCAGACGCCCGATGGCGACGATCTCGGTGACCGTCGCGCGCACCGACGCCGACAGGGTGTGCCGCTGCGGCACGTAGCCGAGCCGGGTGAAGTCGCGGAACTGGCGCATCGGCGTGCCGAACAGCTCCACCTCGCCGCCGAGGTGGCTGTTGAGTCCGAGCAGGCCCTTGACGAGGGTCGACTTGCCGGAGCCGTTGGGCCCGAGCAGCGCGACCACCTCGCCCTGTCGCACGTCGAGGGTGACATCGGCGACCACCGCCCGGTCGGCATAGCCGAACACCGCCGATCGCAGCGAGAGAATCGGCTCACGACCAGGCCCGCTCGCGGCTCCCGTGGTCACGTGGAGCACCCCTGTCCGGACTCCAGCGTCGCGAGGTTGGAGCGCATGATCTCAAAGTAGTTGCTCCCCGCCGACTTGTCGGTGATCCCCTCGATCGGGTCGAGCACCTTGACCGTGGCCCCCGTTTCCTGCGCGATGGTGTCCGCGGTCGCCGGGCTGACGAGCGTCTCGGCGTAGATCGTGGTCACGTCGTGGTCCTTGACGTAGCGAGCCACGGCGGCGATCTGTGACGGGTCGGGCTCCGCATCGGGGGACAGCCCCGTGATGCCGACCTGGTCGAGGTGGTAGCGCTGCGCCAGGTAGCCGAACGCGCTGTGGCTGGTGACGATCTCAGGCCGTTCGCAGTGGGCGAGTCCGGTGGCGAAGGCCCGGTCGAGCTTGGTCAGCCTGGCCTCGAACGCCTTGGCCCGCGCCCGGTAGTCGGCCTCGTGCGTCGGGTCCACGGTCGACAGCCGGTCGGCGATGGCGCGGCTGACGTCGCGATAGCGCAGTGGGTCGAGCCAGAAGTGCGGGTCCGTGGCCCCGGCTTCCTGCTCGTGCCCCTCGCCGCTCTCATGCTCCTCCACCTCGGCGCCGTGGTCGTCTCCGACCGCGGGCTGCAGCGCCAGGTCGAGCTTGGCTGCCGGGGCGACGTCGAGGGAGGTGTCGGGTGCCTCGTTCTCGACCGCTTGGTCGACCGCGGGCTGCAACCCGTGCTCGAAGACCACCAGGTCCGCCTTGCTGACCTCGGCGACGTCCTTGGGCGTCAGCTCGAGCTCGTGCGGCTCCGCGCCCGGCTTGGTCAGCCCGGTGACGGCCACCTGGTCACCGCCGATCTGCTCGGTCGCGAATTGCAGCGGATAGAACGCCGCGACCACGTCGAGGCGCCCCGAGGTGTCGCTCGACGAGCTCCCGCAGGCAGTCAGTGACGCGCTGAACGTCAGGCAGGCGCAGAGGGCGAGGAGGCGTCGCGGCATACGCCGATCCTGCGCTTAAATGAGAATGATTGTCAACTTCAAACGGTATGCCGGGTGGGCACCCGGCCGGGACCGTCAGGTCTGGGGGAAGAGCTGCACGACCGCCAGGGCCGCGGCGAGCAGTACGACGGCGCCACGCATCATCCGCTCGCTCGAGGTCAGGCGCGGCCAGGAGAGGTAGAGCAGCCAGGCGACGGCCAGGGTCGCGAGCCCCATGAGGACGAAGCCGATCGGGCCGCCGACCAGGGCGCCCGCGACGAGCAGGACGAGCATCGACAGGAAGGGGACGACACGAGGCAGGCTGGACAGGCGCGTCAGCGCGGGCAGACTGGCTCGCTCGATGGAGGTGCGCATGCTGGTGGACACCCCTCAAGGGTACGCGAGCGCGGTCGGGAGCACCTGCTCGGGACCGATAGCCTTGGCCACATGGCTGCTCCCTCAACCGTCGACACCGTCGTCAGCCTCTGCAAGCGCAGGGGCTTCGTCTTCCCCTGCGGGGAGATCTACGGCGGCACCCGATCCGCTTGGGATTACGGCCCGCTCGGCGTCGCGCTCAAGGACAACATCAAGCGGCAGTGGTGGAAGTCGATGGTGCAGGGCCGCGACGACGTCGTCGGCCTCGACTCCTCGGTGATCCTGCCGCGCGAGACCTGGGTGGCCAGCGGCCACGTCGGCGGCTTCAGCGACCCGCTCATCGAGTGCCACAGCTGCCACAAGCGCTTCCGCATGGACCACCTGCAGGAGGGGGTCGCGGCCAAGGCGGCCAAGAAGGGCAAGCAGGTCGACCCCGACTCGGTGGCCCTCGCCGATCTCGTCTGCCCCAACTGCGGCACCAAGGGCGCGTGGACCGAGCCGCGCGAGTTCAACATGATGCTCAAGACCTATCTCGGGGTCCTCGAGGACGAGTCCGGACTGGCCTACCTGCGGCCCGAGACGGCCCAGGGGATCTTCATCAACTTCCTCAACGTGATGAACGCCTCGCGCAAGAAGCCGCCGTTCGGCATCGCCCAGACCGGCAAGAGCTTCCGCAACGAGATCACGCCGGGCAACTTCATCTTCCGGACGCGTGAGTTCGAGCAGATGGAGATGGAGTACTTCGTCGAGCCCGGCACCGACGAGAAGTGGCACCAGTACTGGATCGACGAGCGCACGCGCTGGTACGTCGACCTCGGCATCAACAAGGACAACCTGCGGCACTACGAACACCCCAAGGACAAGCTGTCGCACTACTCGACGCGCACCGTCGACATCGAGTACCGGTTCGGCTTCCAGGGCAGCGAATGGGGCGAGCTCGAGGGTATCGCCAACCGCACCGACTTCGACCTGAGCACCCACACCAAGCACTCCGGCGTCGACCTGTCCTACTTCGACCAGCAGTCCGGCGAGCGCTACACGCCATACGTCATCGAGCCCGCGGCCGGACTGTCGCGCTCGCTGATGACCTTCCTGGTCGACGCCTACTCCGAAGACGAGGCGCCCAACACCAAGGGCGGCGTGGACAAGCGGGTGGTCCTGCGACTCGACCGCCGGCTCGCGCCGATCAAGGCCGCCGTGTTGCCGCTCTCGCGGGGCGCCGACCTGACACCCAAGGCCCGTGACCTCGCGGCCCGGCTGCGGCAGAACTGGATGGTCGACTTCGATGACGCGGGGGCGATCGGCCGCCGCTACCGTCGGCAGGACGAGATCGGCACGCCCTACTGCATCACCGTCGACTTCGACACGCTCGAGGACCAGGCCGTGACCGTGCGCGAGCGGGACAGCATGGCGCAGGAGCGGATTGGCCTCGACCAGGTCGAGTCCTACCTCGCCACACGACTGCTCGGCTGCTGACCCCGCGCGCAGGTGGCCGCGCGCGTGACATCTGTCATGGGCCGATCGTGACGCGAGTGTGAGGCTCCGCGGCGCCGGCGAACCCATGCTTGGGGCATGACAACGAATGACACGTATGCCGTGCAGCGCCCCCGGAGGTCAATCGCGGGCGGCACGCCGCTCGCGATCGACCTCCGGGGCGCGCACAAGCGGTTCGGCGACGTCCACGCCGTCAAAGGCATCGACCTGACGATCAGATCGGGAGAGATCGTCGCGTTCCTCGGGCCCAACGGCGCGGGCAAGACCACCACCATCGACATGATCCTGGGGTTGTCGCAGCCCGACGAGGGCAGTTCCGAGATCTTCGGGATGGCACCGCATCTGGCCATCCGGCGCGGCCTCGTATCGGCCGTGATGCAGACCGGCGGGCTGCTCTCGGACTACACGGTTGAGGAGACCTGCCGTTTCACCGCGAGCCTCTTCTCGAACACCAGGCCGGTCGAGGAGGTCCTGGCGCGAGCCGGCATCACCGAGCTCGCGGACCGACGGGTCGGCAAGTGCTCCGGCGGCGAGAAGCAACGGCTCCGGTTCGCGCTGGCGCTGCTCTCGGACCCTGCTCTGATCCTGCTGGACGAGCCCACCACCGGCATGGACGTCGAGGGACGCCGGGAGTTCTGGAAGGCGATCCGGGCGGACGCGCAGCAGGGTCGGACCGTCGTCTTCGCCACGCACTACCTCGAGGAAGCCGACGCCTACGCCGACCGCATCATCCTGGTGCGCAGGGGCGAGATCGTGGCGGATGGGACTGCCGGCCAGATCAAGAGCCTCGCCTCCGGGCGGACGGTGCGGGCCACCCTGCCGGGCGCGGACGAGGCGACCTTGCGCAGCATACCGGGTGCCGACTCCATCGAGATCCGGGGCGACACCGTCCTGGTCCACTCCGGCGACTCCGACAAGGTGGCCCACCACCTGCTGACCACCACCAACGCGCACGACCTCGAGATCACGGCACGCGGACTCGAGGAAGCCTTCATCGCCCTGACCGGCGACGACAAGACCACGGAAGAGACCCGATGAGCACCACCGCCATGCCCCAGCAGCCCGACCTGATGTCGCGGCCCGTGCCCGGTCTCGGCGGGTTCAACCTCACCATGCTGAAGCTCGAGGTCCGGCGGCTGCTGCGCAACCGGCGCACGATGATCTTCACGATGATCATGCCGGTCGTCTTCTACCTGATCTTCGGCATGACCATCCCCGCCGGCAAGCAGAGCCTCGGCGCCGGGTCGCACGGCAATGTCAGTGCCTACATCCTGATCAGCATGGCTCTCTACGGGGCGGTCCTGGCGACGAGCAGCGGCGGCGCGATGGTCTCGATCGAGCGTTCCCAGGGCTGGAGCCGGCAGTTGCGACTCACGCCGTTGTCGCCGGTGGCCTATATCGCCGTGAAGATGCTGGCCGCGATGACGCTGGGGGCCGCCTCGGTGCTCGCGGTCTACGTCGTGGGCCTGATCACGAGTCAGGCGAACATGCCGCTGGCACAGTGGATCCTCACCGCGTTCGCCGTGTGGATCGGCTCGCTGATGTTCGCGGCGTTCGGGCTCTTCATGGGCTACCTCTTGCCGACGGAGAACGTCATGCAGGTGCAGTCGTTCGCCCTCGTGATCTTCGCGTTCGCCGGTGGGCTGTTCGTCGACCTGACCGCGATGCCGGGCTGGTACCAGACGGTGGCGCAGTTCACCCCCATCTGGGGGCTCAACGAGCTGGTGCACGCCCCGGTATCCGGCGGCGTCGACAACTGGGCCTGGGTGAACGTGGCGGCGTGGCTTGCGATCTTCGTGGCCGGTGCCGCCTGGCGCTTCCGAAAGGACACCGCGCGGGTCTGACGCCTCGATGAGGGGTGCGGGAGCGAGCCTCCCGTGCCCCTGTCCAGTTTCGGCACACATGCACATCTGAGAGGCTGGCGACATGAGTCACCCCACGAAGTTCTCCGCTTCGCTCCGATACTTCGCGGGGACCCCGACATGAGCCACCCCACGAAGTTCTCCGCTTCGCTCCGATACTTCGCGGGGACCCCGACATGAGTAGTTCGGAAGGGCCTGGTCCGCCCTTCGGCATGGCCGCAGCACGAGGCATGACGGGTAACAGTCGTGGCGCGTTCATCAGCCTGTTCTACGCCGGCATCTGGTTGGTCTTCCTCATCCAACCGGTGCAGTCGGCTTGGGCCGCCGAGCATCCGCTCCAGCGCATCCTTGGTGTCCTGTCCACGGTGGCGTTCGCCGCCGTCTACCTGCTCTACTTCCTGCACGCGCACCGGGGGTGGAGCTGGGGGGAACCACGTCGCCCCAGCACCGCCGGCGTGATCAACTACACCGTCCTGGCGCTCTTGGCGGTCGCCTGCACGGTGACGGTGGGACAGCCGGGCAGTACGACCTGGGTCTTCCTCGCGGTGACGGGCATGTGGACCTTCCAGCGCCGCACCGCGTGGCTGGTCGCGATCGGCCTGATCGCGTTGGACAACGGGCTGGCGGCGGGTTTCGAGAGCTGGACCTTCGACCCCGGCACCAGCTTCGCCATCCTGCTTGCCATGGCGGCCATGACCGGAGGGATCATGGCGGCCGCGCGGGAGCGTGACCTGTCCAGCGTCAGGCAGGAGAACGCGCGCCTCGCGGTGCAGGACGAGCGCAACCGGATGGCGCGCGACCTGCACGACATCCTCGGTCACTCGCTCACCGTCATCACCGTCAAGGCCGAGCTCGCCGGACGGCTGATGGACGATGCCCCGGACCGGGCCAAGGCCGAGATCGCGGATCTCGAGCGACTCTCCCGTGACGCGCTCGCCGACGTGCGTCGGGCGGTGGAGGGATACCGCGAGATCTCGCTCGCCGGTGAGCTGGCACGCGCGCGGGAGGCACTTGACGCGGCCGGGATCCACGCCACGTTGCCCAACGCGACCGATGCGGTGCCGAGCGACCTGCGTGAGCTGTTCGCCTGGGTCGTGCGCGAGGGCGTGACCAACGTCATTCGGCACAGCGGGGCGGAGCACTGTTCCATCACCCTGGACGAGAGCGGGATCACGATCCGCGACGACGGGCGCGGTCGTGGCGAGGCACCCGGCCAGGGCAACGGCCTGGCCGGTGCGCGCGAACGTGCGTCCGACGTGGGCGCCGTGCTGGTCTCTCGTGACCTGTCACCGCACGGGTTCGAGCTGGTCGTCACGACGCCCGGGCCCTCCGACCATCGTGTGGAGTCGACCGCGGACGGCACGACGCCAGAGCGATCTGCGAGCCTGCCGATCCTCGGCCGCAAGGCGCGCACCTCGTGAGCATCCGCCTCCTGCTCGCCGACGACCAGGCGCTGGTGCGAGGCGCCCTGGCCGCACTGCTCGACCTGGAGTCCGACCTCTGCGTCGTCGCCGAGGTCGGACGCGGGGACGAGGTGGTCGACGCGGCCCGCGAGAACAACCCGGACGTCGCCCTGCTTGACGTCGAGATGCCCGGACTGGACGGGATTGCCGCCACCGCGGCCCTGAGGCACGAACTGCCCGACATCAAGGTCCTCATCGTGACGACCTTCGGCCGACCGGGATACCTGCGCAAGGCCGTGCAGGCGGGCGCCTCGGGGTTCGTGGTCAAGGACACGCCGGCGCGCCAGCTCGCCGACGCGGTGCGACGGGTCCACTCCGGCCTCCGTGTCGTGGACCCGTCGCTGGCTGCAGACAGCCTCGTCTCGGGTGAGTCGCCCTTGACCGCAAGGGAGTCCGACGTCCTGCGGGCTGCGCGCGACGGCTCGACCGTGTCGGCCATGGCGGGCCGGCTCTACCTGTCGGAGGGAACCATCCGCAACCACCTGTCCTCCGCGATCGGCAAGACGGGGGCGCGCACCCGTGCCGAGGCGGTCCGCATCGCCGAGAGCAACGGCTGGCTCTGATCCGCCACCTCCGCACGAGGCAGGGTGGGCACGAGCCTGCGAGAATCACGGGCACCGGGGACAGGACGCCCGCGACGAGGGAGCACCGTGGACCTGCAGGACGTGGCCGACGAGCTCTACGGCGTGCTGCCCGGCGACTTCATCTCGACCCGTGGCGCGCGGGCCAAGGAGGCGAAGGTCGCCGGGGAGCCTGATCTCGCCAAGGCCATCACCACGCTGCCCAAACCCGCCGCGGGCGCCTGGGTGGTCAACATGCTGGCGCGCCACCGGACCGAGGAGATCGAGCAGGTCCTGACTCTGGGCGCCGCCTTGCGCGACGCGCAGGAGAACCTCGACGCCGGCCAGATGCGTGAGCTCACGACCCAACGGCGCAAGCTCACGGCCGCGATCACTCGCACCGCTCGAGCTCTCGCGGCCGAGCTCGGCAACCCGGTGAGCGCGACGGTCGCTGAGCAGGTCGAGTCGACGCTGCACGCCGCGATGGTGGACCAGGGCGCGGCCGACGCGGTCCGCGCCGGACAGCTGACCAAACCGCTCGAGGCCACCGGCTTCGGCGCGGTGGACGTGACCTCGGCGATGGCCTCGAAGCGCTCAGGCACCGCGCGTCCGGCGACACCGTCCAGACCCGAGCTTTCCGTGGTGCCGGACGACACCCGTGCCCGGGAGGAGGCGCAGGAGCGAGCTCGCGAGGCGGCCGCCGACCTGGAGGAGGCCGAGTCGTCCGCCCGCGAGGCCCGGCAGCGGGTGGAGGAGCTGTCGGCACGCAATCTCGAGCTGGTGGAGCAGCTCGAGGAGCTGCGGCGCCAGCTGGCGTCCCGAGAGCACGACCTGGAGGAGCTCGAGGGAGAGCTGAGCGAGGCAGAGACGGAGCAGGAGGCCGAGGACGAGGCGCTCGAGGATGCCCGACAGGCGGCGAAGGAGGCCCGGCGCGTCCTCGACGCCTTCTCCTGATCGCCTCCGTCGAAGCAGCGGGCACGGGCGGGGCACGGCATACGTGCCCGCGGCGACGCACCTGACGCTCTGACACAATCGGGGGACCATGACCGCAGTCCTTCCCCCTCTCCAGATCGGCCGACACACCATCGAGTCGCCGGTGGTGCTGGCGCCGATGGCCGGCATCACCAACCGCGCGTTCCGTCGGCTGTGCCGGCAGTACGGCGATGCCGGGCTGGCTGCCGGCGGCGCGAGCGGGGCCACGTCGCTCTACGTCAGCGAGATGATCACCTCACGCGCCCTGGTGGAGCGCACACCGATCTCGATGCAGCTGATCGAGCACGACCCCGACGAGAGCCCGCGCTCGATCCAGCTCTACGGCGTCGATCCCGCCACCGTCGCCCAGGCCGTGCGGATGGTGGTCACCGAGGACCGCGCCGACCACATCGACCTCAACTTCGGCTGCCCCGTGCCGAAGGTGACGCGCAAGGGTGGGGGAGCGGCCTTGCCGTGGAAGACCGACCTGTTCCGCGCCATCGTCAGCAGCGCGGTGAAGGAGGCTGCGCCGTATGACGTGCCGGTCACCGTCAAGATGCGCAAGGGCATCGACTCCGACCACCTGACCTACCTCGAGGCCGGTCGCATCGCCGAGGGGGAGGGCGTGGCAGCCGTGGCGCTGCACGCGCGCACTGCCTCGCAGGCCTACTCCGGCACCGCCGACTGGCAGGCGATCCGCGGACTGAAGAACGTCGTGACGTCCGTGCCGGTCCTCGGTAACGGGGACATCTGGTCGGCCGAGGATGCGTTGGCGATGGTGCGCGAAACCGGTTGCGACGGCGTCGTGGTGGGGCGCGGCTGCCTGGGACGCCCCTGGTTGTTCACCGACCTTGCCGCGGCCTTCGCCGGCAGCGACGCCAGGGTCACCCCGCGGTTGGGGGAGGTGGCCGAGACCCTGCGGCGGCACGCGGTCTACCTCACCGAGTTCCACGGCAGCGAGCACAAGGCCTGCCGCGACATCCGCAAGCACATCGCCTGGTACCTCAAGGGTTTCCCGGCAGGCTCGACGGTGCGCAACCGGCTCGCCCTGGTCGACTCGCTGGCTGCCCTGGACGACCTGCTTGCGACCCTCGACCCCACCCAGCCGTGGCCGGGTGAGGCTGCCGAGGGACAGCGGGGCCGCGCCGGATCCTCCCGCCACGTCGTGCTGCCCGAGCACTGGCTCGACTCGCGCGAGCTCGACGCGCCGCAGGCGGAGCAGGTTGCCCAGGCCGAGCTGTCGGTCTCCGGCGGCTGAGCGACCTATCCGGGCGACGCGGGGTGCGGCCCTGTGACACGCTGAGGTCATGTGTCGCAACATCCGGACCCTGCACAACTTCGAGCCGCCCGCCACGCCTGACGAGGTGCATGCCGCCGCCCTGCAGTACGTGCGCAAGGTGAGTGGCAGCGCCAAGCCGTCGGCTGCCAACTCGCCAGCGTTCGAGCGCGCGGTGCAGCAGGTCGCCGCGGCCACCGCCGAGCTGCTCGACGCGCTGGTGACCAGTGCCCCGCCGAAGAACCGCGAGGAGGAGGCCGCCAAGGCCCGGGCGCGCAGCGCGGTGCGCTACGGCCGGCCGGTCGCCTCCTGACCCCACTCAGGACACTTGTTGCTGGGAGGGGGCGTCGCCGGTGACGCCCCCTCCCAGCAACAAGCGGGGTGGGAGGTCAGTCGTCCCAGGTCTCGATCGGCCGGTCGCGCTTGGTGATCCAGTCGCTCCAGGAGCCGACGTAGACCGCCGGGTCCTTGGCCATGCCGGCCACTTCGAGGGCGAGGGCGAGATGGGCGGCCTGCACGCCCGACCCGCAGTAGATGGCGAGCTCGTCACCGTTGGTCTTGGCGTTCTTGGACCCTAGCCGCTTGGTGAGCCTCTCGCGCAGCTGCCGCGGGGGGAGGAAACGTCCGTCGTCCTCGAGGTTCTCCACCGCCGGGACGTTCCGCGCCCCAGGGATGTGGCCGGCGACCTTGTCGATGGTCTCGTTCTCCCCGCGGAACCGGTCCGAAGGGCGAGCGTCGAGCAGTCGGCCGCGGTCGGCATACTGCTGCACGTCCCCGGCCTTGATCTTGTGCCGGCCGTGCTTGTGCGGGGTGAAGTGGCCCGACTTCGGCGTGAAACTGCCGCTCTCGGTGGGGTAACCGGCGGCGAGCCAGGCGGCGAGACCCCCGTCGAGGACCTGGACGTCGTGCTTGCCGTAGTAGCGCAGCATCCACCAGGCGCGGCTGGCCGGCAGCGAGTCGTGGGCGTCGTAGCAGACCACCGGGCGGTCGTCGCGCACGCCGGCGTGCTGCATCACCGAGGCGAACAGCTTCTTGTCGGGCATCGGGTGACGGCCGCCCTTGCCGTCCGGGCCGGGGGGTGAGGAGAGCTGGTTGTCCAGATCGATGTAGACCGCTCCGGGCAGGTGCTCCTGCTCGTACTCCGACTGGCCGTTGGGGCGACCCAGCTCCCACCGCACGTCCAGCAGCGTGGGGGTCGTGCGGGGGCTCGACATCAGGTGGTGCAGTTCGTCGACCGTGATCAGCGGCCGGACGGGAGCGGACACGAGGACCTCCATCATGCGGAGCGGACCTGCCTTGGCACATCCACGCTAACCGACGGCCCAGGGGGTTGGGGTGCTGACTGCCCGAGGTGGCGTCCCGGCGCGATTGCTTCCTCGCCCGGTTACCGCTCCGACCCGATGATGCCGCGCCTGGCCACGGCGAGCCGCTTCAGTCGCGCTTCTCCAGCTCTGACCGCTGCGGTGACCGCGTCAGCGAAGGATCGGTCTGGACGACGGGCTTCAGCGCCTTGTCGATCTTCTTCATCAGCCCGGCGTCGAGCTTCACCCCGGCTGCCTTGACGTTGTCGGTGACCTGCTCGGGGCGGGAGGCCCCGACGATGGCCGCCGACACGTTGGGATTCTGCAGCACCCAGGCGACCGCGAGCTGCGGCATGGTCAGTCCGGCCTCCTCGGCCAGCCGCACCAGCTTCTGCACCCGCGCCAGGATCTTGTCGTCCATCAGCTGCTCGATCATGCTCGCACCGCCCTTGTCGTCGGTGGCGCGCGAACCCTCGGGCGGCGCCTGGCCGGGCTGGTACTTGCCGGTGAGCACCCCTTGGGCGATGGGGGACCAGACGATCTGGCCGATGCCGAGCTCCTCGCTGGTCGGCACCACCTCAGTCTCGATCACCCGCCAGAGCATGTTGTACTGCGGCTGGTTCGAGACGAAGGGGATGTGCAGCTCCCGAGCGAGCTCGTGTCCGCGGCGGAGCTGGTCGGCCGTCCACTCCGAGACACCGATGTAGAGCGCCTTGCCCTGGCGGACCACGTCCGCGAAGGCCTCCATGGTCTCCTCCAGCGGAGTGCTGTGGTCGAAGCGGTGGGCCTGGTAGAGGTCGACGTAGTCGGTGCCCAGCCGCTGCAGAGAGCCGTCGATCGACTCCAGGATGTGCTTGCGCGACAGGCCGTGGTCGTTCTTTCCGGGACCGGTCGGGAAGTAGACCTTGGTGAAGATCTCGAGCGACTCGCGGCGCTCGTCCTTGAGCGCCTCGCCGAGGACGGACTCCGCCTTGGTGCCCGCGTAGACGTCGGCCGTGTCGAAGGTCGAGATGCCGACCTCGAGCGCCTGCCGCACGCAGGCGAGCGCCTGGTCCTTCTCGACCTGTGACCCGTGCGTCAACCAGTTGCCGTAGGCGATCTCCGAGATGCGCAGGCCGCTCCGACCCAGATTCCTGTATTCCATGTCGGTGACCCTACGCTCGGGGTCGTGCAGCATGAGGCGGAGGATCCCTATGTCCGGGTGCGTGGCGCGCACGTGCACAACCTCCGGGGGGTCGACGTGGCGGTGCCGCGCGACTGCCTCGCGGTGTTCACCGGGGTGTCCGGCTCGGGCAAGTCGTCGCTGGCGTTCGGGACGATCTACGCGGAGGCGCAGCGGCGCTACTTCGAGTCCGTGGCGCCCTATGCCCGCCGGCTGATCAACCAGGTCGGCGCCCCCAAGGTCGACGAGATCACCGGCCTGCCGCCTGCCGTGGCCCTGCAGCAGCAGCGCGGCGCACCGACGACCCGGTCGAGCGTCGGCACGGTCACGACCCTGTCCAACACGTTGCGGATGCTGCTCTCGCGCGCCGGGAGCTACCCACCCGGAGCGCCGCGGATCGACTCCGACGGCTTCTCGCCCAACACCGTCGCCGGTGCCTGCCCCGAGTGCCACGGGCTCGGGCGGGTGCACCGCGCCACCGAGGCGACGCTGGTGCCGGATCCCTCGCTGTCCATCCGGGAGAAGGCGATCGCTTCGTGGCCCGGCGCGTGGCTGGGCAAGAACTTCCGGGACATCCTCGACACTCTCGGTTACGACGTGGACCGCCCGTGGCGCGACCTGCCCCAGGCCGAGCGTGACTGGATCCTGTTCACCGACGAGGAGCCGGTCGTCACGGTCCACCCTGTCCGGGAGGCCGGGCGGATCCAGCGCCCCTACGAGGGGCGCTACCAAAGTGCCGAGCGGCACGTGATGCACACGCTGTCGGACTCCAAGAGCGCCACGGCGCGCCGACGGGCGCTGCAGTTCGTCGAAACCGTGGACTGCCCTGTCTGCCAAGGGCGGCGGCTACGCCAGGACGCGCTCGCAGTGACCTTTGCCGGGCTGCCCATCGACGCGCTCGCAGCCCTGCCCATGAGGACCCTGCTGGAGCTGATGCGCGCCGAGGGCGAGCAGGCGGCGGAGGAGAGTGTGGCGGCGACGCTGACCGGTGACCTCGTGCCGCGGCTGGAGGTGCTCGTCGAGCTCGGCCTCGGCTACCTGGCGATGGACCGGTCCACCCCGACGCTGTCATCGGGAGAGCTGCAGCGACTGCGCCTCGCCACCCAGCTGCGGTCGGGCCTGTTCGGGGTGGTCTACGTCCTGGACGAGCCGTCCGCCGGCCTGCACCCGGCCGACGCCGAGCCCCTGATGAAGGTGCTCGACCGCCTTGTTGCTGCAGGCAACTCGCTCTTCGTCGTCGAACACGACATGGACGTGGTGAGACAGGCGGACTGGGTCGTCGACGTGGGCCCGGCCGCCGGCGAGCAGGGGGGAGAGGTGCTGTATGCCGGGCCGGTCGCCGGGCTCGTGGACGTCGCCACCTCGGCGACGCGAAGGTTCCTCTTCGACGGTGGGCTGCGCGCGGGTCGGCCGGCTGTGCGCGAACCGCAGGGCTGGTTGCGGCTGCGGGGAGTGACCCGGCACAACCTGCACGGCGTCGACCTCGACCTGCCGCTCGGGGTGCTGACCGTGGTGACCGGGGTGTCTGGCTCGGGCAAGTCGACGCTGGTCGCCCAGGTGCTGGCCGAGGTGGTCGCGAGCCACCTCGGGACGGGCGTCCCCGCCGAGCCGGAGGAAGAAGGCGTCGACGTGGGCGTCGTGGCCGGGCCGGGGGATCCCTCGGTGACCGAGGCCACCGGTCTGGAGGCCGTGCGGCGGCTGGTCCGCGTCGACCAGAAACCCATCGGTCGCACGCCCCGGTCCAACCTGGCGACCTACACCGGGTTGTTTGACGGCGTCCGCAAGGTCTTCGCCGCGACCGACGAGGCCAGGGCCCGCGGGTACGACGTGGGCCGGTTCTCGTTCAACGTCGCCTCGGGTCGTTGTCCGACGTGTCAGGGTGAGGGGTTCGTGGCCGTCGAGCTGCTCTTCCTGCCGGGCTCCTACTCACCGTGCCCGAGCTGCCACGGGGCGCGGTACAACCCCGAGACACTCGAGATCCGGTGGCAGGGCAGGACCATCGCCGACGTCCTTGCCCTCAGCGTCGACGACGCGGTCGCGGCCTTCGAGGACGTGCCGGCGGTCCGCCGGAGCCTGATGACCCTGCAGGCGATCGGGCTCGGCTACCTCCGGCTCGGCCAGCCGGCGACCGAGCTGTCCGGTGGGGAGGCCCAGCGGATCAAGCTCGCAACCGAGCTCCAGCGGGCCCGTCGGGGCCACACCCTCTACCTGCTGGACGAACCGACGACCGGTCTGCACCCCGCGGACGTCGAGGTGCTGATGGCCCAGCTGCAAGGGCTGGTGGCAGCCGGGAGCTCCGTCGTCATCGTGGAGCACGACATGGGCGTGGTCGCGGACGCGGACTGGGTCATCGACCTCGGGCCGGGCGCAGGCGACGACGGTGGGCGGGTGGTCGCGGCGGGCACGCCGGCCAAGGTGGCCGCCTCCGGTGGCG
>NZ_VOHR01000529.1 GCF_009192725.1 Segeticoccus rhizosphaerae | reverse complement strand
GATCGGCGACCCGCGCGACGCCGCGCCCCGCCTCGCCGAGGAGCTCGCGCTGGCCGACGTGGTCGCGGCGGAGGACACCCGCAGGCTCTCCCGGCTGTGCCAGGCCCTCGAGATTTCGCCGCAGGGGTTGGTGCTCAGCTACCACGAGCACAACGAGGCCTCCCGCACGCCGGACCTGCTGGGCCGCCTGCTCGCGGGGGAGCGGGTCGTGGTCGTCACGGATGCCGGTATGCCGTCCGTCTCCGACCCCGGCTACCGCCTGGTCGCGGCCGCGATCGACGCGGACGTGCCGGTCACCTGCGTGCCGGGACCGAGCGCGGTGCTGATGGCCCTCGCCGTGTCCGGGCTGCCCGTCGACCGGTTCTGCTTCGAGGGCTTCCCACCGCGCAAACCGGGGGAGCGGGCCCGCGCACTGACCGCGCTGGCACGGGAATCCCGCACCATGATCTTCTTCGAGGCGCCGCACCGGCTCGAGGCGACGCTGGCCGCGATGGCGACGGCCTTCGGCGCCGACCGCCCCGCCGCCGTCTGCCGGGAGCTGACCAAGACCTACGAGGAGGTCCGGCGCGGCGGCCTCGCGGAACTCGCGGCATGGTCGTCCGAGGGCGTGCGGGGCGAGATCACCCTCGTCGTCGGGGGAGCACCTCCGCAGGTCGTGGACCTCGACGACGGGGTCGCCGCCGTCCTGGCACGCGTGCAGCAGGGCGAGCGGCTCAAGGACGCCTGCGCCGACGTCGCCCGCGCCACCGGCCTGTCCAAGAAGGCCCTGTATGACGGGGCCCTCGCCTCCCGCGCGACGTCCTGAGCCGTTCCGTGCTCACCACGGTCGAGGAGACCGATGACGTCATGCCGGAGAGGGGGACCGGCCAGGCCGACGTCGCTTCATCCGGCGGAACTGTCGCCACGCCCACCACATCACCCACGCCAGCAGGACCAGAGCCACGATCACCAGGACCGGCAGGAAGACCGCGATCAGGCTGAGCCCGACCGAGGTGGTGTCCTCCGCGGCCGACACGACGGGAGCGCCGAGGCCCACGGTCGAGATGTTCACGGCCGGGCGGGTGGTCGCCTTGGTCGCGTGCACGATGCCGGAGATCGCGACGCCGAGCACGACACCGACCCACGGGTGGTCCTGCATCCAGGAGGAGCTGTCGACCTTCCCCGCCGCACTCGTCGCCGCGAAGATCAGCCCCCCGACGGTGGGCCGGATGAAGGTCGCGACCGCGTCGTTGAGGCTGTCGACGATCGCGATCTTGTCGAGCACCACCTCGGTCAGCAGCAACACGGCGGCCACGCCGATCGCCCAGGTGCTCTCGATCCACGCATAGGACTGCGGCAGCGCGATCACGTCGGTGAACCGCGCCAGCAGCGCCACCATGAGGAACGGGATGTAGGCGTTGAGGCCGGCCGCCGCGGACAACCCCATCCCGGTCAGTGCTGCCAGCATGCCCGCCCCCTTCGTGATCGCGTGCGCACAGTGTCGCAGCAACCGCCCACCCGCCGGGAGTTGCTGGCGGACGTCACTTCCCAGCCATTCCGGCGGCGTTCAGACCAGGCCGGCGGCGGTCGGACCAGGCCGGCGGCGGTCAGGCCAGGCCGGCGTCGCGCAGGGCGAGCCAGAGCCGGG
>NZ_VOHR01000528.1 GCF_009192725.1 Segeticoccus rhizosphaerae | reverse complement strand
CCATCCAACGGGGCGACGGCCGCTCCATGTCCAGCCCCCGCACGACGCGCGCGACGTAGCGGTCGCAGCCGGCGCGGCCGCCGAGCGGCGCCTCGTCCGCGAGGCGCACGGCATACCCCCGGTCGTTGGGCGCCGGGACCGGCAGCTGTGCGGGGTCCCGGAAGGTGGCGCCGGTGGAGTGGGAGTACTCCCGCGCCACGCCGCGGATGCTGAAGCAGTAGCCGCGGTCCGGCGTGACGGTCACCTCGACCACCTCGTCGGCCAGGCCGAGCAGGGCGATGGCGTCTTCACCGGGCTTCAGGTCCTTGGCGTCATCTCCGAGCAGCTCGGTCAGGACGATGATGCCGTCATGATCGGTGCCGATGCCGAGCTCCATCGCGGAGCAGATCATGCCGGCGCTGACGTGGCCGTACGTCTTGCGCGCGGAGATCTCGAAGTTGCCGGGCAGGACCGCTCCGGGCAGGACCACGACCACGAGGTCGCCGACCGCGAAATTGTGCGCACCGCAGACGATTCCCTGCGGGGTGCCGTCGGTGAGCCGCTGGCCGTTCTCGCCGACGTCGACCCGGCACCAATTGATGGTCTTGCCGTTCTTCTGCGGCTCCGGCGTCATCTCGAGGACGCGCCCGACGACGAGGGGCCCGGTCACGCCTCCGCCGTGCAGACCCTCTTCCTCCAGGCCGACTCGCACCAGGCTGGCGGCGATGTCGGCACCCGTGGCGTTCTCAGGCACGTCGACCATGGAACGCAGCCAGGTCACTGGTACCCGCATCAGATCTCCATCCCGAACTGGGCGCTGAAGCGCACGTCTCCCTCGATGATGTCGTGCATGTCGGCGACGCCGTTGCGCAGCATGACGGCCCGCTCGATCCCCATCCCGAACGCGAACCCGGTGTAGCGGTCGGGGTCGACCCCGCAAGCAGTCAGCACGTTGCGGTTGACCATGCCGCAGCCGCCCCACTCGATCCAACCGGTGCCGCCGCATGTCCGGCAGGACGAGTCGGCACCACGGCAGACGAAGCAGCGGAAGTCGAGCTCGGCACTGGGTTCGGTGAAGGGGAAGTATGACGGTCGCAGCCTCGTGGTGATGCCCTCGCCGAACAGCTCGCTCACGAACCGGTCGAGGGTGCCGCGCAGGTGCGCCATGGTCAGGCCCTCGTCGACCGCCAACCCCTCGACCTGGTGGAACACCGGCGTGTGGGTCGCGTCGAGCTCGTCAGTGCGAAAGACCTTGCCGGGGCAGGCGATGTAGAGCGGCAGCTCGCGCTCTAGCAGGCTGCGGACCTGCACGGGCGAGGTGTGCGTGCGCAGAACCAGCCCACCGTCGGGAGGGTCCACGAAGAAGGTGTCCTGCATCTGGCGGGCCGGATGGTCGGGGCCCAGGTTGAGCGCGTCGAAGTTGAACCACTCCGACTCGAGCTCGGGGCCCTCCGCGATCTCCCAGCCCAACCCCACGAAGATGTCGGCAATGCGCTCCGCGGTCAGCTCGACCGGGTGCCGGGCACCGACGGGTCGGCGGGACCCGGACACCGTGACGTCGACGGTCTCCTCCACCAGCAGCCGAGCGTCGCGCTCGGCCTCCAGCTCGGCCTGCCGCGCGGCGAGGGCCCGGCCAACCCGCGCCCGCGCT
>NZ_VOHR01000527.1 GCF_009192725.1 Segeticoccus rhizosphaerae | reverse complement strand
AGCGCGACGATCTCGCGGACGAACGCGCCCACCGCGCGCCCCAGCTCGGCGGGCCGGCCCACGGTGTCGCCCTTCCAGAACGGCAGCCGGCCGGGCACCCCGGGCGCCGGGGTCACGAGCACCCGGTCGTGGGTGATGTCCTCGATCAGCCAGGACGAGGTGCCGAGCATGAAGACGTCGCCCACGCGCGACTCGTAGACCATCTCCTCGTCGAGCTCGCCGACGCGGCGGCCCGATCCCTCGGACGAGGCGAGGAACACGCCATACAGCCCACGGTCGGGGATGGTGCCGCCGCTGGTGACTGCGAGCCGCTGGGCTCCGCGACGGCCGGTGAGCACCCCGGTGACGCGGTCCCAGACGAGTCGCGGTCTCAGCTCTGCGAACTCGTCGCTCGGGTAGCGCCCGGACAACATGTCGAGCACCGCCTCGAGGATGGACCGCGGCAGGGCCCCGAACGGCGCGGCGCGGCGCACGAGCGACTCGAGGTCGTCGACCGGCCAGTCGTCCATGGCGCACATCGCGACGACCTGCTGGGCGAGCACGTCGACCGGGTTGGCGGGCACCCGCAGGGCCTCGATCTGACCGGCCCGCATCCGCTCGACCACGACGGCCGTCTGCACCAGGTCACCGCGGAACTTCGGGAAGAGCACGCCGCGCGAGACGGCGCCCACCTGGTGGCCGGCGCGGCCGACCCGCTGCAGCCCACTCGCCACGCTGGGCGGGGACTCGACCTGGATGACGAGGTCGATCGCCCCCATGTCGATGCCGAGCTCGAGCGAGCTGGTGGCCACCACGGCGGGCAACCGGCCGGCCTTGAGGTCGTCCTCGATGAGCCCGCGCTGCTCCTTGCTCACCGAGCCGTGGTGGGCACGCGCCAGGATTGCGGGAACACCACTGCCCTGGCCCGACTGGGCCATGATCTGCGCGGGGGTGGAGCGTGTATGCGGGTCGGACGGGTCGACGCCCGTGGCGTCCTCGCCGTTGCGGTCGTCGTCGTCGGCTGGCCCGCTGGCCGCCTCGACAGCTGCCTGCTCGAGCCGGTCGGCCCAGATCTCGTTGAGCCGAGCGGTGAGCCGCTCGGCCAGCCGCCGGGAGTTGGCGAAGACCAGGGTGGACCGGTGTGCCGCGACCAGGTCGACGATGCGCTCCTCGACGTGCGGCCAGATCGACGCACGTTGCGGCTCACCGGAGGCAGGGCCGGACAGGTCGTCGTCCACCTGGCCGATGGCGTCCATGTCGGCGATCGGCACCACGACGTCGAGGTCCCACTCCTTGGTGGACTCCGGTTGCACGGTGGTCACCGGCCGCCCGCCCGCGAGGAACCGGGCGACCTCGTCGACCGGACGCACCGTGGCCGACAGGCCGACCCGCTGGGCGGGTTTGTCCAGCAGCGCGTCCAGCCGTTCGAGGCTCAACGCGAGGTGGGCCCCGCGCTTGGTGCCCGCCACCGCGTGGATCTCGTCGACGATGACCGTCTCGACGCCGGCCAGCGCCTCGCGTGCCTGGGAGGTCAGCAGCAGGAAGAGCGACTCGGGCGTGGTGATCAGGACGTCGGAGGGGCGGCGGGCGAACGCGCGACGCTCGCCCGCCGGGGTGTCGCCGCTGCGGACCGCGACGCTGACGTCGGGCTGG
>NZ_VOHR01000526.1 GCF_009192725.1 Segeticoccus rhizosphaerae | reverse complement strand
ACCGCCTACGTGGCGGCGCTCGAGGAGCGGGCCGCGCGTGCCGAGGAGGACCGACGGCGGGAGGCCGCGCAGGCCGCGGTCGACGAGCGCGGGCGGATCGCGCGCGAGATGCACGACGTCGTGGCCCACTCGCTCTCGGTGATCGTCAGCCAGGCCGAGGGAGGCCGACTCGCGGCGGTCAAGGACCCATCGGCCGCGGCCTTCGTGCTGCAGACCGTCTCCGACACGGGCCGCGAGGCCCTCACCGAGATGCGGGGGCTGCTCGGGCTGCTCCGGCACGGTGACGACGGTGCGGACCGAAGCGGTGGCGCACCACCCGAGCCGCAACCCACCTTGGCTGCGCTGCCCGAGCTGGTCACGCGGGTGCGCCAGTCCGGCACCCCGGTGACACTGCGGCACGAGGGGACGCCCGGTGAGCTGGGCCGCCAGGGTGAGCTCACGGCATACCGCGTCGTGCAGGAGTCACTGACCAACGTGGTCAAGCATGCGGGCCAGGGCGCGCGGGCGGAGGTCCGGTTCGCTTGGAAACCATACGGATTGGACATCGAGGTGCTCGACGACGGCGACGGGCCCGCGTCGGAGTCGCCGGGAGGTCGCGGCCTGCGCGGGATGCGGGAGCGGCTCGAGCTGCTCGGTGGCAGCCTCGAGACCGGGCGGGCGCTCCCCCGTGGGCACCGGGTTCGTGCCACCATTCCCCTGCCCGATCCGTCCCCGAGCGAGGCCATCCATGACTGAGGCACCGATCCGGGTCGCGCTGGTCGACGACCAGGAGCTCGTCCGCACGGGCATGCGGATGGTCGTCGACAGCCAGGATGACCTGCGGGTCGTGGGTGAGGCTGCCGACGGGCTGCAGGCGCTCGACCTGCTGCGGACGACCCGCGCCGACGTCGTGCTCATGGACGTGCGGATGCCGCGGCTGGACGGCGTCGAAGCGACCCGGCGGGTGCTGCGGGACCTGCCCGACCTGCGCGTCATCGTGCTGACCACCTTCGACCTCGACGAGTACGCGTTCGCTGCGCTGCAAGCCGGTGCCAGCGGGTTCCTGCTCAAGGACACGCCCGCCGAGAGGCTGATCGACGCCATCCGTACCGTGCACGCGGGCGAGGCGGTGATCGCTCCGTCCACCACCCGGCGGCTGATCGACCACGTGGCGAGCCGGCTCCCGACGGCCGGGCAGGAACCCGCGCAGCTTCAGCGGCTGACCGGGCGGGAGCGCGAGATATTGCTCGAGATCGCCACCGGTGCCTCCAACGCGGAGATCGCGGGCCGGCTCTTCTTGTCGGAGGCCACCATCAAGACCCACGTCGGGCGAGTGCTGCAGAAGCTGGGGCTTCGGGACCGGGTGCAGGCCGTGGTCCTCGCCTACGAGTGGGGTCTGGTGCAGCCCGGTCGCTGAAATCCTCGCGCGAGTCATCCTCGCGGCGTATGCCGTCGCGACCCGCGGGCGACGCGCCCGCACTCTCTCCCGAGACACGGTGGTGTCGCCGGCATCCGCACGGGGTGCCGGGAGAGGAAGAAGTGGACATGTCAACACGCACCGAACCGCTGATCGCGGCCACGCGGACCACCGGGCCCGCGGATCCCACTGGGCGGTCGGGGTCGCGCCCTGGCCGACTGGCGCGCTGGGCTCCCGCCGCGGCC
>NZ_VOHR01000525.1 GCF_009192725.1 Segeticoccus rhizosphaerae | reverse complement strand
GCATGGGCCGCCGCGGCGATCTGCGCCGGCGTGGGACCGGAGGGCTCAGGCGCCTGGGCCGTGTCCTGCCGGCCGTTGCCGGTGCCCTTGCCGCCCTTGGCACCACCACGCCCCCGACGGCCGCGTGAGCCGCCCTGGTCGGAGGAGTCGTGGTCGTCCACCGGTTCGGTGTGGACCACGATGCCCCGACCGTTGCAGTGCTCGCACGGCTCCGAGAAGACCTCGATCAGGCCCGCTCCGACCCGCTTGCGGGTCATCTGGACCAGACCGAGCGACGTGACCTCGGCCACCTGGTGCTTGGTGCGGTCGCGACCGAGGCACTCGACCAGGCGGCGCACGACCAGGTCGCGGTTGCTCTCGAGGACCATGTCGATGAAGTCGACGACGATGATGCCGCCGATGTCGCGCAGCCGCAGCTGACGGACGATCTCCTCGGCCGCCTCGATGTTGTTCTTGGTGACCGTCTCCTCGAGGTTGCCCCCCGAGCCGACGAACTTGCCGGTGTTGACGTCCACGACGGTCATGGCCTCGGTGCGGTCGATGACCAGGGAGCCTCCCGACGGCAGCCAGACCTTGCGGTCCATCGCCTTGGCCAGCTGCTCGTCCACCCGGTAGTGGGCGAACAGGTCCTGCTCCCCCGTCCACTTGGTCAGGCGGTCGGCCAGGTCGGGAGCGACACGGCCGACGTAGTCACTCACCTGTTCCCAAGCCGGTTCACCGGACACGACCAGGCTGCTGAAGTCCTCGTTGAAGACGTCACGGATGACCCGCACGGTCAGGTCCGGCTCGCCGTGGATCAGCGACGGCGAGTGGGCCGACTTCGCCTTGCCCTGGATGTCGTCCCAGGCGGCGGTGAGCCGCTCGACGTCGGCCCGCAGCTCGGCCTCGCTCGCTCCCTCCGCCGCGGTGCGGACGATCACTCCGGCGTTGTCCGGCACGATCTCGCGCAGCAGCTTCTTGAGGCGGGCGCGCTCGGTGTCAGGCAGCTTGCGGGAGATACCGGTCATGGAGTTGCCCGGGACGTAGACCAGGTAGCGACCGGGAAGTGACACCTGGGACGTGAGTCGTGCACCCTTGTGCCCGATCGGGTCCTTGGTGACCTGCACCAGAACGCTCTCGCCCGACTTGAGGGCGTGCTCGATGCGCTTGGGCTTGCCGTCCATGCCGGCTGCGTCCCAGTTGACCTCACCGGCATACAGCACCGCGTTGCGGCCACGGCCGATGTCGATGAAGGCGGCCTCCATGCTGGGCAGCACGTTCTGCACCTTGCCGAGGTAGACGTTGCCGGCCATCGAGGCATTGACCTCGCGGGAGATGTAGTGCTCCACGAGGACGTCGTCCTCGAGCACGCCGATCTGGGTGCGGTCGTCACGGTGCCGGACGACCATCACCCGTTCCACGCTCTCCCGCCTGGCCAGGAACTCGGCCTCGGTGATGATCGTGCGTCGGCGCCCAGCCTCGCGACCCTCACGGCGCCGCTGCTTCTTGGCCTCGAGCCGGGTCGAGCCCTTGACCGAGGTGACCTCGTCGCGGTCCTTGCGCGGCTCGCGGACCTTGGTGACGGTGCCGGGCGGGTCGTCCTGGCCCCCGGATCCACCGCTGCGCCGACGCCGACGGCGGCGCCGCGATCCTCCGTCGCCCTCG
>NZ_VOHR01000524.1 GCF_009192725.1 Segeticoccus rhizosphaerae | reverse complement strand
CCGACGACCCCAGCGACGGCGCAGCAGGCCACGCCAGGTGGCGGGCAGCCGGGCCCGGCCGGCACCGGGCGGTCGGCGACGCCGACGCCGGACCTGCGGTATGGCGTGACCTGGCCCTCGCTCGAAGGGTTCGCCGAGCAGGCACGAGACCGCCGCGTGATCCCCGTCGTCCGGCGGTTCCTCGCCGACGCGGAGACTCCGGTCGGCGTCTACCGCAAGCTCGCGAAGGACCGTCCCGGCACCTTCCTGCTCGAGTCCGCCGAGCACGGTGGCGTGTGGTCGCGCTACTCCATCGTGGGCGCCGCGTGCCGGGCGACCCTGACCGAGCGCGACGGGCGGGCCCACTGGATCGGGGAGCCCCCGGTCGGTGTGCCGGTCGACGGCGACCCGCTGACCGCCCTCCGCGCCACCGTCGAGACCTTGTCGACGCCCCCACTGCCCGGTCTCCCGCCGCTGACCGGCGGGATGGTCGGGGCCATCACCTACGACGCCGTCCGCCGCTGGGAGAAGGTGCCGGACAACGCCCCTGACGAGCTGCACCTGCCCGAGCTCGCGATGATGCTCGCGACCGACCTCGCGGTGCTCGACCACGCCGACGGTTCGCTGCTGCTCGTGGCCAACGCGGTCAACTACGACGCCACCGACGAGCGGATGGCCGAGGCACATCAGGACGCGGTCGCGCGGCTCGACCAGATGACGGCCGACCTCGCGGCGCCCGCGCCGAGCACCGTGGCCGTCATCGAGCCGGCCGGGCCGGAGCCGACCAGCAACCACACGCCCGAGCAGTTCCACGCCGTCGTCGAGGCCGGCAAGGAGGCGATCCGGGCGGGCGAGGTGTTCCAGGTCGTGCTGTCCCAACGGTTCTCGGTGCCCTGCCCGGCGGACTCGCTCGACGTCTACCGCGCGCTGCGTGCCTCCAATCCCAGCCCCTACATGTACCTGCTGCGCCTCCCGGCACCGGACGGGTCGTCATACGACGTCGTGGGGTCCAGCCCGGAGGCGCTCGTCAAGGTGACCGGCCGACGCGCGATCACGCACCCGATCGCCGGTTCGCGGCCACGCGGCGCAACGCCCGAGGCCGATGTCGCCAACGGCGAGGACCTGCTCGCCGATCCCAAGGAGCGCTCCGAGCACGTCATGCTGGTCGACCTGTCGCGCAACGACCTGCAACGGGTCTGCGCCGCAGGCAGCGTGGACGTCGTGGAATTCATGCAGGTCCGGCGCTACAGCCACATCATGCACCTGGAGTCCACCGTGGTCGGCGAGCTGCGCGACGAGTGCGGCGCGTACGACGTGCTGGCCGCCACGTTCCCGGCCGGCACTCTGTCCGGGGCGCCGAAGTCGAGGGCCATGGCACTCATCGACGAGCTCGAGCCGAGCCGGCGCGGGATCTACGGCGGCGTCGTCGGCTACCTCGACTTCGCGGGAGACCTCGACATGGCCATCGCGATCCGCACCGCCGTGATCCGCGACGGTGTGGCCCACGTGCAGGCCGGTGGTGGCATCGTCGCCGACTCGGTGCCGCAGCTGGAGTTCGAGGAGAGCGTCAACAAGGCTGCTGCCGCGCTGCGGGCCGTGGCCGCCGCCACGGGGTTGAGGGCGCCGTGAGCGCCGGGGCCGACGAGCAACCGGGCCGCCGGAACGGCT
>NZ_VOHR01000523.1 GCF_009192725.1 Segeticoccus rhizosphaerae | reverse complement strand
CCACGGCCTTGGCGCGGGCCGCGGCGGCCAGCAGGCGCAGCGCCGCCCCCACGCCGGGCTGCACCGGGGTGCACCCGAGCTCCTCACCGCGAAGCCGGGCCCGCTCGATGACCTCGGTCTCGCCGACGAAATCCTCCGAGTAGGCCCAGGTGGCCGGCTTCTGTGCACTCATGCGTCACACCCTAGCGACCCGGCCGCTGAGGAGCTGCGGCCAGATGTCACAGCAAATACTCAGGTTGACCGGCAACCATGGACGCTGTCACGGCGTCTCACGGGGTGTCGGGTCGCAGTCGAGACACGAAGACGCAGGCACCAGGGAGCCGAGCAGGTATGAACACCGTCGATCAGCCGCAGGGCGCCGCCGGCACGTTGCCGGTCGATGCCGCCTGGGTTCCTCCGACCTGGGAGGAGGTCGTCTCGCAGCACTCCGCGCGGGTCTACCGCCTCGCCTACCGGCTCACGGGCAACCAGCACGATGCCGAGGACCTCACCCACGATGTCTTCATCCGTGTCTTCCGGTCGCTGCACTCCTACCGGCCCGGCACCTTCGAGGGCTGGCTGCACCGGATCACGACCAACGTCTTCCTCGACAAGATGCGCCGCAAGCAGCGGATCCGCTTCGACGCGCTCGCCGACGACGCTGCCGCCCGGCTGCCCTCCCGTGAGGCCGGCCCCGAGCAGCACTACGCCGACACCCACTTCGACGACGACGTGCAGCGCGCCCTCGACGCCCTCGCCCCCGACTTCCGGGCGGCTGTGGTGCTCTGCGACATCGAGGGCCTGTCCTACGAGGAGATCTCCGCGACGCTCGGCATCAAGCTGGGCACCGTGCGCTCCCGCATCCACCGCGGCCGCGCCCAGTTGCGTGAGGCGCTCGCTCACCGGGCGCCCGACCGCACGCGGCAGACCGCCTCGAGCCGTCCGCCCCTCACGGTGGGGCAGGTCGCCCCGGGCCTGCGATGAGTACCCAGCCCTCGGTCCGCGAGCACCTCGGGGACCGGCTCAGCGACTACGTCGACCGGGCGATGCCCGAGCACGACCTGTGGGTCTGCGATCGGCACGTGCTGATCTGCCCTTCCTGTGGCGAGGCCGTAGCGGAGGAGCGTCGCCTGCTCGAGTCCCTGCGTCGCCTCGATGGAGTCCCGCCAGGCGGGGACGCGCTGCGGCAGACACTGCTCGGACTCGCCGCCGAGGTGCCGCTGCCCGTGGAGTCCGGCCCGCAGCGGCTTCCTGTCCTGTCCACCGGAGCGCCGGCCATGCACCGGTCGGCCCGTCTCTCCCTCGCCCTCGCGGGCGCTGCCGCTGCGGCGTGCGCCGTGGCGGCGTGGGCGGTGGCCGGCGCCCAGCCGCTTCCCACAGACGGCACCACACCCGTCGCCAACCCGTCGGGCGCGGTCGTGCGGCCGGTCGACCTCGACACGTCGATGTCGGGCTGGAGGGTCGTCCCGGCAGGGGCGGCGGCCTTCCAGGTCGACCACCGGCATCTGCCCTGACCGCCCCGCGCGGAGCCCGATCGGGCACAATCGCCGCATGAGCGGCGACGACGAGCGGCGAGGATGGAGCGGAGCGACGCCGCCGCCGAGGAGCGCGAACGCGGGAGACAGCGGCGACGACGAGCGGCGAGGATGGAGCGGAGCGACGCCGCCGCCAGCCGGC
>NZ_VOHR01000522.1 GCF_009192725.1 Segeticoccus rhizosphaerae | reverse complement strand
CGACGCCGGCGATGCCGCGGGAGAGCATCGCGGTCGGCACCCCGGCCGCGACCCCGGCCGCCCGGATGGCCTCGGCGATGCCGCGAATCTGTCGATCGATCAGCCGCATCGTCTGGTCGGGGGTGCGGTCGGTCGGCGAGATGCCGGTCCCGCCCGTGGTCACCAGCAGGTGGACTCCCGCGTCGATGGCTCGCCGCATCGCCGTGTCGACCTCAGGGCCGTCGGGGACGACCACTGGCTCGGCGACCCGCAGGCCCCACGAGCGGGCGGCAGCCACGATCAACGGACCCGCGCGGTCGGCATACACGCCTCTCGCCGCGCGCGTCGAGCAGGTGATGACCACCGCGTGCCGCTCGACCGCCTCCTCGTCACTGGTGCTCATCGGTCGCGCTCCTCGGCGCTCGGGTCCTCCGCCCAATCCCCCGAGCGGCCACCTGCTTTGGCCGTCACCCGCACGTCGGTGATCCGCGCGTGCCGGTCGACGGCCTTGACCATGTCGATGAGGGCGAGCGAGGCCACCGTCACGGCGGTGAGCGCCTCCATCTCGATGCCGGTGCGGTCGGCCGTGCGCACCTGCGCCCGCACGTCCACCCCGTCGTCGGCCACCTCGAGATCGACCTCGATCCCGTGGATCCCGATCGGGTGGGCGAGCGGAATCAGCTCCGGAGTCCGCTTCGCGCCCTGGATTCCGGCCAGGCGCGCCACCGCCAACGCGTCGCCCTTGGGCACGTTGCCGGAACGCAGCGCGGAGACCGCCTCGGCAGAGAGGAGCACTCGTCCCGCCGCCGACGCCGTCCGCGGCGTCACGGCCTTCGCACTGACGTCGACCATGTGGGCGGTCCCGTCGGCGCGCACGTGGGTCAACGACGGTTCACTCATCAGCGCTCCTCGAGGTCGCCCAGGACGCGGCACTGCACCCTGTCACCAGCATGCACCCGGGTGACCTCCGCTGGTATGACGGCGAGCGCGTCAGCTGCCGCAAGTCCCCCGAGCACGTAGGAACCCTGTCCGCCCGCGAGCGCCGCCGACCACCCGGTGCCGCTTCGGCGCAGCGAGACCCGGGCGAACTGCACCTTGCCCTCGGGCGCGGTCCAGTCGTGCTCGGCGACCGCCTCGACCGTCGGCACCTCGCTGGACCGCCCGGCCATCTGCCGCAGGGCCGGCGCCACGAACACCTCGAACGACACCAGGGTGCTGACCGGGTTGCCTGGGAGGGTGAAGACCGGGCACCGCCGTGGTCCGAGGAGCCCGAAACCCTGCGGCTTGCCCGGCTGCATCGCCACCCGGTCGAAGGTCACTTCGCCACCGGCCGCCAGCACCTCCTTGACCGTGTCGTAGGCGCCCATGCTCACCCCGCCGGTCGTGATGATCGCGTCGCACTCCGCGGCCTCCCGGGCCAGGGTGGCCGCGAAGGAGCCGGTGTCGTCGCGCACCCGAGCCTGGTGGGCGTCGGCGCCGAGCTCCCCCAGCGCAGCCGCGACCATGAGGCTGTTGCTGTCGACCACCTGCCCGAAGCCCGGGACGGTGCCGGGCTCGACCAACTCGTCGCCGGTGGAGATCACCGCCACCCGGGGTCGCGGCACGGCCTCCACCCGACCGCGGCCCACCGCCGCCAGCACGGCCAGCTGTCGCGGTCCGAGCACCGTGCCGGCGGGCAGGACGGTGTCGCCGACCTGGAGGTCGTCA
>NZ_VOHR01000521.1 GCF_009192725.1 Segeticoccus rhizosphaerae | reverse complement strand
CCACCGCGGACGTCCACCCCGGCCACCGCGCCACCGGGCGGGCACAGGACCACGGTGGTCCCGGTGAGCCAGCCGTCGCCGCGACGGCTCGCGTGCCCGACGCGCAGCCCCGCCACATCGGTCAGGCTGTTGGTCCGGCCGGCCCGGACATTCACGCGGGGCCCCCGCGAAGTATCGGAGCACCGCGGAGAACTTCGTGGGGGGTCATGCTGGGGTCTCCTGGTTGAGGTCGGCGGCGGTGACCCCGGACAGGGCCTTGGTCAGGGTGGGAATGGCGGCGATGAGCTTGCGGGTGTACGGGTGTTGGGGGTTGTCGTAGACGTCGGCGACGGGGCCCATCTCGACGATCTGGCCGTTGTGCATGACCGCGACCCGGTCGCAGACGTGGCGCACCACCGACAGGTCGTGGGAGACGAACACCAGGGTCAGGTCGAGCTCGTCGACCAGGTCGGCGATGAGGTTGAGGACCTGCGCGCGGACCGAGACGTCCAGGGCGCTGACCGGTTCGTCGGCGACCAGGATCGCGGGTGTGGAGGCCAGGGCCCGGGCGATGGAGATGCGTTGCCTTTGGCCGCCGGAGAACTGGTGCGGGTAGCGGCCGGCGGCGTCGGCCCGCAGCCCGACGGCCTGCAGCAGCTGCTCGACCCGGCCCCGGGAGGCGCCGCGGCCCTGGGCGACCAGGGGTTCGGCGACGATGTCGCGCACCCGCATCCGGGGGTCCAGTGAGCTCATCGGGTCCTGGAAGACCAGCTGCAGCCGCTGGCGCAGCCAGCGCAGCTGGCGGTCGCGCAGCCGGGTGATGTCGCGGCCCTCCACCTGGACCGAGCCGCTGGTGGCGCGGTCGAGCCCGGACAGGATCCGCAGCAGGGTGGACTTGCCGCAGCCGGACTCGCCCACGATGCCGAAGCGTTCGCCGGGCGCCACGTCGAAGCTGACGCCGCGCAGGGCACGGACCGGTTCGCTGGCGTGCAGCAGCGAGGTGCGCGACCGGCGGTAGTCGCGGGTCACGTCGCGGACGCTGATCGCCGTGGTGCCGGTGGGCGGGCCGCCGGTGTGCTCAGTCATCGATACCCTCCGCCCGAGCCGTGGTGGCGGGTGCAGGGTGGTAGCAGGCGAACCCGGAGTCCTCGCCGGTGACGGTCCAGTCCGGTCGGACACGGCACTGCTCGGTGGCGTGCTCGCAGCGGTTGCGGAAGACGCAACCGGCGGGGAACCGGCCCGCGGCGGGGACCGACCCGGGGATGGTGGCCAGCCGGCCGCGCTCGTCCACCACGGCCAGGTCGGACGCACCGAGCAGTCCCTGGGTGTAGCGGTGCCGCGGCCGGGTGAAGACCTGGCGGGTCGGGCCTGCTTCGACGATCCGCCCGCCATACATCACCAGGACCCGCTCGCAGGCGGTGGCGACCACGGCCAGGTCGTGGGTGATGAACAGCATCGCGGCGGCCCGGTCCAGCACCCCGCGCACGATCAGGTCGAGCACCAGCGCCTGCACGGTGACGTCGAGCGCGGTGGTGGGCTCGTCGCAGACCAGCAGGGCGGGGTCGTTGGCCAGCGCCAGCGCCAGCACCACCCGCTGCCGCTGCCCGCCGGACAGCTGGTGCGGGTAGGCGCGTGCGGTGCCGGCCGGGTCGGGCAGGCCGACCTGGTCTAGCAGCTCGACCGCCGCGGCCCGGGCCGCCTTGCGGTT
>NZ_VOHR01000520.1 GCF_009192725.1 Segeticoccus rhizosphaerae | reverse complement strand
GGCGGCCCGCCGAGCGCGGCCGCGATCTGCGCAGCGGAGCGCACCGGAGCACGCCGGACGCGCTCCTCGCGCACAGCCCCGGGCTCGCTGGAGATCAGCTCTTCGCGCAACAGATGCATCAGATCGCCCTCCCCTCTGGCTGCAACGGGCAGCTCGTGCGGACCGGGCACCGCGTGCAACCGTCGCCGATCGTGGCCAGGACAGTCGGCGCGGCCATCCCCTCCGCCGTCTCCAGCACGAGCTCCTCCGCCCATGCCGGGTCATCGCCCCGCGCCAGCGGATCCTGCTCCTGCAGCGTGGTGTTCTTCAACGAGGCCTTGCCGATCTGCAACAGGGCCGCACCTGCGGATACGTCGCCGGCCTCCTCGAAGGCGCCGTGCTCGATCGCCACCTGGTAGGCACCCAGTTGCGGGTGCCGGGGCAGGTCGTCGGCGGGTGGCTTGCGGCCGCCCGTCTTGAGGTCGATCACGCGCACCCCGTGCTCGGGGTGGGTCTCGATGCGGTCGACCCGTCCGCGCAGCAGCGCACGGCCGAGCTGCACCTGCAGGTCGAGCTCGGTGCCGGCCCGCTGCCAGCCCTCCTTCCGGGCCTCGCGGTAGTAGCGCGCCAGCCGGCCCACCATCTCCAGGGCCTCCGACTTCTGCTTGCGTGAGACCCAGCTGTCCGGCAGCCCGAGCCGGGACCAGCGTGCCTCGACCTCGGCAGCGAGGGTGGGCTCGTCGACGTCGTCCAGCTCGGCGGCGATGTCGTGGATCAGCGTGCCGATGTTGGCCGCGCCCTGGTCGGGCCCGTCACCACCACAGGTGACCAGGAGCCACCTCAGGCCGCAGTCGGCGAATCCCTCGATGCGAGAAGGAGACACGCTGACCACGGCACCAACCGGCCGCAACGGTCGGTCGTCGCTGACGTCGGTGAGCGCCCACCAGGCGGCCGGGTCGGCGCCACGCACCTCCTCGGCTGCCAGCCGGGCCAGCTGTGCGGCCGCCACCTCACGTTGCTCGTCGGTCCCTGACACGAGCTCCCGTCGCAGCTCGGCGACCACGCCGGGCAGCGTCGCAGGGCGCGGCACGGGTGCGAAGTCACGATCCGCCTCGTCGTCGAGTGGGTCGACGAGGTCGAGGTAGACCGAAGGCTGTTCGTCCTCGCTGCGCACGGCAGTGACCAGCAACCGCTCTCTCGCGCGGCTCACTGCGGTGAGGAAGGCCCGGGTCTCGTCATAGCGGACGGCCGCCTGCGCCGCCCGCAGCGACTGGCCGCGTCCGGTCAGCACGTCGACCAGCCGTTCGGACCCCAGCAACGAGCCCCGCAGGCGCAGGTCGGGCCAGACGCCCTCCTGCACCCCCGCGACGACGACGAACCGCCACTCCCGTCCCGCCGCTCCCTGCGCCGTGACGAGCGCGACGGTGTGCTCGCTCGGGGCCCGCGCGACGAGGGTGTCCCCCGCGACGTCCTGCCCGCGGATGTGCTCCAGGAACCCGCCCGGCCCCATCTGGGGCAACCGGTCGACATACCGGGCAGCGGCGTCGAAGAGGGCCACCACCGCGTCCAGGTCACGGTCGGCGCGCGCGCCGGACAGGCCGCCGTCGAGCGCCGTGCGGGCCCAGGCCTCCCCCAGGCGGGTCGCCCGCCACATCGCCCAGAGGACCGTCTCAGCGGTGACCCCCGGAGCCCACCGGCGCACGCCGGACTC
>NZ_VOHR01000052.1 GCF_009192725.1 Segeticoccus rhizosphaerae | reverse complement strand
GCAGACCCGGCCTCCTCGAGCCGCTGGGCGTGCACCGGGACCACCGCGGTCGCGGCTACGGCACGGCGATCACCCTCGCCGCCGCGGCGGCACTCCGGGAGATGGGCGCGTCGAGCGCCGTGGTGTGCACGCCGAGCTCCAACGTGGGCGCCGTCGCCACCTACCGCTCAGGTGGCTTCCGGGCACTTCCCCAGCGCCGGGACCTCTACCGCGAGGGGTGACGCGGCCGGCCCCGAGCGCTGGAGTCGGACGCCGAGGCCCGCACCAGCCAGGCAGACGACGGCGACGACCGCCGCGAAGACGGAGTAGACACCGTCGAGGTCCCAGCGGCTCGCCGCCCAGCCGGCTGCCACGGCAGGAAGCGCCATCGCGGAGTAGCAGCAGATGTAGAACGCCGACATGACCCCACCCCGGGCGTCCGCGGGGAGCACGGAGGCGAGGTGCCGCAAGGCCCCACTGAAGGCCAGCCCGAACCCGACTCCGAGCACCGCGGCGCTGCCCACGATGAGGCCGGCGTGCCCGCTCCGGACCGCCGGCACGCTGAGCAGGACGCCCACCGCCATGACCGCGTCGCCCGTGATCCCCAGGGGCCGGGCCGCACGGCGCCCCACGACGGCCTGCGCAGCTGCAGCCGACAGTGTCATCGCGGCGACCACCACGGCACCGAAGGTGTGCCCGTGCAGGCCGACCTGCCGGGTCGCGAGGCCGGGGAAGAGCGAGAGATACATACCGATGAGGACCCAGGACGTCCCCGCCGACAACACGGCGAAACGGAAGTCGTTGCCGATCGGGCCCGGCACGTGCGGGCGGGCCACGTGGATGTGCGTCCGGCGCACTCGGTGGGTCTCGGGGATGGTGGTCAGCGCGAGCGTCACGCCGACCATCAGCAGCCCGAGGACGGCATACGGAGTGACGAGCGCGTCCGGGGCGTGGTCAGCGAGCAACGCGGACACCAGGATGCCGAGGCCCATGCCGGCCGCGAAGAATATGCCGGTGAGCCGTCCCGTGCGGTCGCCCTCGGTCGGGCGCAGGTCGAGCATCGCGGCCGCGCCGGCGACCACCGCGGTGCCGATGGAGGCGCCGTGGATCGCGCGGGCCACGAACAGCTCCCACGTCTGGTGTGCCACGACGAACATCACCAGACCAGCGAACATCCCGACGCCCGACCCCACCAGCGCAGGTTTGCGGCCGAGCGCATCCGTGAGCGGCCCCGCGACGACGATCGCGGACAATGCCGCCACGGCATACGTCGCGAACAGGGCAGTGATCGTGAGTGGGCTGAGCTGCCAAGCCTTCTCGTAGGTCGAGTAGAGCGGCGTCGGTGCGCCCGAGACGGCAAGGGCGACCCCCATCAGGGCAAGCAGCAAGCGGTATGCCGAGTCGTGACGCAACGTTGTCGCTGCGCCGATAGCTGTGGTCACGGCCGCTCCCTCATGTTCGATGCTCATCAAACCTTCCGCGTTGAGATTACGCTGGGTTTGATGCTCATCAAACTTGTTTTATGCTGGTCCCATGCCCGAGACGGAAACCCCCCACGACCCGGACGGGTACCCCGTGGCGTCGATCCAGTCGGTCCTGGCCGCGCTCAGCGACCCCGTGCGCCTCGAGATGGTGCGCCGCCTCGATGCCGCCGGCGCCGCGCAGCCCTGCTCGCTGCTCTACGACGAGGTGTCGAAGTCGACCGCCAGTCACCACTTCAAGATCCTGCGGGAGGCCGGTGTCCTCGAGCGCTCGAAGATCGGCGGGCAGGTGCACCAGCGCCTGCGCCGCGCCGAGGTCGACGCCCTCTACCCGGGGCTGCTCGACTCGGTGACCGCTGCGCTGGGCTGAGGGCTCGGCTGGCCCGGGCCGTGTTCCGCCACCCCGAGTCCTTACCCACCGGTTCATCATGCCAAGCGCGCAGTCTGGCACCGCGGCCCGGAGCGCGACCGAGTCCGAAGCTGGATCAGGACGAGTGCAGTCGGGCGGCTTGGCGAGTGAGGTGCTCACGTTCGGCGGCGCTGCTCGCCGCCCGCGCCGCCTCGGCATACAGGCTTCGTGCCCGCGCGAGGTCGCCAGCACGCTCGTGCAGGTAGGCGCGCACGGCGGTTTGCCGCGGAACATCAGCGGGCACCTCTGCAACGGCACGCAATCCAGCCAGCGGGCCGTCGACCTCACCCACCGCGACGGCCCGGTTGAGCGCCACGACCGGGCTGTCGGTGATCCTGTTGAGCTCGTCATACCACTCGAGAATCTGCGGCCAGTCGGTCTCCTCGGCCGAGGACGCATCGGCGTGCAGTGCCGCGATCGCTGCCTGCGCCTGGTATTCACCGAGCCGGTCCCTCGCGAGCGCTGACTGCAGCACCTCGACTCCCTCGGCGATCAGGCCGGTGTCCCACCGCGACCGGTCCTGCGCGGCCAGCGGCACGAGCTGCCCCTCACCGGTGCGGCGGGACGCCCGACGTGCGTGGTGCAGGAGCATCAGGGCCAGGAGCCCCGCCACCTCCGGCTCGTCGCTCGCGGCGGCCAGCTGCCGGGTGAGCCGGATGGCCTCGGCCGCGAGGTCCACCTCGCCCCCGTAGCCCTCGTTGAAGATCAGGTAGAGCACCTTCAGGACGGCTCCCAGGTCACCCGGCTCGGTCAGCCGCCGGCCGCGGATGCTTGCCTTGGCACGGCTGATCCGTTGGGCCATGGTGGCCTCGGGCACGAGGTATGCCGAGGCGATCTGGCGGGTCGTCAGACCGCCGACAGCGCGCAGGGTGAGGGCGACGGCCGACGGCGGAGTGAGTGCCGGGGCACAGGCCAGGAAGAGCAGCAGGAGGGTGTCGTCCACCTGCTCGGTGGGCCCGGGAGCAGGCCGGTCTCCGTCGAGGAGCTCGCGCCGGCGTCGGGCGAGCTCGGAGCGTTGGGCGTCGACGTACTTGCGGGAGGCGACGGTGACCAGCCACGCCTTCGGGTCGTCGGGCATCGCCTGCGGCCAGTGTCGAAGCGCCTCGATCATCGCCTCCTGCACAGCGTCCTCGGCCGCCGCGAAGTCGCCTCCGCGGCGGACGAGGACACCGAGAACCTGCGGGCCGAAGCCCTTGAGCAGGTCACCGAGGTCAGCCATGTCGGCGGCGCCAGCTCACTCTGTGACGACGGGGGGTTCGGTCATGAAGGGTCGGACCTCGATCCACTCCTGCAGCGGTTTCCCGCCCTTTCCGGGCGCTGACGACAGGAAGGCCGCCGCCTCGTGGGCGCGCTCGACGGAGTCGACGTCGATGACCATCCAGCCGGCGATGAGATCCTTGGTCTCCGCAAACGGCCCGTCGGTCACCGGCGGCTTGCCCTCACCGTCGAACCGCACGAACACGCCCTCGGGCGAGAGCGCCTGGCCCTCGACGTACTCCCCTCGCTCGCGGAGCACGTCGGCCACGTGGTTCATGAACGCAAGGTGGTCCGAGATCTCCTGAGGTGTCCAGTCCTCCATCGGTGCCTCGCTGTTCGGCATCGGCTTCGGGCCGCCCCGGTAGTGCTTGAGCAACAGGTACTTCGTCATCGTTCGCCCTTTCGTCCGTGACGGCCATCATGCCGCCATCACCCGAGGACGGAGCCGTGTGGACGTTCTCGACATCCGACCCGCCGAGCCGCCGCGCCACCGACTCCGTGGCCCGCGCGAATACCGCTGCGGCGCTGTTGAGCCGGTGTCCCTCGCCTTCGATGAGGTGCAGCTCGGAGCCGGGCCACGCTCGATGCAGGTCCCACGCTGTGACCGGTGGGGTGCACAGGTCGTGGCGGCCCTGGATCAGGATCGCCGGCAGACCGGCCAGGGCGGAGACACCGGAGATCAGCTGGCCTTCGCGCAGGAAGGCCCGGTGAGCCGTGTAGTGGCTCTCGATCCGCGCGAACGCCAACGCGAACCGTGGCTGGGCAAACAGGTCCTCGATGAACGGGTCGGGCGCCGACAACATGCCTGCCGTCTCCCACCGCGTCCAGGCCAGGGCCACTGCGATCCGAGCCTCCGGACTGCCCGACTCCAGCCGTCGCCGGTAGCCGGCCACGAGGTCGTCGCGCTCCTCCGGCGGGATGGGGGCGACGAACTCCTCCCACCGCTCTGGCAGAAGGTGGTTCGCGCCGTCCCGGTAGACCCAGTCGAGCTCGCTGGCCCGGAACGTGGTGACGCTGCGCAGGATCATCGCCAGCACCCGGTCGGGGTGAGTCTGGGCGTAGGCCAGCGCCAGCGTGGTCCCCCAGGAAGAACCGGACAGGACCCATCGGTCGATCCCCAGCTCGCGCCGCAGCCGCTCCATGTCGGCGACCAGGTGCCACGTCGTGTTGGTCTCCAGGCTGACATCCGGATCGCTCGCGTGCGGCGTGCTGCGACCGGTGCCCCGCTGATCGAACAACACCACGCGATAGGTCGACGGGTCATAGGGATGGCGCATCGAGGGCAGGCTGCCGCCGCCCGGCCCCCCGTGCACCACCAGCACGGGTATGCCGTGTGGATCGCCGAACTCGCTCCACCAGACCCGCTGCCCGTCACCGACGTCGAGCAGTCCCTCTCGATTGGGCGCCGCGTCGCTCATCTCCTCCACGCCCCGTCCAACGCGTCGAGGGCCGCCGGTCGTTCCGGCGCGAGCCGCGAAGGGTCCCGTGGCAGCGGGCTCACGTCAGCGCCAACATCTGAACCGCAGGATGGATCCCCCTCCGTTTCCAACTTATAGCGCACCAGGGGGCTTGCGGCAAGGCCCCGTTCGTGACGCAGAATCACCGTTCGAAGCTCTCGCCGACAGCATGGGGAACCGACCTCGTGCGCGCTTCCTGGAGCTTCAGATTCGGAGCCGATCAGGTGACTCCCCTGACCGTCAGCGCGTTCGACCTTCCCGACCACCTCACCGCCAAGACCGACCCGACGATGATCGCCGACGACGAACGCCACTTCGCGGCGATCGCCGACTGTCTCGAGCAGTCGACCGCTGACCTGACCGACCGCCTCGACGCCGCACGCAGGGCGCCGGGTGGCGCGGGGCAGGAGGCCATGGACCGGGACCTGGAGGTTCACCGGTTGACCGCCCGGCTTCGCCTCATGGGTCGCTTCGGTCTGGACCTGTGCCTCGGGCACATGGTCGCGTCGGATGACTCTGAGCCGGTCTATGTCGGACGACTCGGCCTCAGGGACAGCGAAGGACGACGGTTGCTGATCGACTGGCGATCCCCGGCTGCCGAGCCGTTCTTCGGGGCGACGCACGCGGACCCGATGGGTCTGGCGAGCCGCCGCCGGTATCGATGGACGCGCGGTCGCGTCAGTGACTACTGGGACGAGGTCTTCACGACGGACGGGACGGCCACACTGGACCGGCACCCGGCACTGGACGACCAGTCCGCGTTCATCGCCAGCCTGGGCAGCAACCGGTCGCCCCGGATGCGGGACGTGCTCGGCACCATCCAGTCCGACCAGGACGCCATCATCCGGGCCGGCTCGCGCGGTGCTCTCGTGGTCGACGGCGGTCCGGGCACGGGGAAGACCGTCGTCGCACTGCACCGCGCCGCCTACCTCCTCTATTCGGACCCGCGCCTTGGCCACCACCGCGGTGGAGTGCTGTTCGTCGGTCCACACCAGCCCTACCTCGCCTATGTCTCCGATGTGCTGCCCAGCCTCGGCGAGGAGGGCGTGCGCACCTGCACCTTGCGCGACCTCGTCCCCGAGGGAGCCGCTGCTGGGCCGGACACCGACCCGGACGTGACCCGGCTGAAGTCGTCGGCGCGGATGGTGACTGCCATCGAGCCAGCGGTCAGCCTCTACGAGGAGCCGCCGGCCCACGGCATGGAGGTCGAGACTGCTTGGGGCGACCTGTGGCTCAGCCGCGACGACTGGACCGAGGCGTTCGAGTCGCCGGAGCCCGGTGCCGCCCACAACGAGGCCCGCGACCAGGTGCTCGAGACCCTGCTGGACATCCTGGTCGACAAGCACGACCACGCGGAGGTCTCCGCGGAGACGCTGCGGGCAGCCCTGCGACGGCACCGCGGGCTCAACGAGACGTTGGGCCAGGCCTGGCCGCTGATCGAGCCGACCGACCTGGTCGCCGACCTCTGGTCGGTCCCGGCCTACCTGCGCAGGTGCGCGCCCTGGCTCCAGCCGGACGAGGTCCGCGCCCTCCAGCGCGACGAGCCCTATGCCTGGACGGTGTCCGACCTCCCGTTGCTGGACGCCGCCCGCCAGCGTCTCGGTGACCCCGAGGCCTCCCACCGCAAGCGTCGACAGCAGGCGACCCTGGCGGCCGGGCGCAAGCAGATGTCCGAGGTCATCGACCACCTCATCGAGAACGACGACTCCGAGATGCAGGTGATGTCGATGCTGCGTGGCGACGACGCGCGCAACACCCTCGATGATGAGGACGTGCTGCCGACAGGCGAACCAGACGCGCTCGCGGGTCCGTTCGCGCACGTCGTGGTCGACGAAGCCCAGGAGCTGACCGACGCCGAGTGGCACATGCTGCTCCAGCGATGCCCGTCCCGGAGCTTCACCATCGTCGGGGACCGAGCCCAGGCCAGGCACGGGTTCACCGAGTCGTGGCAGGAACGGCTCGAGCGCATCGGCATCGATCGGATCGAGCTGGCGTCGCTGAGCATCAACTACCGGACGCCGGAGGAGGTCATGGCCGAGGCCGAGCCGGTCATCCGGGGTGCGCTCGCTGACGCCAACGTGCCGACCTCGGTGCGCAGCAGCGGCAACCCCGTCAGGCACGGATCCGTGTCGGAGCGAGCCCCGATCCTTCGGGACTGGCTCGCCGAGCACACCGAAGGGATCGGCTGCGTCATCGGTGACCCCACGTTCCGGTCCACGGCCCGCGTCCGCTCACTGACTCCGGAGCTGGCCAAGGGGCTCGAGTTCGACCTGGTGGTGCTCATCGACCCGGACTCGTTCGGCACCGGCGTCGAGGGAGCCGTCGACCGCTATGTCGCGATGACCCGGGCGACCCAGCGACTCGTCATACTGACGAGCTCCTGACCACGTCCTGCCGGGCGGGACGACGGGCACCAGTGTCCACGGAAGGTCAGAGGCGCCCGCGCAGCCAGTCGAAGTCGGCTCGGTGCTCCTCCGGGCCGCCCGGGGTCTCGCAGACGACGGGCGCGCCGGCATCCCGCACCACCGAGGCGAACTCGTCGGGGTCCAGCTGCCCCTGCCCGAAGTTGGTGTGCCGGTCGGCCCCGGAGTCGAACGCGTCACGGCTGTCGTTGGCGTGCACGAGGTCGATCCGGCCGGTGATGGCGTGGACGCGCTCGACCGCCTCGGTGAGCGGGATGCCGCCGGCCCACGCGTGACACGTGTCGAGGCAGAAGCCGACCTGCTCGTGCCCCTCCGCGCGGGAGATCGCCTCCCACACGCCCTCGATCCGGTCGAGGCGCCGCGCCATCGCGTTGTCACCGCCCGCGGTGTTCTCGAGCAGCATCGGGATCGTGCAGTGGGTCGCCTCGACCGCCTTGCGCCAGTTGTCGAAGCCCTTGGCGGGGTCGTCGCCCTTGTTCACGTGCCCGCCGTGGACGATGAGACCCTTGGCGCCGATCTCGGTGGCCGCGTCCATGTGCTGCTGCAGCAGCTTGCGGCTCGGGATGCGAATCCGGTTGTTCGTGGTGGCCACGTTGATGATGTAGGGCGCGTGGACGTAGAGGTCGATGCCGGCCTCCTCCGCCGCCGAACGGAGCGCGGCGGCGCCCCCGGCATAGCGCACCTCGGGGCCCTTGTAACCCTGCGGGTCGCCCAGGAAGAACTGGACGAGCGACGCCCCGCGGGCCTGGGCCTCCGCAACGGGGTCGGTCTGCTCGACGTGTGCGCCGATGGAGATCGTCATGCCCCCAGCCTACGAACCTCGACCGACACGGAGTCCGAGAGAACCTTTGCCGTCGAAACCGGGCTGGTGCTGGTGCCTCCGCGGTCTCGCCGTGTGTCTGGCGGCGCAGGAGCGGTGGCCGCCCCGGGTCAGTGGCCGAAGAGGCTGGTGCTGCTCGGAGCACCGGCGGCGCGCTCGCACACCCAGCCGTCCGGCATCCGGCCGGACTCGATGAAGGACTGCAGCTGCGTCGTCGCCTCGTCGGACAGGTTGTGATCGGCCTGCGGATAGATGACCGGCTCCTCCTTGGTGTTGTGCTGGTCGAGCTGCTCGAGCAGGCTCCGGCAGGCCTTCGCGGTCCCGTCGCCACCGGCGCCCTGGGCCAGCAGCTCCTCCAGCCCGTCCATGGCGTCCCAGAGGTCACCGTGCTCGCGCACCATCACGAAGATGGGCATGGACAGCCCGCCCTCCCGAAGCGGCGGGAACAGGAACGCCTCCTCGAGGTAGATGTGCCGCCGCAGCGCGTCGATCGCGCACTGCAGCGGCACGGGGTCTGCGGGGTTGGCGACGAAGGCCTCGATCGCACGGTCGATCTCGCGGTGTTCGCGCTCCAGAGCGCTCGACAACTTCTCCGACATCCGGTTCCTCCTTCGACCAACGGGCAGCGTGGCCCTTCGTCTCCTAGTCTGGCCCGGCTGCCCTCGGGAGGACAGGAGAAATCTGCCCGGACGGGTCAGGCGTCCGCGACAGCGTCGGCCATCCGCTCGACGGCCTCGGTCAGGATCGACGTCGAGGTGGCGTAGTTGAGCCGGCAGTGCCCCACGCCACCTGTCCCGAAGGCCGACCCGGCGTTGAGCGCCACTCGTGCGTGCTGGAGGAAGAAGGCGGCGGGACCGGAGCTCGTCATCACGTTGCCCCGACCGTCGGCGCCGCTCTCGTCCAGGCCGAGGGCGCGGCAGTCCAGCCAGGCCAGGAAGGTTGCCTCGGGTGACCGGTAGCCGATCGTCGGGAGGTGCTCGGCCACGAGTTGCGCCAGCAGCTCCTGGTTGCGGTCCAGCCCCGCGAGGAGCGCGTCCAGCCACGGACCTCCCTCGCGCAGGGCCGCGGTGTGGGCGACCACGCCGACATGACTGGGGCCGTGGCTGACCTCCTCGGGCATCCGGGCCAGGTCCTTCGCGGCCTCCGGGCCGGCGACGGCGAGCGCGGCCTTGAGTCCAGCGAGGTTCCACCCCTTGGAGGCCGACATCAGTGCGAAGCCGCGCTCCGAGCCGGCCACGCTGAGATAGGGCACGAACCGCGACCCGGGCAGCACCAGCGGCCCGTGGATCTCGTCGGCCACGACGCGGACACCGTGTCGCTCCGCCAGCGCGGCAACCGCCTCGAGCTCGCTCGCGGTGTGCACCGTGCCGAGGGGGTTGTGCGGGTTGCAGAGCAGGTATGCCGCGCCCGCACCTCCCGCTGTCGCCTGCTCCATCGCCCCCTCCAGAACCGCCAGGTCGAGGCGGCCGTCCTGGCCCGCGGGCGCTTCGAGGATGCGCCGGTCCATGTGCTCGATGAACGAGTAGAACGGGGGGTAGACGGGGTTGTTGACGATCACCTGCTCACCGGGCCTGGTGATGAGCCGCAGCACCTCGACGATCCCCATCATCACGTCGGGCACGATCGTGCTGCGCTCGACGGCGATCCCGTCCCAGTCCCACCGCTCCGCCGCGAACGCCGCCAGCGCCTCGGCATACGCCGTCCCGGAGGGGTAGCCGGTGTCCCCTCGCGAGACCAGGTCGGTGAGGGCGCGCGCCACGGGGTCGGCCAGGGGCACGTCCATCTCGGCCACCCACAGCGGAAGGACGTCCGGCTCGAAGGCTCGCCACTTCATGCTCGTGCGCTCACGCAACTGGGGCAGGGTCAGGGTCTCCAACGGGTTCGGGATCTCGTGCGCCATGACGCCCAGCCTCGCACCTCGGCGGCCGGCACCGAAACCTCGTTGCTGCCGCAGGTGCGCCTCGCTAGTTTCAAGACTCCACCGGTTCCACGTGAAGAGGCACGGCATCCGCGGCACGGGGGGACATCCATCCACCGTTCCTCGACGCCGCGCGTGACCGGGCCAGCGCCCCGTGAGATACACCCGGTACCAACGCGCATACCCCGGCTGGGGCGTCTTCGCGTTGATGCGGCGCTGATCGCGAGCCGACCCCGAGGAGTCGAAAACCGGTCGACAGGGCGAGCACCGGATCACCAGACTGCCGCCCATGAGCAGCGCAGACCTGTGGGACACCGAGACCGCCGAGCGATACGACGACGAGGCCACCGAGATGTTCGCTCCGGAGGTGCTCGACCCGGCCGTCGAGCACCTCGCCCGGCTGGCGGGCAACGGCCCGGCCCTGGAGTTCGCGATCGGCACCGGACGCGTCGGCATACCGCTGCGGTCCCGGGGCGTGCCGGTGACCGGAATCGAGCTGTCGGCACCCATGGTCGAGCAGTTGCGGCGCAAGGTCGACGAGCAGACCCTGCCGGTGGTCGTCGGCGACATGGCGAGCACGACCGTGCCCGGCGAGTTCGCGCTGGTCTACCTGGTGTGGAACACGATCGGGAACGTGCGCACCCAGGAGGAGCAGGTCGCGTGCTTCGAGAACGCGGCACGGCACCTGCGCTCCGGCGGCCGGTTCGTGGTCGAGGTGGGCGTGCCCTCCCTGCGCCGGCTGCCACCAGGCCAGCTCGCGGTGCCGTCCGACGTGGGCGAGCAGCACGTCGGCTTCGACACCTACGACCTGGCGACCCAGCAGGCGGTGTCGCACCACTACACCCGGGAGGCCGACGGCCGGATGCGCTACGGCGCGCACCACTACCGCTTCGTGTGGCCGTCGGAGCTCGACCTGATGGCCCGGCTCGCCGGGCTGCAGCTGGAGGAACGGCTGGCCGACTGGGACGGCAGCCCCTTCACGTCCGAGAGCGAGAAGCACGTCTCCGTGTGGCGCAAGGGCTGACGACCCGGGCGCCCGGCCACGAAACGCACAGTTGCGGCCATCTCGGGCGTGGGCGCGAAACGCACAGATTGTCCCGCGGATCCGGAGCCGAGCCTTCAGAGGTTGACGATGACGACCCTTTCCATCGCGCGGAACCCGAACTTCTCGTAGAGCGCCCGCGCGCCGGCATTGGGGCCGAAGACGTTGAGTCCCAACACCTTCGCCCCTCGCTCGATCGACGCGCGGGCGCATGCCCGGAGGATCGCGCCGCCGTAGCCCCGCCGGCGGCAGGCCTCGTCCACCTCGATGTCGTAGATGAAGGCCCGGTCGCCGTCCACGTTGACCCAGAGCACACCAACCTCGTCGTCCCCGTCGTATGCCGACCACAGCCAGTGCCCGGGCGACTCCACTCCCCGGGGCAGGAGCTGCTCGTGCTGCCGGCGCGAGTCCTCCCTGGCCGCACCCAGATCCGTGTGACTTCCGGAGTCGTACATCGAGCGGGCGTAGTGCTCGATGCCGTGCCGCACGAAGGCGTCGAATCGCTTCCGGGTCATCGGCACGAGCCGCACCCGCTCCTCGCGGCCCGGTTCCTGGGAGAGATCGAGCTCCATCCTGGTTGCCATCAGCTCGAGATCCTCCCCGGCCAGGAAGGCGTCGGTCGCCTCGTCGCGATCGAACCGGCTGATCACGATCCGGCTCGCCCCGAGCTCCCGAGCGGACTCGGCGACCACTTCGAACGCCGACCCCGCCACTTCGAGCTCCACGTCCACGCACACGACGTGCGCCGAGTCCTGTCCGTCGACCCCCATCAGCCAGACGAAGCCGACCTCCGCGTCCTGCGCGACCACCCGGCATACGTGCTGACCCCGGTCCAGCTCGCCATCCCGTAGAGCCCGGTCGAACACCCGGGACGCGAGCGCCTCCGCGTCGGCAGGACGCCACCCCGCGCTGACCCGCTGGCCGACCAGTCGCTGACGCACGCGGGGCTTCCACTCCGGGAGGTCACCGGACGAGAGGGGCTGCAGCTCGAGGTCGGAGGTCACCAGCGCACTATGCCCAACGCTGAGCCACGATGTCGACGAGCCGCACCAGGACCGGTCCGGAGGGCTCCCCACTGGCAGCCTCCGACCGCGTCAGCGGCCGACAGGTGAGAATGGCAACGTGCGCGTTGGAGACGATGGAGTGACGCATGACTCGGTGTCGGTCGCGTCGATGGAGGACGGACACGCGGAGCAGGTGCTCGCCATCTACGCGGAGGGCATCGCCGGTGGCGACGCGACGTTCGAGACGCAACTGCCGAGCTGGGCCGGGTTTCGCGCCGGCAGGCGCCCGGACCTGAGTTTCGTGGCACTCGACGGCTCGGGTCGGATGCTGGGGTGGGTCGCCTGCTCCGCCGTGTCCGGCCGCGCGGCATACGCGGGTGTTGTCGAGCACTCGGTCTACGTCCGGAGCGACTCGCGGGGCCGGGGTGTCGGTGCCCTGTTGCTCGATGCCCTGCTCGAGGCCGCCGACCGCGGCGGGATCTGGACCGTCCAGTCGTCCCTCTTCCCCACGAACGCCGCCAGTCTCGCCCTGCATGCGGGAGCCGGCTTCCGGATCGTCGGCACGCGGGAGCGCATCGCCCGACAGCACGGACGCTGGCGTGACACCGTCCTGGTCGAGCGCCGCTCCCCCACAGTGGACTGAGTCGCTCACCCCCACGAGCCGTCAGCGCGAACCTCGACGGACTGCCCGGCCGGCCAGCGTGCCGGTGAACTCGCCGCCCCGGATCGCCGCCCGACCGTTGACCACGACGTCGCCCACGCCGACCGAGAGCCGGTGCGGGTGGTCGAAGGTGGCGATGTCGGCCACCGTGGCGAGGTCGAAGACGACGACATCGGCAAATGCGCCCTCCTCCCGGCGGCCGCGGCCGGTGATGCCGAAGTTGGCGGCGGGCAGGCGGGTCATCCGGTCGACGGCCTCGGCCAGGGTCAGCAGCCGTTCCTCACGGACGTACTTGCGCAGCACCCGCGCGAACGACCCGTAGGCCCGTGGATGTCTCGGCGATCGGAGCGAAACCCCTTCCGGCGCGACGGAGGAGCTGTCGGAGCAGATGCTCACCCACGGGTGTCGCAGCTGCTCCGCGAGGTTGTCCTCGGACATGGAGAAGAACGCCACACCGACCCGTGAGCAGTCCTCACCGATCATGCTGAGCGCGGTGTCGACCGGGCTGCCGTGGGCGGGCGGTCCTCGTATCCCATGACGCAGGGCCGCAGCGTGCCGTTGCCCACGAAGGAGGCGACGTTCTGCGAGCAGCCCTGCGACTCGACATACGAGAGGTATTCCGACAGTCGGCTGAACCTGATCTCCAGGCCGAGCTCCGGCACCTCCTGCTCGAGGGCAGGTTGCTGCTCGGGTCGCAGCGGGCCCATGGCATCGCCCTCGCCGAAGACCTGCAGGGTCACAGCTCACCGAGCGACCGTGGGTCGTGCAGCATGGTGAAGTAGGAGTGGCTGAGCACGTTGATGAACCCGGGTGAGACCGCGCGTCCGCCGGCGTCGATGCGTTCGGCCGCCTCGGCCCCCGCGCACGATCAGGTCGTACACACTGTGCTCCTTCGTTGGCCCGCTTCTCGAACGACGCCGCCCGCCGCGATCGACGCTAGCGTCCGGGAGTGGTACGGGTCGCAGGGATTTCCAGCGGGTTTGAGGGTCGGACGGCCTGCCTCTGCAACGGTTCCTGCACCTCCCCGAGCGGTGGCGGCGCCTGCTCCCAGCCCGGATAGCCTTGGGGCGTGAGCAAGGAGCAGCACCACGGTCACACGCACGCGGTGGGGGTGCACGCCGACCGCCGCTACCTGCTCATCGTCCTGATCCTGCTGCTGGCGTTCATGATCGGCGAAGTGGTCGTCGCCGTCGTCTCCGGTTCACTCGTCCTGCTGTCCGACGCCGGGCACATGCTCTCCGACGTGGGAGCGATCGCGGGGGCACTGTGGGCCATGCGGCTCGCGGCCCGTGCCGCCGGCGGGTCGTGGACGTTCGGCTGGAAGCGCGCCGAGATCCTCTCGGCCGCGGCCAACGGCGCCACGCTGCTCGTGGTCTCGGGTGTCGTCGGGCTGGAGGCGATCCGCCGACTCATCCAGCCGCCACCGGTCGAGGGCGGCCCTGTGGTCGTCGTCGCGCTCGTCGGTGTCGCTGTGAACCTCGTCGCGGCCTGGTCGCTGGCGCGTGCAAACCGCTCGAGCCTCAACGTGGAAGGCGCCTACCAGCACATCGTCACCGACCTCTACGCGTTCATCGGCACGTTCGTCGCCGGAGTGGTCATCGTCGCCACGGGCTGGGCGCGGGCGGACCCGATCGCCTCCCTCGTCGTCGTCGCGTTGATGCTGCGCGCCGCCTGGGCCCTGCTGCGCGACAGCGGCCGCGTGCTCCTGGAGGCGGCGCCGGAGAAGATCGACCTCGACCATGTGCGCGAGCACCTGCTCTCCACCGAGCACGTCGCCGACGTGCACGACCTGCACGTCTGGAGCGTCACCTCCGACCTGCCGACCCTTTCGGTGCACGTCGTGCTCGCCGACTCCTGCTTCCACGACGGCCACGCACCACAGATCCTCGACGCCCTGCAGGCGTGCCTCGTGGGCCACTTCGACGTCGAGCACTCCACCTTCCAGCTGGAGCCGGCCAGCCACGCGACGCACGAGCCCGGGACCCACTGACCCGGCATTCACGTACGTCGGTCGAGCTCGCCTTCGGCTCTCGGGACGGCAACGCCGGGACGCAGCCGCGCACAGACCAGCGCGATCGGCGAGAGGACGAGCGCGGACGCGGTGAGTGCGGTCGACACCGAGGTGCGGTTCGCCAGGGCCCCGAGTGGAGGACCCCCGACCACCTGCCCGATGGCGTTCGCCTGGCCGTTCATCGACAGCACCGTGGCGCGCACCTTCGACTCGACGTTGCGGTTGAGCCAGGCCGACTCGATCGGCGCGGCGACCGTCGCCGCTGCCCCGCGGACCCACATGGCCACGAGGGCGACCCACAGGTTGCCGAGCAGCGCGAGGCCGATGATCCCCGCCACCTGGACCAAAGCCAGGCAGGCGAGCAGGCCGCCGGGGTGCAGCGCGTTGACGTGGTCCGGACCCACCCGGCCCACGACGATGGAGGACAGCAACGAGATCACCGTGCCGATCAGAGTGATCCCGGCGAACAGGATGACGGGACTCGCGGCGTCGAACGGGCCGGGAAGGTCGAGCTCGAGGACCCGCACCGTCCACAACCGGTCGAAGGCCTCGCTGGACAGGCCGCCGATGAGGCTGATGAGCAAGAACGATCGGACCACCCGACTGCGGCGCGCCATGGACACGCCGGCGGTGAACGACCGGCCCACCTGCGCGAACGTCTCCCGCTCCGCGGCCGGAGTTCGGGCAAAGCGCCGTTCCGGCATGGTCAGGGCGAGCCAGCCGGCGAGGAGGACCAGGCCTGCTCCGCCAGCCACCATGGGAACCCGGATGTCAACCAGCCCCAAGGCGCCCGCGCCGATGACGGCCACGAAGGTCGCACCGAGAGAGAGCTGCACCTCCCGGGTGAAGATCGGCCCGATGGCCTCGACGCCGATCTCGTCGGCGAGCCAGGCCTCGATCGACCCCGAGGTGAACGTGTAGCCGATCCCCCACACCACCTGCGCGGCCAACACCCCGGCGAAGGTGGGGACCAGCCCCTGCAGCAGGAAGCCGCCCCCCACGAGCAGGAGCCCGATGAGGATCGACAGCCGCCGGCTGTAGAGGTCCGACACGATCCCGGTGGGGACCTCGAAGCAGAAGCACACCGCCTCGAGCACCGTCCCCACCAGCACCATCTGCAGCGGACTGAGGCCGACCGTGGTGGCCATGTAGACGAGGCTGAGGGTCGAGAAGAGGGTGAAGCACAACGTCATGACGACGTTCAGGACGTAGTAGGTCCGGACGGTGTCGGCGGGCCACTTCGGCCGCCAGAGCAGGGAGGTCAGCACGGCGCGGCGAGGCTACCAAGCCCCTGCCCGCCCGTCGCCCGGTTTTCGCCGGTCGCCGGTCGGCGGGCTCAGCGCGGCGGCAGGAGCCGGTGCCCGCGGAGCCCGCGCGGGTCGATGCCTGAACGCGCCGGGTCGGGTGCTCAGCTGCTGGCGCGCAGGGTCGGTGGGACCTCGCCGCTGGCGAGGGCGGAGCCGACGGCATACAGCAGTCGAGGGGCCTCGCTGGAGTCCAGCCGGAACGACGCGGTGCAGGTCTCGTGGTGCCAGATGCTGAGGACGAAGGTGCCAGAGTCCTCGTGCCAGGACAACCGCAGCGTGCGGCCGTCCGCTCGCGTGTCGAAGAACACCGTCCCCACCCTCGGGAAGGGCGTGACCTCTGCCATGACCTGATGTTGCCACCCGACATCGCCGGCGTCCATGGATCCGGCGATGTCGCTCCTGGCCACGGCGTGAGACCGTGGAGCGATCCGGAATCCCCGGGCGCAGACGCGGGTTGTCCCTCATGGGCGCCGCGTTGCCGCGTGCTTGCGCCTGCCACATCCGCCGACGAAAGGTCTCACTCTCGTGACTGCCAGCAGCGTTCCCACCGTGAAGCTCAACAACGGCATCAAGATCCCGCAGGTCGGGTATGGCGTGTTCCAGGTCCCCGAGGACGGCACCCAGCAGGCCGTCGAGCTCGCGCTCGAGAGCGGCTACCGGCACATCGACACCGCCGCGGCCTACTACAACGAGGAGGGGGTTGGTGCCGCCATCAAGGCCAGCGGCATCCCCCGCGACGAGCTGTTCGTCACCACGAAGCTGCGCAACGGCGACCAGGGCCACGACAAGGCGCTGCAGGCGTTCGAGGACAGTCGCCGCGCCCTCGGCCTCGACGTCATCGACCTCTACCTGGTCCACTGGCCGCTGCCGAGCGCCGGCCTCTACGTCGAGACCTGGAAGGCCTTCGAGAAGCTGTATGCCGAGAAGGCCGTCCGCGCGATCGGCGTCTCCAACTTCCTGCCCGAGCACCTCGACACGCTCCTGGCGCAGACCGAGGTCACGCCGGTGGTCAACCAGATCGAGGTGCACCCGACCTTGCAGCAGACCGCCGTCCAGGACGCCACGCGCGCGGCCGGCATCGCCGTGGAGGCGTACTCGCCGCTGGGACAGGGCGTCGACCTCGACCAGCAGGCGGTGCTCGACGTCGCCGAGGCGCACGGCAAGACGCCGGGTCAGGTCGTGCTGCGCTGGCACCTCGAGCACGGCACGATCATCATCCCGAAGTCGGTCACTCCGGAGCGGATCCGCTCCAACATCGACCTGTTCGACTTCGAGCTCTCGGCCGACGAGGTCGCGTCGATCGACGCGCTCGAGGCTGGCAACCGCACCGGCGAGGACCCCGCCACGGCCGCGTTCACCCAGTACCGCTGATCCTCAGGACCGCGACTCGCTCATCTGCTGTGCGCCCATGACCCGCAGCAGTGCCAGGGCCGAGGACTCCCGGCTGCCGGGTGCGGCCGAGTAGACGATCATCGACTGATCGTCGTCGGGGACCAGCATCGTGTCGCAGTCGAGGGACAATGGGCCCAGCTCGGGGTGCACCACGGTCTTGGTGTGGCTGCGCCAGGCACTCGAGCGGCCCTCCCGCCACAACCGGTCGAATCGCTCGCTGCCCGCGCGCAGCTCGCGCACCAGTCGGCGCAGACCACGGTCGCCGGGGTAGCGCGCGCTGGCCGCGCGCAGG
>NZ_VOHR01000519.1 GCF_009192725.1 Segeticoccus rhizosphaerae | reverse complement strand
CTACGGCGACCGCGTGCCCGCCGCCTTCCCCATGGTGCAGCAGGTCGTGGCGCCGCTGCGCGCGGCCGCGACGGAGGCCGGCGACATCGAGGGACAGCCGCTGTATGCCGGGGTCGGTCACCTCAGCGCACGCGACGAGCCGGCCGCCGAGGTGGTGCGCGACCTCGCCGGCTGACCGCATTCCTGCGGCAGCAGGCGTCGCAGATGACCCCTTCTGCCGCACACGCCGTCCGGGTGCGCGTCACGGTGTCCACAGCGGCGGGCGGGTGACGCGGCGCACCTCCTAGACTCACGGCATACGAAGGAGGGTCCGTGGCCGGTCTGATCAAGACCGAGGACGTCGCGCTCGTCAAGGAGCGCTCGTCGCTCGAGGACGTGGTGCGCGAGCACGTCACGCTGCGCAGCGCCGGTCCCGGGTCGCTCAAGGGCCTCTGCCCGTTCCACGACGAGAAGACCCCGTCCTTCAACATCCGGCCGGCGGTGGGGGCGTGGCACTGCTTCGGCTGCGGTGAGGGCGGCGACGTCATCTCGTTCGTGCAGAAGGTCGAGCACCTCTCTTTCACCGAGGCGGTCGAGCGCCTCGCCGCCAAGCTCGGCATGGAGCTGACCTACGACGAGAGCACCGGGGGACGTCCACGGGGGGAGGGAATCGGCCGACGCGCCCGGCTGATCGAGGCACACCGCGTGGCCGCTGAGTTCTATGCCACGGCGCTGGTCAACCTGCCCGACGCGCGGGCGGGCCGCGACTTCCTGCGCGAGCGGGGGTTCGACCGGCGCGCGGCCGAACAGTTCGGCATCGGTTTCGCGCCGCGGGCCGGGGAGGAGCTCTCGCGGCACCTGCGCGACAAGGGATTCACTGACGACGAGATCACCACGGGCGGCCTGGCCGGGCGCGGCAGTCGTGGACTGTATGACCGGTTCCGCGGGCGGCTGGTGTGGCCGATCCGCGACATCACCGGCGACGTGGTGGGTTTCGGCGCGCGCCGGATCTTCGACGACGACCGGATCGAGGCCAAGTACCTCAACACCTCCGAGACCCCGATCTACAAGAAGTCACAGGTCCTCTACGGGCTCGACCTGTCCAAGAAGGCGATCTCACGCGACCGGCAGGCGGTGGTCGTCGAGGGCTATACCGACGTGATGGCGTGCCACCTGTCCGGCATCGAGACAGCCGTCGCGACCTGCGGCACGGCGTTCGGCGTGGAGCACATCAAGACGCTGCGGCGGATCATGCGTGACGAGGCCGACCAGGCGCCTGCCCGCGTCGTCTTCACCTTCGACGGCGACGCGGCCGGGCAGAAGGCGGCGATGCGGGCCTTCGGGGAGGACCAGCGCTGGGCCTCGCAGTCCTATGTGGCGGTGGCGGCGTCCGGGCAGGACCCGTGCGAGCTGCGGCAGTCCGGCGGTGAGCCGGCGGTGCGGGCCCTCATCGAGGACGCTGTGCCGATGTTCGAGTTCGCGGTTCGCACGACCGTCGGCCGGTTCGACCTCCACTCGGTCGAGGGGAGGGTGCAGGCGCTGCGGGCGGCCGCGCCGATCGTCGCGAGCATCCGGGACCGGTCGCTGCGCCCCGAATACACCCGCACCGTCGCGGGTTGGCTCGGCGTCGAGGTGGAGCAGGTCTCGGCAGAGGTGGCGCGCGCCGGCCGGACGGCCGGGCAGCACCGCGGGCGACCGCGCCAGAGCGAGGTCCGCGACC
>NZ_VOHR01000518.1 GCF_009192725.1 Segeticoccus rhizosphaerae | reverse complement strand
GTGCGCCCCGGCGAGACGGTCAGCGGCCTGGCCCTGCGGCTGCGCGTCTCCCAGGCCGCCGTGATGCGCGCTGCTGGCATCTCCGACCCCCGGCACCTGCAGGCCGGCCAGACCCTGCGCGTGCGCGGGGCGGCACCGGCCAGGAAGTCGGGTCACGCTGCCAAGGCGCACGGCAAGAAGAAGGCGAAGCCGCGGTTCAGCCACAACACCTTCGAGGGCCGCACCTATGCCGACAGCATCGTCGGGTCGGCTGCCCGCAACCGTCACGTGCTGGCTTCGCGGAGCCTGCCGACCCGCAGCCAGACCAAGGCGCTGATCGCGCGCACCGCCCGCCGCCACGGCGTCGACCCCCGACTCGCCCTCGCGGTCTCCTACCAGGAGTCCGGCTGGAGCCAGCGCCAGGTGTCGGTGGCCAACGCGATCGGGGCCATGCAGATCATTCCGAGCACCGGCGAGTGGGCCTCGCAGATGGTCGGCCGCAAGCTCAACCTGCTCGACCCCGAGGACAACGTCACCGCGGGCGTCGTGGTCCTGCGTGCGCTGCTGCGCAGTGCCGCCAACGAGAGGCAGGCCATCGCCGGCTACTACCAGGGGCTTGCGGGGGTCCAGCGGCACGGCATGTACGCCGACACCAAGCGCTACGTGGCCAACGTGCTCTACCACAAGTCGCACCTCTAGCCCCGGCCCCGCCTACCGGGGTGTCGCGGCCCGCGAACCTACACTTGGCGCGTGTCGTCCGCCCCTCCCGTGTCCCTCGTCGGCCAAGTGGTCGACGGGCGCTACCGCGTGCAGTCGCACCTCGCCGACGGCGGTATGGCGTCCGTCTACGTCGCGGTCGACCTGCGCCTCGAGCGCGACGTGGCACTCAAGATCATGCGGCCGGACCTGGCCAGGGACGAGAACTTCGTCAGCCGGTTCCGGCGCGAGGCGCGCTCGGCGGCCCGCCTGTCCCACCCCAATGTGGTGGGCGTGTTCGACCAGGGCAGCGACAACGGCCACGTCTTCCTCGCGATGGAGCTGGTGACCGGCAAAACGCTCCGGGACGTCGTCCGCGACGAGGGGCCGCTCACTCCCCGCGCGGCGCTGGACATCATCGAACCGGTCCTGGAAGCGCTCGACGCGGCGCACCGGGCCGGCATCGTGCACCGAGACATCAAGCCGGAGAACGTCATCCTGCGCGAGGACGGCGTGGTCAAGGTCGCCGACTTCGGGCTGGCCCGAGCGGTGACGACCGACACCGTCACCGCCCACACCGACGTGCTGCTCGGGACGGCCGCCTACCTGTCCCCCGAGCAGGTCGAGCGCGGCATCGCCGATCCGCGCAGCGACGTCTACTCCGCCGGGCTGCTGCTCTACGAGATGCTGACCGGCGTCAAGGCGTTCCCGGGCGACAGCCCGATCCAGGTGGCCTACCAGCACGTCCACGGCACGGTCCCGGTGCCGTCCGCCCGGATCGCATCGGTGCCGGGCGAGCTCGACGCCTTGGTGGCGCTGGCCACGGCGCGCGACCCCGACGACCGCCCGACCGATGCCGGAGACCTGCTCGCCCAGGCGCGCCGGTCCCGCGACACCCTGAGCACCGACGAGCTCGACCACCGGCCCAGCACCGGTGACCCCGGGCGCAGCGGCAACCCCACTATGCCCCTCGGCCGCACCACCACCCGTGCGGTACCCCGCGCGCCCGTTCCGGACGAGCCGGGAGCGGCG
>NZ_VOHR01000517.1 GCF_009192725.1 Segeticoccus rhizosphaerae | reverse complement strand
ACCGTGCCCTCCGCGCGGGGCGCCGCCTGGTCATCGCCGACGCGTCCCCACGGCTCGAGCGGCTGCTGCGCGCCACGCGCCTGACGCGGGTGCTGGCCCGGCCCACTCTGGACGACGCCTACGGGGCCAACCCGCTCGCCGTCTGAACGCAGTTGCCCGCAGAGAACTTCAGCGCAGCGGTGCTGCCGCGCAGGGGCTGCGGCCAGAACTCTGTGGTGCCTCTCACCTCGTGCAGCCCTCCCGCTGCGGCGCCCACGCGGCTAGGTTCCCTGCATGGCCGACCACGCAGTGCCACCGACCGCGGCGCCCGCCGTGCCGTCCGCACCACCGCGCCCCAGCCGGGACGCACCCTGGGTGATGCGCACGTATGCCGGACACTCCAGTCCCGTGGCCAGCAACGACCTCTACCGCCGCAACCTGGCCAAGGGCCAGACCGGCCTGTCGGTGGCCTTCGACCTGCCCACGCAGACCGGCTACGACCCCGACCACCCGCTGGCCCGCGGCGAGGTGGGCAAGGTCGGGGTGCCGATCTCGCACGTCGGTGACATGCGCGCGCTGTTCGAAGGCATCCCGCTGGCACGGATGAACACCTCGATGACCATCAACGCGCCGGCGCTGTGGCTGCTCGCGCTCTACCAGGTGGTCGCGGAGGAGCAGGCGCTCGCGGAGGGCGCCGACCCGGTCGCCGCGGTGCGGAGCCTCACGGGCACCACGCAGAACGACATCATCAAGGAGTACCTCTCCCGCGGCACCTACGTCTTCCCGCCCGAACCCTCGCTGCGGCTGACCACCGACCTCGTCGCCTACACCGTCGCCGAGCTACCGAAGTGGAACCCGGTCAACATCTGCAGCTACCACCTGCAGGAGGCCGGCGCGACGCCGGTGCAGGAGATCGCCTACGCGATGTGCACCGCCGTCGCCGTCCTCGACGCGGTGCGCGACAGCGGCCAGGTGCCGCCGGAGCGGTTCGGCGACGTGGTCTCGCGGATCTCCTTCTTCGTCAACTCGGGCGTGCGCTTCGTCGAGGAGCTGTGCAAGATGCGGGCGTTCGTCGCGCTGTGGGACGAGCTGACCCTGCAGCGGTATGGCGTGCACGATCCTCGGCAGCGACGGTTCCGTTACGGCGTGCAGGTCAACTCGCTGGGGCTCACCGAGGCCCAACCGGAGAACAACGTCCAGCGGATCGTGCTCGAGATGCTGGGCGTCACCCTGAGCAAGGATGCGCGGGCCCGGGCCGTGCAGCTGCCGGCCTGGAACGAGGCGCTCGGGCTGCCCCGACCCTGGGACCAGCAGTGGTCCCTGCGGATGCAGCAGGTGCTCGCCTTCGAGTCGGACCTGCTCGAGCACGAGGACCTCTTCGCCGGCTCGGTGGTCGTCGAGGCGAAGGTCGCGGCACTGCTGGAGGGAGCGCGCGCCGAGATCTCACGGGTCGAGCAGCAGGGCGGCGCCGTGGCGGCCGTCGAGTCCGGCTACATGAAGTCGGCGCTGGTGGCCTCGCACGCGCGCCGGCGGGCTCGAGTGGAGTCCGGTGAGGATGTTGTCGTGGGCGTCAACCGCTTCGAGACCACCGAGCCGAACCCGCTGACAGCGGACCTGCATGCGGCGATCCAGACCGTGGACGAAGGCGTCGAGGGTGACGCGGTGCGTGCGGTGCAGCGGTGGCGCACCGAGCGGGACGCCGACGACGGCGGCCGGCGAGCGGCCGCAGCCCTGGCTCGGCTGCGCACCGA
>NZ_VOHR01000516.1 GCF_009192725.1 Segeticoccus rhizosphaerae | reverse complement strand
ACGATGGAGCCGTGCCTGCCACCGCGCCCGGCCCCAGGGCCGCCCCGGTCGCCGCGCATCGCCTCCCCGAGGTGATCGCGCACCGGGGCTCCAGCGCCCACGAACCCGAACACACCCTCGCGGCCTACCTGCGTGCCATCGACGAGGGCGCCGACGCACTCGAGTGCGATGTCCGGCTGACCGCGGACGCGCACCTGGTGTGTGTCCACGACAGGCGGGTCAACCGCACGTCCAACGGCAAGGGCGTCGTGTCCACCCTCGAGCTGGCCACCCTCGAGGGACTCGACTGGGGCTCGTGGAAACAGGACCATCCCCAGGACACCGAGATGCCGGACGCCGACCACGGCCGCAACCAGCTGCTCACCCTGCGTCGCCTGCTGACCACCGCCCTCGAGGCGGACCGGGAGATCGGCCTCGCCATTGAGACCAAGCACCCGACCCGGTATGCCGGGCTGGTCGAGATCCAGCTCGCCCGTGTCCTGGCCGACTACGGCCTCGACCGAGCGCCCGCGGAGGGGCGACCCCACCCACGTGTCATGTCGTTCTCCCAGCTGGCGATCCAGCGGATGGGCCAGCTGTGCCCGCAGTTGCCGCTCGTCTACCTGATGGAGGGCTACGTGCCGCTCCGCTTCCGTGACGGGTCGCTGCCCAAGGGAGTCTCGATCGCCGGGATCAGCACCGAGATGCTCCGCCGCCATCCCGAGACCGTGGCCCGGCAGCACGCTCGCGGCCACCAGGTCTACGTCTACACCGTCGACGAGCTGGGGGATGTGCAGCGTTGCCTCGCGGCGGGCGTGGATGCCATCATCACGAACAGACCCGCGTTCGTCCGTGATCATCTTGAGACCACGCTACGCGGTGACGTCGACTGAGGGGACGACTAACGTGCTTCGCGTCATGACCGAGACCGGAGGCAGGGTGGGTGAGGGGCGCGTGCGCACCGTGCGGCTGCCGTGGGACCCCAAGTCCGTCCCGCAGATGCGCCGCGCCCTGCGCGCCGACCTCGAGGCCCGGTCCATCACCGAGCAGGTGATCTCGGAGTCCGAGATGGTGGTCTCGGAGCTGGTGGCCAACTCGATCCGCCACGCGCGACCGTTGCCGGACGGCTCGGTGCGTGTGCACTGGAAGGTCAAGGGCAACCAGGTCGAGGTCGAGGTGACCGACGGCGGCGGGGCCAGCACCCCGCAACCGTTGCCGCGGGCCACCTGGGTCTCGGCCGGTCGGGGTCTGCGGATCGTGCGCAGCCTGGCGCACGAGTGGGGCGTCAACGACGGCGAGGGCACCCGCACCGTGTGGGCCGCGATGGGCGGCCCGTCGCGTCGCAGGGTCTGACCTGCCCGGCTGGCAGGCCGCCCATTAGGGTGGGCGACCATGGGCAAGGCTTCACGACGCCGCAAGGCGCAGCACCAGTCTCCCGACTCCTCCCGCAGGCGTGACCCGCAGGCGGCGCCGGCGCCGTTCGTCGCACGTCCCTTCGAGGGACTGGCCGGCGAGACCGACTGGGTCGCGATGCGGGAGGTCGTGCCGGCCGCGACCGCGTCGATCCGGTTCACCGTCCCACCCGGCAGCGACGGAGAGGGCAGTGACGGAGACGGAGACGGCGTCGGCACCGACGAGCCGCGGGAGGCCGCGGTCGTGACCGTGCTGCCGCTCGCCTGGCCCGGCCTGCACCGCGGCGACGGCACCGTGATGGTGGCGCTGCAGTCGGGCAGCAACAGCGGCGACGCCAGCCGT
>NZ_VOHR01000515.1 GCF_009192725.1 Segeticoccus rhizosphaerae | reverse complement strand
GCCGGAGTTGGCCAGCTCGAGGGTCGCCTCCGCCCGGCGCACCAACTGCGCGTCGAGGGCGGTCAGGGCGCCCTCGACGCGCCCGTGCAGCCGGTCGAGCCGGGCCGCGCTGTAGGACAGATACCACGCGATGAGGGCACACACGGCGAAGACCACGACGACCACGCTGAGGGTGTCCATCAGTCACCTCCGATCGACCGGCCACCGCGCAACAACCGCGACCAGCGCGAATCGGAGTCGCGGTCGGTCCGGACCCGAGGGCGCGCAGCGGCGCTCACGACCGTCTCGTAGACCGCCACGATGTCCGCCGCGACCACCGACCAGTCGAAGATCTCGGCACGCGACCTGCCCACTGCCGCGACCGAGCGGCGGCGGCCGGCATCCCGCAGCAGCGCCATGACCTGGCCCGCCAGGTCGTCCGCATCCTCGTTCGTGAAGGTGACACCTGCCCGCCCCTCGTCGAGGACGCGCAAAAACGCAGGGATGTCGCTCGCGATGACGGCCGCACCGGCACTCATCGCCTCGATCAGGATGATGCCGAAGCTCTCGCCTCCGGTGTTGGGCGCCACGTAGAGGTCCACCGACGAGAGCAGCCGCGCCTTGTCGTCGTCGCTGACCGCCCCGAGGAACTCGCAGGCGTCCGCCACCTGCGGATCCATGTGGTCCCGGACCTCGTCGGGGTCGCCGGGTCCGGCGACGAGCAGGCGCACCCCCGGGAGCTCGCGCAGCACCGCCGGGAGCGCCCGGGCCAGGACGGGCAGGCCCTTGCGCGATTCCTCCATCCGCCCCAGGAACGCCAGGGTGGGGCGGTCGGGAGTTCCCTGCCACTCGGGGCGCGGGCGCGCGGAGGCGAACGTGTCGACATACACGCCGTTGGGGATGACCACGGCGTCTCCACCCAGGTGCGTGGTGACGGTGCGGCGCGCCTCCTCCGACACGGCGATGCGGCCGGCGATCTTCTCCATGCTGGGGCGCAGCAGCGGGTGAGCGGCCTGCATGGCCCGCGAGCGAAGCATCGAGCTGTGGAAGGTCGCGACGATGGGCCCCTCGGCCGCCCACAAGGCGAGGAGGGAGACGCTCGGGCTCGCGGGCTCGTGCAGGTGCACCACGTCGAAGCGGCCCCGCTCGATCCACCGCCCCACCCGGCCCGCGGTCACCGGCCCGAAGGCGAGGCGTGCCACCGACCCGTTGAAGCGCACCGGGACCGCGCGACCGGCGCTCACGACATACGGCGCCAGCGGTGTGTCCTCGTCGGACGGGGCGAGGACGCTGACCTCGTGACCGAGCCGCAGCAGTTGCTCGGCCAGGTCGCGGACGTGCAGCTGCACCCCGCCCGGCACGTCGAAGGAGTAGGGACTGACGATGCCGATCCTCATCGGATCCGCGCCTGGTCGAGATCGTCGACGAACACGGCCTGCATCATGTGCCAGTCCTGCGTGTGCTCGCGGATCGTCGTGCTGAGCGCGTCCGCGCACTGCTGGGTCATCGCACGGACCTTCTCGCGGGTCGTGCCCTCTCCCGGCACGAGCACGCGGTCGTGCCACGTGACGACGATCCGCCAGCCGGCCGTGGCCGTGTGCCGCCGGTCGGCGTGACGCTCGTAGTGGACCGTCACGGGGAAGAGCACCGCGCCGGTGGTCACCGCGAGCGCGGCAGGACCCACGGCCATGCGGGCCCGGCTGCCGCAGAGGTCGACCTCGACGCCGCCACGGGTGAGGTCGCGGTCGGCGAGCAGCGGCACGAAC
>NZ_VOHR01000514.1 GCF_009192725.1 Segeticoccus rhizosphaerae | reverse complement strand
ACCGTCCGCCCGTGCCGGTGGGCCGGCCGGACCCCCGCCCCGGCGGGAGCGGGACGACGTTGGAGTCGGACATCAGGTGCGCCCTCCCTGCTCGAGCGCGCGGGACAACACCGCGCCGGCCGCGTGCGAGATCCCCTCGAGCGCGGAGCCGGCTGCCGCCAGCGGGGACCGCCCAGAGCCCGCGACGAAGTCGAGGAAGGCCGAACGCGTGGTGTGCTCCGGCTCGAGTCCCAGGACCTCGCGCATCCGGGTGGTGTCGAGCCCGCGGCCGAACGACAGGAACTGCACCTGGTCAGACGAGAAGTCCGCGCGGCCGGCACGCTTGGTCAGCTGCCCGACCGGACCACCGACCACGGTGGGCACCGGCACCGTGGGGCGACCCGCCATACGCGCCGCCTGCCGCAACGACAGCGCGCCGTCACCCGCGACGTTGACGATGCCGGCGTCCGGGCCGAGCGTCGCCAGCAGCAGCCCCTGCAACGCGTCGTCCTCGTGGACGAGCTGGAAGCGGGCGTCGTAGCCGAGCGGGGTGGGGATGACCGGCATCGAGAAGTAGTCGGTCAGGGCGGTGCGGATCTTCGGCCCGATGATGTTGGCGAACCGCAGCATGGTGATCTCGACGTCGGGACGGCGTCGGGACAGGCCCCTCACATACCCCTCGACCTCGACCGAGTCCTTGCCGAAACCCGCTCGTGGCAACACCTTCGGGCCCATGTCCTCGGTGAACATCGCCGGATCGCGGGGCGACGAGCCGTAGACCGCGGCAGACGACTTCACGACGAGCCGGCGCAGGCTCGAGGCCTTCTGGCACGCCGCGAGCAGCTGCATCGTGCCGATGACGTTGATCTCCTTCTGCGACGTGCGGCCGCCGGCGGAGAGAGGCGTGGCGATGACGTTCATGTGCACGACCGTGTCGACCTCGGACTGGCCGATGATCTTGCCGATCACGGGGTTGCGGATGTCGGCCCGCACGAACTCCGCGCCACCGATGTCGTGCGGGGGCGGCACCACGTCGACCCCGATGACCCGGTCGACCTCGGCCTGAACCGTCAGCAGCTGCGCGAAGCGGCCACCGAGATAGCGGGACACACCGGTCACGAGGATGCAGCGTTCGCGTCCCGCCACTTCCTCACCTGCTTCCGTCGGCGTGTGCTCCTGCGTGGTCCTGCGTGCCGTGCGATCGGTATGCCGTGTGCAGGCCGATCCGGCCGGCCCGCCAATCGTAGCGAGCCGCCCCGGAACACGAAGGTCCTCGTCCCGCGCGGGACGAGGACCTGGTGTGGGGCCTCCGAGCCTGGCTCAGGACACCGCGGATGCTACTTCTTGTTGCGACGCTGGTGGCGCGTCTTGCGCAGCAGCTTGCGGTGCTTCTTCTTGGCCATGCGCTTGCGGCGCTTCTTGATGACGGAGCCCATGAGTTCCTTGCCTGTCGTTGGTGGTGCGGTGTCGAGGATGCGTGCCGACGCGAGTGGTCGTGCACGAGGCACCACGCCGAACATTCCGCGTCAGCGTACCGTCCGGACCGTGCTCACCCAAACCGCGGGTGGCCGGGACCCGGTGCTACTCCCGGAGGAGGCACACGGCATACGCCCCCGGAGGGTCGCCGCTCACGCGCCCGCACGGCTACCGTCGCACCATGCCAGGTCACCGTCGCGCGCTCCCGGCCGCACCGGTCTGGGCGCTCGCCGTGCTGGCGGGCTTCCTCCAGGTGGGCGGCTCGACCGGCGCCGCGCGCTTCCACGGCGGGTCCATCGACCCCTGGGG
>NZ_VOHR01000513.1 GCF_009192725.1 Segeticoccus rhizosphaerae | reverse complement strand
TGTCGACGGCGCTCGAAGATTGGACAGTTTCGGCGGTGAAAAGTGAACACTCGACCATTGGAGTGTGATCACTTTGGAGGACTGGGCGCTGATCCGGAGGTTGGCTGCGGAGGGCGTGCCGAAGGCACGCATCGCGCAGCGGTTAGGGATCTCGCGGACCACGGTCATCAAGGCGGTGAGCTCGGGTGGGCCGCCGCGGTATGAGCGAACGCCGAAGCCGACATCATTCGCGGTGTTCGAGCCGCGGGTCCGAGAGCTGCTTGAGCAGACGCCGGACATGCCGGCCACGGTGCTGGCCGAGCGGGTCGGCTGGACCGGATCGATCCGCTGGTTCAGCGAGAACGTGAAGCGGCTGCGGCCCGAGCATTGCCTGGTTGACCCGGCCGATCGGCTCACCTGGGCGCCAGGGGATGCGGCGCAGTGCGACCTGTGGTTCCCGCCCCGGCGGATCCCGTTGGAGGACGGCACCGCCAGGTTGTTGCCGGTGCTGGTGATCACCGCCGCGCACTCGCGGTTCATCACCGCGAGGATGATCCCCACCCGCAAGACCGAGGATCTGCTGCTGGGGTCGTGGGAGCTGCTCCAGCAGCTGGGGCGGGTGCCGCGGCGGCTGATCTGGGACAACGAGCCCGGCATCGGCCGCGGGCAGCGCCGCGCCGAAGGCGTGGCGGTGTTCATGGGCACGTTGGCGACCAAGCTGGTGTTGCTGCCGCCCAGGGATCCGGAGTCCAAGGGGCTGGTCGAACGCCGTAATGGCTGGTTCGAGAGTTCGTTCATGCCCGGCCGGTCGTTCACCTCTGCGGGCGATTTCAACGACCAGTTCACCGACTGGCTGGTGAAGGCGAACACGCGGGTGGTGCGCACCATCAAGGCCTGCCCGGCAGATCTGGTGGAGGCGGACCGGTCCGCGATGCTGCCACTGCCCCCGGTCCCGTTGCATCTGGGCTGGCGAAACCGGATCCGCCTGGGACGGGACTACTACGTGCGGCTGGACACCAACGACTACTCCGTGGACCCGAGTGTGATCGGCCGCATCGTCGATGTCACTGCAGACCTCGAGCGGGTCCGGGTTGGTGCCCAGGGACGCCTGGTCACCGAACACACCCGGATCTGGGCGCGGGGCACCACCGTGACTGACCCTGCCCATGTCGAGGCCGCAGCCTGGCTGCGCAAACAGTTCCAACAACACCGCGCCGCCGCTGCCGCTGCCGGCGAACAGCCCACCAAGGACCTGCAGCGGGATCTGGGTGACTATGACCGGGCCTTCGGGATCACCGGTGATCTGAGCACGGGCGAGCAGGGGGTCTGCTGATGGCCACCAAGACCACCGCCACGACAGTCACCCCTGCAGCGTCGCCGGAGGCGATCAAGCAGATCGCCTACCTCGCCTCGGCGTTGAAGGCACCAAGGATCACCGAAGCAGCCGCCCGGCTCGCCGACCAGGCCCGTGATGCCGGCTGGACCCATGAGGACTACCTCGCCGCCGTCCTCGAACGCGAAGTCTCTGCCCGCAACGCCTCGGGCGCGCAACTGCGCATCCGGGCTGCCGGGTTCGGCACCGTCAAGACCCTCGAGGACTTCGACTTCCAGGCTCAACCCGGCATCCGTCAACAGATCGCCGCCCTGGCCTCCGGCGGGTTCCTCACCGAGGCCCGCAACGTCGTCCTCCTCGGCCCACCAGGCACCGGGAAGACCCATTATGCCGACCTTCGGGTTATGCCGACCTGACTGTCGCGGCGCCTGCGCAGCAGGGCGATCGGGCTCGC
>NZ_VOHR01000512.1 GCF_009192725.1 Segeticoccus rhizosphaerae | reverse complement strand
GGCCCAGCGCTCACGAGTCGTCACCTCGGCGCGCCAGGACGGCGAGCGACCGGCGGACCAGGCTGGGGCGGGCGGCGAGGGCCTCGCGGGCGCCGGGTTCGTTGCGCGCGAAGGAGATCAACAGTCCCAGCGCGATCATCGTTGCCACCAGAGCGGACCCGCCGCTGGAGACGAGTGGCAAGGGCACCCCGATCACCGGCAGCAGCCCGATCACGGAGCCGATGTTGATGATCGCCTGGACGAGGATCCACACCATGATGCCGCCGGTGGCCACCCGGACGAAGAAGTCCTCGGTGCGAAGCACGAGGCGGTAGCAGGCGAAGGCGATCACCGCGAAGAGGCCGATGACGATGAGCGTGCCGGGCAGTCCGAGCTCCTCACCGATGATCGCGAAGATGAAGTCGTTGTGCGCCTCGGGGAGCCACTGCCACTTCTCCCGGCTCGCGCCAAGGCCGACACCCCACCAGCCGCCGTCGGCGAGTGCGTACTTGCCGTGCACCGTCTGGAAGCACTGGGTCACGTCGTTGCACCCACCCAGCCAGTCCGACACCCGGGACATGCGGTTGCCACTGGTCACCACGAGCGCGGTCGCCAGGGCCCCGACGGCGACCCCGGAGAAGACGAACAACCGCGCCGGCACGCCCGCAGCGAACAACATGCCACCGAGGATGGCGAGCAGCACCAGCCCCGTGCCCAGGTCGTGGCCGAGCAGGACCAAGCCGATCAGGACGACGCCGGCGGGAAGCACGAGGGGCACCAACGCGTGGAAGAAGCGCCCCAGCGAGCGTCGCTTCTTGACCAGGACGGTGGCACCGAACAGGACGAGGGCCAGCTTGCCGAACTCCGACGGCTGGAGCCGTTGCCCACCCAGCTCGATCCAGTTGCGGTTGCCGAGCACGCTGACCCCGAGCGGGCTGAACACGAGGGCCTGCAGGCCGATCGTCCCCAAGAACAGCCAGGGCGAAGCCCACCGCCAGAAGGAGAGGGGGACCCTGCTGACGACGGCCGCAGCGACCAGCCCGAGCAGGCAGAAGCGCAGCTGGCCGAGGAAGGTGGTGTAGGACGACCCGCTCTGCTGGTAGGACTGCACGCTGGACGCCGAGAGCACCATCACCAGCCCGATCGACACCAGCAGCGCGGAGGCGCCGAGCAGCAGGTAGTAGGTCGCCACCGGCGACTCGAGCCGCTCCAGCATGGCGCTCGGGCGGTGCCAGCCGGTCTCCCGCTCCTCGGACGCGCTGGCCACGGGCACCCGGCCCCGCGTCGAGGTCGTCACGAGCCCGCCTCTCCGGACGCCCGGCGGCGGACGGCCAGGGCGAACGCGTCTCCCCTGGCCCCGTAGTCGCTGAACATGTCCCAGGAGGCCCCGGCCGGGGCGAGGAGCACCACGTCGCCGGGCTGCGCGAGCCGACGCGCCTGCTCCACCACCACATCCATGGCCCCAGTGTCGGTGCTGTCCACCTCGGCCACCGGGACCTCGGGGGCGTGTCGGGCGAGAGCGTCGGCGATCACGGCCCGGTCCTGACCGAGGAGCACGACACCGCGCAGCCGCTCCACGGCCCCGCGGACGAGGTCGTCGACGGTCGCGCCCTTGAGCTGGCCCCCGGCGACCCAGACCACGTGCTCGAACGCCGCGATCGCCGCGGCCGCGGCCTGGGGATTAGTGGCCTTGGAGTCGTCGACGTAGCGCACGCCGTCGACGGTCGCGACCTCGGCGATACGGTGGGCGGCCGGGCGGTAGGCGCGCAACCCGTCGCGCACCGAGACCGGCGGGACCCCGTGGGCG
>NZ_VOHR01000511.1 GCF_009192725.1 Segeticoccus rhizosphaerae | reverse complement strand
GCCGCGGTGGCGGGCGCGGTCCGGCGGCTGGTGGCACACGCGCGCGACCTGGCCGGGCCCGCCGGGCTCGCCTACGATCTCGACCTCACGAGAGGCATCGATGACCTGGACCTCTATGTCCGGCAACAGAATCCAGTCTCCGACGCGGGATACCTCGGTGGCCTCCCCGGTTGACGTCCTCGTCGCCGTGCCGGCCCACGACGAGCAGGACCACATCGACGCGTGCCTCAACAGCGTGGTCGAAGCCGTGGCGCGGGCCCGGGCGGAGGGAGTGGTGGCCGACGCCGTGGTCGGGGTGGCAGCCCACCGCTGCTCCGACCGGACGGCGGCCTTGGCCGGCCGGCTCCTCGCCGAGTCCTCCGTGGAGGGGGCGGTCTGGGAGGACTGGACCTCCGAGACCGTGGGTGAGGTGCGGGACAGGGCGATCCGTCGGCTCACCGGCCGGTGGGGGTCCGGGCAGCGGCAGCGGTGGGTCTTCAACACGGACGCCGACTCGATCGCCCCCGTCGACTGGATCACCACCTGCCTCCGCCTGGCCCACGCCTCCGGCTCGTCCGCTGTCGCCGGCCTCGTCGAGCTGCTCGACTGGGAGGCCTCGCCCCAGGCACGCCACGACTACCGCCGCATCCTCGCCTCCGGTTTGCATACCACCGGCCACACGCACGTCTACGGCGCCAACCTCGCCATCCGGATGGACGCCTACGCCGCCGTCGGTGGCTTCCCCGCGGTGCTCCACGGCGAGGACCAGGCGATCGTGCAACGACTGCGCCGGGCGGGGCACCCGGTGCTGACCCCGCTGCAACCCGTGGTCCGCACCTCCGGCCGCATGCCCGGCCGGGCCTCCCACGGCCTGGGCGCCCTGTTGCAGACGCTGGTGGGCCAGCATGTCGGACAGACCGCCGTGACCGACCTCCCGCTGGTGCCAGAGACCACCTGAGCAGATCCAGGTCCACCCCGGGCGAACGTCCCATCGCTCGCGCCGGCGCGGTAGGCGTTGTCGGCGTCGGCAGGTGTTGTCGGCGGCGGCTGCGACGTCGGCGCCGGGGCGGTCCTTCGGGAGAAGTGCTTCGAAGTGCTTCGTGTGGGTAGTTGTCCGGCGTGACCAGCACGCACCAGCAGGCCCCGCCCGACTACGCGGTCGTCATACCGACCATCGGTCGGCAGAGCCTGCAGGACCTGCTCGGGTCTCTGGCATCGCAGGACGGCGCCCTCCCGATCGAGGTCGTCCTCGCCGACGACCGCCCCGCGTCGCCGCCACCGGTGCAGGTTCCGACGGCGTTGACCGAGCGGGTCGACGTGCGGATCCTGAGATCCGGCGGGCGCGGGCCGGCAGCGGCGCGCAACGCCGGGTGGCGGTCCACGACTGCGCCCTGGGTCGTGTTCCTCGATGACGACGTCCTCCTGCCCGAGGGATGGGCCACGGACCTCGCGACCGACCTTGCCGCCGCCGCGAGTGACGTGGCGGGGGTGCAGTCCAGGCTGCGCGTGCCGCTGCCGCAGGACCGCCGGCCCACGGACTGGGAGCGCTCCACCGCTTCGCTGGAGCGCTCGGCGTGGATCACCGCTGACATGGCCTACCGCCGTGATGCCCTCATCGAGGTCGACGGCTTCGACGAACGCTTCCCTCGGGCCTACCGCGAGGACGCCGACCTGGCCTTCCGGGTGCGGCGCGCGGGCTGGCGTCTGTCGCGGGGGCAGCGCCTCACCGTGCACCCGGTGCGTCCGGCGCCGTTCTGGGCCAGCGTGCGCGTCCAGTGCGGCAACGCCGACGACTCCTTGTTGCGCCGTCTGCA
>NZ_VOHR01000510.1 GCF_009192725.1 Segeticoccus rhizosphaerae | reverse complement strand
CCGCCACCGCCGGACTGGTCGGCGCGTTCGTCGAAGACGTCGCCGAAGCCGCCCGCCGCCTGGCCGCCGCCTCCCCCCGCGCCCGGGTCGACCCACCCCTGTCGATGATCCTGGACGAGGCCGCCAACTACCCCCTGCCCTCGCTGGGTTCGCTGATGTCCGACGGCGGCGGCACCGGCATCGCCACCACGACCGTGCTGCAGTCCCTGGCCCAGGCCCGCGCCGTGTGGGGCGAGCACCAGGCCGGCGCGATCTGGGACGCCGCGATCGTCAAACTCGTCCTGGGCGGCGGGTCTAACGCCCGCGACCTGGACGACCTGTCCAAGCTGGTCGGCACCCGCACCGACCAGCAGCACAGCCACCAGGTCGGCGCGGACGGCGCCCGCACCCGATCCACCTCCACCCACCAGGTGCCGGTGATGGAACCCTCCCGGCTACGGATGCTGCCGTTCGGCACCGGCATCCTGCTGCTGCGCGCCGCCAAACCCATCATCCTGACCCTGACGCCCTGGACCGCCCGGCCGGACGCCGACGCCCTGCAACGCTCCCGTGACCGGCTCGAGCAGGCCATCCAGCACGCGCACGCCGCCCACGCGAGCCAGGCACCCGGCATACCACGCCAGTTCGGCTCCTCCGCCGGTATGCCGTCCCAGCCGGTTCCCGGGAACCGGTCGCCCTTCTCGTGACTGGCCACCGCGAAGACCCCTCGCCGGGCGGTCCCGTGTCGGCGGCGGGGCCGGTGTACTGGCCCGACCTGCCGGCCGAGGTCGCCGAGCAGGCCTGGACCGAGCTGCGCGACTGGGTCGAGGACCTGATCGACCGGTTCGGGCTGGACGCCCGCACCGTGCCGCCCTGCTGGTACCGCCACCCCGGCATCGTCGCCGCCCTGGCCGCGCTGCGCGACCACGAACGCGCCTGCTACACCCCCACCGCCTCCCCCTCCGCCGGCATCGACTGGTTCCGCGCTTTCAGGGAGATCGAGGACCGCCTGGTCGGCTGGGCGGCCCGCACCCAGTGCACCGCCAGGGAACACCGCGACGACCCCGCCGGCGGCTGGAGCACCGACGAGAACGACTGGGCCGCCTTCGTCGCCGCCGACACCACGACCCGGCGAGAGGCCGCGATCCACGACGGCCTGACCGACCACTGAAGCCGACCGGTGTCGGGTGCGGATGGTGTATCCGCGGCTCGGTAGCCGATGCAGAGGCCGGCACTCGGGCCGGCCCGGCGAGGGAGCGAACCGCCATGACACACACCACCACCCACACCACCGACCCGGCTACGGCGGCGACTGCAACCCCACCGGTCCAGTCACCGACGCCCGCTTCGGCGATGACCACGCACGGGCTGGAGTGGCTCGGTCCGATCGCGTTCACCCGCCGCCACGCCGGCCGCGGGGTCGATCGCGACTTCGGCGACCACTGGGGACGCCTGGGCGACCAGCGGCTGACCGTGCGCCACCAGCTCGGCGCCGACCACGGCCTGCTCTACGTCTACGACCCCACCTGGCGCGAGTACGCCGCCCTGGCCGACGACGTCCCCCTGGACGCGGTCCACGACGCGACCGCCCGCGCGGCCGCCCGCGACCCGCACACACCGGTCAGCCAGATCGTCGCGGCGCTCCTGACCGAAGCCGGACCAGCACAGGCGCGTTCCGCGATGCCCGAACCCGTCCCGCAGGTCGAGCTGTGACCACCACCGGCGCCCACCCGCCCGCGTGGCCGCGGCGCCGGTGGGACCTCGACGCGCTACGGGCCGCCAACCCGATCGAACAGGTCGTCGCCGCCTCCGGCGTG
>NZ_VOHR01000051.1 GCF_009192725.1 Segeticoccus rhizosphaerae | reverse complement strand
GCTCCGGTGAGTTGTTGGGGGAGGTGGCGGCGAACTGCGCGATCCGCACCACCTGCACCGCCGCGAGCGCGTCCAACGCCTGCTGCGCCGCCGCCACCTCCCCCAACAACTCACCGGAGCTCTGGTGCACCGCCCCGGCTCGCGCCTGCGTGAACGCTTGCCCGGCCAGGGCGAACGCCTCACTCAACCGCTCTTCGTTCATGCGTTCTATCATACATCCGTTCGAGGCGCTGCGGAAGGCGCTGTGCAAACTTCCTGGGCCGAATTATGTTGGCGTCAAACGCAATCGGCCACCAAGGCGAAGCCCGAGGACGCCGCCGAGGCAACGGCATACCGGTCCCTCGAGCGCTTCGCCGCCCCGCAGGAACGAGGCTGGTCGTGACCACCGACAGCGCCGGCCGGATCCAAATGGGCTCGACGCGGCCAGACATGCCGTGCCACCCGGCCCCTGCAACACGCCGCGGGGATTCAGCGAGTCAGACGCGGATGCCGAGCAGGGCGTCGAGCGAGCGGCCCATCAGGCCCGGCGCCGACTCGCAGCGATCCTCGTCGTCGCTCCCCCAGGCAAGGGTGCGTTCCACCCAGGCGTCGACCGCCTCGAGCGCCGAAGGACTGTCGAGGTCGTCGGCGAGGGCAGCTCGCACCTGCTCTATGGTCGGGCCGGCGTCGGGGGCTGCGACCACCGATAGCGCCGAGCGCCACCGCTCGAGCCGGGTGGTCGCGACCTTGAGGTGGTCGTCGGTCCATTCCCACGGGGTGCGGTAGTGCTGCGCGAGCAGCGCGAGCCGAATGGCCATCGGATCGACGCCGGACTCCCGCAGCCGCGAGACGAGCACGAGGTTGCCCTTGGACTTGCTCATCTTCTCGCCCTCGAGACCGACCATTGCCTGGTGGACGTAGACCTGCGCGAAGGGTGCCTGCCCGGTCAGCGCCTCGCCCTGCACCGCGCTCATCTCGTGGTGCGGGAAGATCAGGTCGGAGCCGCCGCCCTGCACGTCGAAGCCGATCCCCAGGTGGTCGATCGCGATGGTGGTGCACTCGATGTGCCAGCCGGGGCGTCCCTGCCCGAGCTCGCCGCCGTCCCAGGAGGGTTCGCCCTCGCGGTGTGCCCGCCACAGCAGTGGGTCGAGCGCGTCCCGCTTGCCCGCGCGGTCGGGGTCCCCGCCGCGCTCGGCGTAGACCTCCATCATCTGGTCGCGGGTCCATCCCGATACGTCGCCGAAGGTCGGCTGGGCGGCCAGGTCGAGGTAGACGTCGTGCCCCTCGCCCCCCTCCTCGGCCGGCACCGGGAGACGGTATGCCGCGCCGCTCGCCACCATCTTCGTGACCGCCTCGACGTCCGACGGCACTCCCTCGACCGCGCCGACGTAGTGGTCCGGTGGGATGACGGCCAGTGCCGTCATGTCCTCACGGAACAACGCGATCTCGCGCTCGGCCAGGTCCTCCCAGTGCAGCCCGTCGCGCTCGGCGCGTTCGAGCAGCGGCTCGTCCACGTCGGTGACGTTCTGCACGTAGTCGACCTCGTGCCCGGCGTCCCGTAGCGCGCGCCCCAACAGGTCGAACGTGACGTAGGTGGCGGCGTGCCCGAGGTGCGTCGCGTCATACGGCGTGATGCCGCAGACGTAGAGGCGCGCCACGGGACCGGGGTTCAGCTCACGCACCTCCCCGGTCGCGGTGTCGTGCACGCGCACGGCGGGGCCGGAGCCCGGGACGGCAGGGAGGAACGGGGCGGGCCAGGCGATCACTTGCCGAGCCTATCCGCAGCCTTCGAGGGCGAACGTCACCAGGGCGGCCATGGAATCGCCGGCCCCTCGTCGCGTGGGCGGGGGAACCGCCCCGAGTCCAGCAGCGCGACCACCCGGTGGCGCAGCGCGGCGACCTCGTCGGCCAGCAGCAGCGACGTCAGCTGTCGGGACAGCTCCGAGTCAGTGTCGCTGAGGGCCTGGTGCACCGACTCGAGCCGGGCGAGGTCGGACTCCGGGAGGGAGCGACCGGCCCATCCCCACAGCAGGGTGCGCAGCTTGGGTTCGGAGTGGAAGGTCACACCGTGGTCGAAGCCCCACAGGTGCCCTGCCGCGTCGAGCAGCAGGTGCGAGCCCTTGCGGTCGGCGTTGTTCACCACCGCGTCGAAGACCGCGGCCGAGGCCAGGTCGGGTCGGTCGGCGTGCGCGACCACGACCGGCTCCCCAGCCGGCCCCTGCGCATCGAGCACCGGGAGCCAGCCGTCCGCGACCTCGTCGGGGGGCAAGATCGCCAGCAGCGCGGCGTCGGCCTCGCCCTCGGTCGCGACCGGACTCTCGATCCACTGCTGGAACGAGCCGTGGCCGGCCGGACCCTCTCGGAGGATCGTCGGCGGCACGAGGCCCCACCCCCCCGCCTCCGAGACCGCGTAGGCCGCGACCTCGCGGTGGGCCAGCGTGCCGTCGGGGAAGTCCCAGAGCGGACGTTCGGTCACGGCGGGCTTGTAGATGGCGCGGGTCTGCGCATCCGACAGGTGGAGCACGGTGCGCAGCGCCCGGTTGGACGACTCGAGCAGCCGACCCTCGACCTCGATGGCACCGACCGCCAGCAGCCGCAGTATGTCGCTGCTCAGCGCTTGTACCCGTTGGCGCGGGGGCAGACGTGACCGGTCGGGTCCAGCGGGCCACCGCAGAAGGGACAGTCAGGGCGGCCCGCCTTGACGGTGCGCTGGCAGCGTCCGGCGAAGGACCTGGCCTCCTGCGGACCGATCACGACCCGCAGGATCGTCTGGTCTTCGGGCACCTCGACGACGGTGACCTCCTCCTCGCCGGGCACGGCCTCGACCTCAACCTCACCGTCATGGCACTCGATCACCACGACGGAGCGCTCGGCGTCCCAGGCCAGGCTCATGCTGCCGACCCGGAACTCGTCCTCGATCGGGGTGTCCAGCGGCTCGTTGTCGGGCTCGTCCGCCGCTGTCGCGGCCGGGGGTGCGTCCTCGGTCGCGGCGACCTGGTCCAGCAGGTCGTCGAGCCGGTCGGCCAGCACACTCACCTGCTCCTTCTCCAGCGACACGCTGGTCAACCGGCGGCCGCTGCGGGCCTGCAGGAAGAAGGTGCGCTGCCCGGGCGGGCCCACGGTGCCCGCGACGAACCGCTCGGGTGGGTCGAACTCGATCACCGGCATGGCTCGACTCTAATGAGTTGGCCGGGCAATCCACCACCGGGCCGCCACCTCGGAGTTCCGCGCCGGGTGCGCGAGCGGCAGCCGGGACGGCCGCTGGTCAGGAGGAACCGCCGCCAACGGGCGCGTCGCCCGCCCCGACCTCCGGTGCGTCCTTCGGCTGCAGCCAGGCGAGGTCGGATCCACCGTCGTTCAGCAGCGCGAGGAACGGCCGGCGGGCGGTGTAGCGGATCACGGTCAGCGAAGCCGGCCCCACGACGATCCGCTGGAAGTGGTCGAAGTGCGCCCCCACCGCGTCGTTGACGACCGCCTTGATGACGTCACCGTGCGAGACGAGCGCCCACAGCGCGTCGGGCCCGTGCTCGGCCTCGACCTCAGCATCGAGCCGCCGGACCGCCGCCAGGGCCCTCGCCTGCATCCCTGACAACGACTCCGCCGCGAAGTCGTCGCTCTCGGGAAACCGGGCCGCACTGGGGTGGTCCTGCACGGTGCGCCAGAGCGGTTCGTCGGCCAGGTCCTTGATCGCGCGACCGGTCCACGCGCCATACCGGCACTCCCCCAGCTCCTCGACGACGCCCGGTTCGAGGTTGAGAGGCTTGGCCAGGACCTCGGCGCTCTCCCGGCACCGTTGCAGCGGGCTGGTCACGAGCCGGCGCACCGGAAGTCCGTCGAGGCGGTCGGCGAGCGCGCGCACCTGGGTGCGGCCCTCCTCGTCGAGCGCGACCCCCTCGGTCCATCCGGCGAGGGTTCCACCGGCATTGGCAGCGGTGCGTCCGTGTCGGATGAGCAGGGCGGTCGGCACGGGCGCCACTCTACGCGGCGAGGTGCGTGCACAAACGGCGTGGCCGTGGTGCGATGTGCACGTGATCGTCGACCGGGCCGTCTACCGGGGAGCCCGGCGTATGCCGTGTGGTGACCTCAGCACGGAGCTGGACGGGCTGCGCGCCGGCCACGAGGGTTTCATCTGGATCGGCCTGAAGGACCCGACCGACGAGGAGTTCGCGCTCGTCAACGACGAGCTGCAGCTGCACCCGCTCGCCGTGGAGGACGCGGTCAAGGGCAACCAGCGCCCCAAGATCGACGTCTACGAGAACAGCATGTTCGTGGTCCTGAAGACGCTGGCCTACGTCGAGCGGACCTCGGACGTCGAGACCGGTGAGGTGATGATCTTCGTCGGTGACCACTTCGTCGTGACGGTCCGCCGCGGAGAGGCCAACCCGCTGTCCGGTGTGCGCGCCGATCTCGAGCACACACCCTCTCACCTCGAGCACGGCCCGGTCTCGGTGATGTACTCGGTCATGGACGCCATCGTCGACGGCTACGTCAGCATCGACGCCGAGCTGCAGGACGACTTGGACAACATCGAGCGCGACGTCTTCTCGTCCTACCGCAACGTCACTGCCTCGGAGATCTACCTGCTCAAGCGCGAGGTGCTCGAGACGCGACGGGCCGCGGTCCCGCTCGCGGAGCCGCTGCGCCGGATCGTCGAGGGAGACCTGCCCAGCATCCCCGCCGAGGCGCGGCCCTTCTTCCGCGACATCGCCGACCACGTGCTGCGCGTGGTCGACCACGTCGAGTCCTACGACCGGTTGCTGACGGACGTGCTCAACGCCCACCTGGCGCAGATCTCCGTGCAGCAGAACAACGACATGCGCAAGATCTCGGCCTGGGTGGCGATCGCCGCCGTCCCGACCATGATCGCCGGCATCTACGGCATGAACTTCGACAACATGCCCGAGCTGCACCTCAGCATCCGGATGGGCGGGTCGGAGTTCTACTACGGCTACTTCGTGGTGCTCCTCGTGATGGCGGGGTTCTGCGTGTCCCTGTACCGCGCCTTCAAACGCTCCGGCTGGCTGTGACGGGCCACTTCCCGAGCAGTGAGACCCCCGCTCAGGTGGCGCTCATCCAGCCGGCCCCGAGGACCACGAGCAGCACGACACCCAAGGTGACCCGGTACCAGACGAACGTCGTGATCGAGTGGTTCCCGACGAACTTGATCAGCCAGGCGATCGAGGCGTAGGCGACCACGAACGCCACCACGATGCCCAGTGCCATCTGGCCCCAGCCCACCACGTCCGGGTGGAGGTCCTTCAGCTCGTAGAGGCCGGCGGCGGTCAGGGCGGGGATGGCCATGAAGAACGACAGCCGGGTGGCCGTGACCCGGTCGATGCCGCGGAACAGTCCGGCCGAGATGGTCGCGCCCGAGCGGGAGATGCCGGGGATGAGCGACAGACACTGGATCAGGCCGATGATCAGCCCGTCCTTGATCGTGACCCGGCCCTCACCGCGCTGCAGCCCCCGACCGCGCAGCACGTCGTGCCGGCGTTCGGAGGCCCACATGACGGCACTCCACGCGATCAGCGCCACTGCCACGACCCACAGGCTGCGCAGTCCACCGGTGATCAGGTCCTTGGCGAGGAACCCGACGATCCCCACCGGGATCGAGCCGGCGATGACGGCCCACGCCAGCGGGTAGTCAGGGTGCGACCGCCGCTCCTCGTGCAGGAGCCCACCGGCCCACGCCGTCACCAGTCGGGCGATGTCCTTGGCGAAGTAGAGGAAGGTCGCCGCGATGGCACCGAGCTGGATCACCGCCGTGTATGCCGTGACCGCCGGGTCGTCGACGGTGAGCCCGAGGAGCTTCTCCGCGATGGTCAGGTGGCCGGTCGAGGAGACGGGGAGGAACTCGGTGAGTCCTTCCACGACCCCCAGCACGAGCGAGTCGACATAGCTCAGGTCCACAGGTGATCTTTCGGGTCAGGGCAGGTGCCGGGTCGGTGCGGCCGGTCAGTCGCGAAGGCCAGTCTCTTCCATCAGGTCACCCAACGTCCGCAGGACATGCAGACGTTCCGGGAGGGACGCGGCATACGGCGAGACGCTGAGCGTCGTGACGCCGGCCTCGGCATAGCGGGCGAGCCGGTCCTTGATCCGGTCGCGGGGACCGATCAGCGCGGTCTGGTCGATCAGCTCGAGCGGCACGGCGGCTGCGGCGTCACGGTGCTGCCGGGCCAGGTAGAGGTCCTGCACCTGCTGCGCCGCCTCCTCGAAGCCCATCCGGCGGGCGAGGGCGTTGTAGAAGTTCTTCTCCCGGGAGCCCATGCCGCCGACGTAGAGCGCGGTGTAGCCGCGCAGCGGCGCCGCAGCGCGCTCGAGGTCATCGTCGATGACCACCGGCACGGTGGGGACGACGTCGTACCCGGCCAGGGGGGCGTCCGGCTCGCCCCGACCGGCCCGGCGACGCCCGGCTGTCACGGCGTCGAGCAGCTCGACCGAGCGCTCGGGGTTGAAGAAGATGGCCAGCCAGCCGTCTGCGATCTCTCCGGCCAGCTCGAGGTTCTTGGGTCCGACGGCGGCGAGGTAGAGCGGGATGTGGGAGCGCACCGGGTGCACGGTCAGCTTCAGCGCCTTGCCGGGGCCGTCCGGGAGCGGGAGGGTCCAGTGCTTGCCCTGGTACTGCACCTTCTCGCGTCGCAGGGCCTGCTGCACGATGTCGACGTACTCGCGAGTCCGTCCCAGCGGCGACCCGAACCGCACGCCGTGCCAGCCCTCGCTGACCTGTGGGCCGGACACGCCGAGGCCCAGCCGAAACCGACCGCCTGAGAGGGAATCGATCGTGGCAGCGGTCATCGCGGTCGTCGCGGGGGTGCGGGCCGGGATCTGCATGACCGCCGAGCCCAGGTCGATCTGCTTCGTGGTCGCACCCACCCATGACAGGACCGTGGGGGCGTCGGAGCCGTAGGCCTCCGCGGCCCAGACCACCGAGTAGCCGAGGCGGTCCGCCTCCTGCGCCAGGGCCAGGTTGTCCTGATCGTTGCCCGCGCCCCAGTAGCCGAGGTTCACACCGAGTTTCATGACGTGAGGCTAGCGGCGGGGCCGGTGTCCGCGCCCACGCAGCCCCGCTACCGTACGGAGACATGCGCCACAGACGACTCGGACGTTCCGGCCTGCGGGTGTCCCGCACCGGGCTGGGCACGATGACGTGGGGCAGCAGCACCTCCCGCGAGGACGCCCGAGACCAGCTCGAGCTCTTCGCCGCGGCCGGCGGCAACCTCGTCGACACGGCACACGGCTACGGCAACGGCGCGGCCGAGGAGATCCTGGGTGAGCTGCTCGACGACGTGGCAGCTCGGGATGATCTGGTCCTGTGCAGCAAGGCCGGCATCTCCCGCTCCAGCGGCGAGCGGGTCGTGGACACCTCGCGGGGCACGTTGATGCGGCAGCTGGACACCTCTCTCCGGCGACTCGGCACCGACCATCTCGACCTGTGGCTCGTGCACACCTGGAGCGATGACGCCCCGTTGGAGGAGACGCTCTCCGCCCTGGAGTGGGCCGTGACCTCCGGCAGGGCGCGCTATGTCGGTGTCTCCAACTACTCGGGCTGGCAGGCGGCCCGCGCCAGCTCGCTCCTCGAGTCCGCCCGGGTGCCGCTGGTGGCGAACCAGGTGGAGTACTCCTTGCTGTGCAGGATCCCCGAGGACGAGCTCGTGCCCGCCGCGGGCGCACTCGGCTTCGGCCTGCTGGCGTGGTCGCCGCTCGGGCGTGGCGTCCTCACCGGCAAGTACCGGCACGGCATACCGGCGCAGTCGAGGGCCGCATCGGCCGACTTTGCCGGTTTCGCCCAGCGCTACCTGGACGACGAGTCGGCCCAGGTCGTGGAGGCAGTGGCCACGGCCGCCCAGGGGTTGGGGTGCTCCGCGGCCGAGGTGGCCCTGGCGTGGGTGCGGGACCGCCCCGGCGTGGCGGCGCCGGTGCTCGGAGCGCGCACCGCTGCGCAGCTGCGCACCCTGGTCGGGGCGGAGGACCTCGAGCTGCCGAGGGAGATCGTCGAGGCTCTGGAGGACGTCTCGGACTGAGGGTCCGGCCGGGGCCCGGCCCTGCCGGGCCAGCGACGCACTGGCGTTCCCTGCTCAGCCCCGCGGGGCGTCAGCTCTGCCGGGTGTCCACGTCGTAGTCGCTGTCGTCGAGGCCGAGGTAGACGCCGTCGTCGTCCTCGTCGTCGTCCTCCAGCTCGTCATCGTCCCCGTCGTCTCCGTCGTCGTCATCATCGTCATCGTCGCTGTAGATCTCGAGCGGGGTGACCTCGCCGTAGGAGTCGAGCAGCGCGTCGTCGTAGGACTCGAACGCGTCGGCCAGGTCCTGGTAGGCGGCCACGACCGAGGGGTCGTTCTCGCCTCTGCGGGAAGCAGCGGCTTCGAGGTGGCGCTCGAGGGCGGCGACGAGGGAGGCCAGCGCGGCACGCGGATCGGCGGTCATGGCACGACGTTAGCCGTTCTTGCGTCAGAATGGTGCTGATGGTCGAGTACGAGTACCGCGTCCTGCACTTCCCCCGTGACGCGTCCCGAGGGGACGTGCGCCGGGTCCTGACCGAGCACGCCGAGTACGGCCACTGGGAGCTGTCGCGCATGCGCCTCTACTGGGGCGGCGCGCGCAAGGCCTGGATCCGGCGCAAGATCATCCGGGTGCGGCGCACCGCCTAGCTCCACCGGTCAGCAGGTGGCGATCAACCGGCCCAACACCCGTGTCCCGAACTCGAGTGCTGCCACCGGCACCCGCTCGTCGATGCCATGGAACATCGGCGCGAAGTCGAGGTCGGCCGGAAGCTGAAGCGGGGCGAAGCCGTAGCCGGTGATCCCCAGCTGCGCGAGGGCCTTGTTGTCGGTGCCCCCGGACAGGCAGTAGGGCAGCACCTGCGCGTCCGGGTCCTCGGCGAGCAGCGCCGCCTTCATCCGGTCCACGAGCGCCCCCTCGAAAGGCGCCTCGAGCGCGATGTCCCTGTGGTACACCTCGACCTCGACCAGGTCGCCGGCGAGCTCACGGATCGTGGCCAGCAGCTCGTCCTCGTGGCCGGGCAGGAACCGGCAGTCCAGCGAGGCCGATGCGGTCTGTGGGATCACGTTGTGCTTGTAGCCGCTGTCGAGCATGGTGAAGTTCGCGGTGTCCTGCAGCGTGCCCTCCACGAAGCCCCTCGCGCCGCCCAGGTGGGCGAGCAGGTCGTCAGCGTCATCGTCGGTGTATGCCGTGCCGGACAGGTCACTCACGCCGTCCAGCAGCTGCCGCACCGAGGCGAGGTAGTGCCGCGGCCACGGGTGGGCGTCGATGCGAGCGATGGCCTCCGCGAGCCGGGCGATCGCGTTCTCGTTGTTGGGGACCGAGCCGTGACCGGCGCGTCCGTGCGCGTGCAGGCGCAGCCACATGATGCCCTTCTCCGCAGTCTGCAGGAGGTAGGCGCGGGTCGGTTCGCCCGTCTCGGCCGCAGGGAAGGTGATGCTGTAGCCGCCCACCTCGCTGATCGCCTCGGTGACTCCCTCGAACAGCTCCGGACGGTGGTCGGTGAGCCAGTGGCTGCCGTAGACGCCGCCCGCCTCCTCGTCGGCGAGGAAGGCGAAGACGAGGTCGCGCGGTGGCCTGGTGCCGGTCCGGGCGAGGTGGCGCAGATTGGCCAGGATCATCGCGTCCATGTTCTTCATGTCGACCGCGCCGCGGCCCCAGACGCAGCCGTCCCTGATCTCTGCCGAGAACGGGTCCACCTGCCAGTCCGCCGCATTGGCCGGCACCACGTCGAGGTGGCCGTGGATGGCCAGTCCCGGGCGGGAGCTGTCCTCCCCCTCCACCCGCACGACCACGCTCGCGCGACCAGGTTCGCTCTCGACATACGTGGGGTCCAGGCCGACCTCGGTGAGCCGGCCCATGACGTACTCGGCGGCCTCCCGCTCGCCAGGCCCGCTGCCGTCCCCGTAGTTGCTCGTGTCGATCCTGATGAGCTCCTGGCAGAGGCGGGTCACCTCGCTCTCAGGGGCGATGTCAGTGGTGGCTGGGCGATCCGCGGTGTGGGTCATGCCCAGCACCATAGTTGGGGTCGCCGCCGGCCACGAGGGCCACGCGTGGTCCCGGTCTCGACCACCGTTCGGCGAGTTCTGATCTGTGCCACCTGCGTGTTAGAGTTTCGCCGCGTTGCAGGTGCTCCCACAGCACCTGCACGAGCACCTTGTCCGGGTGGCGGAATGGCAGACGCGCTAGCTTGAGGTGCTAGTGCCCTTTATCGGGCGTGGGGGTTCAAGTCCCCCTCCGGACACACCCAGCGCCCCGAGTCTTTGCAGGTCAGAGGCTTGGGGCGCTTCCGTTTGCCCTGACAAAGCTGGCCCGTGATACCGGCGTGATACCTCATGACGTCGCCTCCTCTCCAAGGAGCACCACAATGGTCGCTCCCACGACCTTGCGGGCGTGTTCCTCTGCTGATAGGAACGCCTGAGCTTCGCTCTCTTGCACATCCTCTGCCTTCTCCAGGACCGCATCTGCAGCACTTGCGACGCACTCCAGCGCCTCCTTCACATCATTGTTAAAGGCGGCTGCGGAGGCCGCGAGCACCTCAGGGCGAGCCGTCAGGTAAGCCGACCCCTGATCCGTGGAAAACTCAAGGCTAAGGCCGACGGCCCGTTGCACGGGGTCTTGGTACATGCGGCTTGGCGATCGGACACTTCGGCCCATGGCAGGTAGGTGGCGCTTTCTAGGTCCTCGAGAAGGTCAAGCTCGAATGCTTCTCGTCGCGTTTGGCGGGCAGCTGCCTGCTCGTGGGATCGTGCCTCACGTTGCGCGGATCGCGACCACCTGCAGTTGAGCCACTGGCCCACCAGAGTCAACGCACCTCCAGCGGCCCCACTGATAACAGATTGGAGCCAACCAACATCAACCATTACCCCCCCTGCCATCAGTGCCCCGAACTTCGCAGCCGCCTCCTGCCGCATGCCCGGCATGACGTGAGCGTAGACGCCGAGTGTGATGGTCGCGTTGGCGTGCCCCAGGCGTTCCGAGACGACCTTGACGGGCACACCGGCCGCGAGGAGCAGCATCCGCGTGAGTGTGTCGCAGGTCGTGAAGCCGGATCTTCGCCAGAGACTTCTGTCCACCCGCAGCCCGTGCCTGCTCGACGGCCGCCGCGAACTTGCGGGAAAACCGCTCAGGATGCCGGACGGTCCCGTCGAGGCTGGCAAAGACGTAGGCGTCCTCCCGGGCTAGCGAGAGAGACAGCGTGCCTTGGGCCGCCTTGTGCGTCCTGAGCCCGGCGGCCGTATCGGGGTCGAGGTCGACCGTGCGCGGCTTTCCGGACTTCGGCGGGCCGACGATAATCCGTTCACCCTCGCCCTTGACCTCCACGACCGTGGCCGAGCGGCGCACCGACAGCCGGCCAGCGTCGAGGTCCACGTCGCCCCAGCGCAGCGCGAGCGCCTCGCCGCGGCGCATCCCGGTGGAGGCGAGCAGCTGCCACGCTATGGCCAGCTCGTCACGAGCCACGCGTACCTGCGGGTGAAGGCTGATTACGGAATTTCGTTGTCGGCACTGATTGTTCGTGCCTCACGACTCGGAGTGATCAGCAGTCATCGGGCACGTAGCCTGTTCATCCAATTGTCTTCGCAGGGGTGGCGGCGAAACGAACCTGTGGCGGTCGCGTCTGAGACGCCACGACTGCTCACGCAAGCTGCTCGGTACGGAATCTCACCTGATCCCCGAGTCATTGCGCAGCGGGCGGGCCTGCGCCACTCCCAAGTCGAGCAGTGGACAGGCCTCACGGCTCCTCCCGCGCCCGTCACTAACGTTATTCCGTTACGGCGAGCATGACACCGGCGCTCCGGCCCCGCGCGGGAGAGCCGGGGCGCTTGGTCGCCTGGGGGTGGGAGCCAGATACGACCGCTGTTCCTCCCGTTCCAGAGCACGACCCCTGTCCAAACAACGGACGGCCGTTGCAAACATATGCACAAGGTCGGCAAGATATGCACAGATGCGTCGCGCGGGGGGCGCGGCTCCGGTCATCGACTGATGGGAGTGGATCGCCGTGGGCGAGTCGGGTCGGCGGCGGCTCGCGCGGCTGGTCCGGGCCCGTCGTGAATCGCTCGGCCTGTACCGGGAGCAGATCCCAGCCAGGGGTGGACCTACAACTTCGATCGTGACCAAGATCGAGCGAGGGGACGCGCATGAGTACACACTGCGCACGTACGAGCGGCTGGAGGCGGCGCTGGAATGGCCACCCGGCACGATCACGCAGATTCGCCGGGGCGGCCTCACCTCGATCGACGAACACCACCTTGTGACCGGGTTGGTCAGCGCGGAGGACATGGGCCTCGAGGATCACCCCGCCCGGGAAGTGCTGACCTCAATCAGCGATGGCGCGCTGCTAGCCGAGCTGGAGCGCCGGCTCGGTTCGCGAAGGGCATGACATAAGCGCCCCCACCCTCAGATGGGGTGGGGGCGTTCGCGCGCAGACTGAGGCTACGCCTGCATGGAGCCGACGAAAGCGCCCCGCCTCCTGCGGAGGGAGGCGGGGCGGTTCATTGCGCCAGCCGGTCAGGGCTGCTCGTGGTACCAACCGCGCCAGTGCCAGATCACGGCAGGCGCCTCCGGGAGGAGGCGGCACGGTAGGCAGGGAGGGTGCATGCTTTTGCACCCTAGCCAATGGTAGGCGGGACCGCCAGGGGATGGCGTGGTGGTGGGAGCGGTTGATCCGGTCGAGGCGCCGGGCCGGCGACTGACGGTGATGCGAAAAGCGCCCCCACCCCGGGCAGGGTGGGGCATTCGCGCGCAGTTTTGCGGCTACTACTGCGATCAGAGAATGACTCCGGACGCGCTCGCCCTCGTGCCTCCCGCCCAGAGGTAGTCAGCGGCGGCGGAAGACCGGATATGCCTCAGGTCGACCCTTGGTATCCGCGGCGACGCTCCAGTGTTCGAGTCGCCACCTGTCGCCTCGATTGCGTCCGGGTCTGCTGCACGGACAGGTGACACCTGATCTGTGGCGTTAAGAGGCGCCGCTGGAAGTGGCGGGAGTGTGACTGCCGCCACTTCGCATTCCACGTCCAGCTACGTGGTCTGCGCGTCCCGGCGTTTGATCGGAAGGTCAGGCGGTGGTGCCGGGCTCGAGCCTGGCACCTGGTTCGATGGCCGAGTCGACCGTCGATCCGGTGCCGACGAGGACGATCTCCTCGTCACGGGCCTGCCGCCGTGATGGAGCCGCGCCGATCCGTGCCTTGCTGCCCACCATGCATCCTTCGTCGATCACCGCGGTGTGGACGACCGCACCGGAGGCGATCACGACATCGTCGAAGATCACGCTGTCGGTTACCCGGGCCCCCTTCTCGACCACCACGCCCGGTCCGAGCACGCAGCCGTCGACCTCGCCAGCGACAACGCACCCTGGGGAGACCAGGCTGTTGGCGAGCCCAGCGGTGTGCCGGATGCGGGCCGCCGGGCGATCCGGCCAATGCGAGATCACCGGTCGGTCGGGGTGGTCGAAGACGTCGATCTTGCCGGCCAGCAGGTCGCGGTGGCCCTGCAGGTATGTCGCCGGCTGGCCCAGGTCGCGCCAGTAGCCTTCGATCGGCACGGCCCGGACCGAACTGGTCTCGATCAGTCGAGGCAGGAGGTGCTCGCCGAAGTCGCCGAGCCCGGTGGAGTCGCCTTCGACGGCCTCGTCGAGCTCGGCGCGCAGCGCCGAGAGCGTCTCCAGCAGGGCGTCGGTGCGGTACAGGAAGATCTCGGTGGCGACCGTGCCAGTGCTGGGCCGCGCGACCTTCACCTCCAGCTCCTGGACGACGCCATCACTCCCGACCACGACGGCCACGTTCTCCGACGCCGTCTTGCGCGTCACCTCGGCCGTGACCACCGTCGCGGCGCTCCCGCGGGCGACGTGCTCCTCGACGACCGGCACGAGGTCCATGTTGAAGATGTGGTCGGCGCTGCTGACCAGGACGTGCTCCGGTCCGCGCGCAGCCAGGTCGGCCGCCATCTTCAGCAGCAGATCGGCGTTGCCCTGCGCAAACCCCTCCTCGCTGGTGGGACCGGTGCCCGTCTGCGGCACCATCCGGCGGAAGCCGCCCCGGTTGCGGTCCAGACTCCACGGACGGCCGCCGGCAAGGTAGTCGTCGAGCGAGGTGACCTGGTACTCCAGGCTGACCCACACGTCGCTCACCTGCGAGTGCACCAGGCTCGACAGCGGGAAGTCGATCAGCCGGTGCACGCCACCGAACGGCAACGCCGGCTTGGCCCGCTCACGGGTCAGCACGTCCATCCGGCCGCCCGCACCCCCGGCCTGCACGACCGCCAACACCTGTCCGCGCCGCATCGCGCCTCCTCGCTCGGAGTCCGTCACGCTACGGGAATCCGGTCACGATGCCCAGCGCGGTCTGACTCTGTCCTGCGCCCGGCGCGTCAGCCGGCAGCGAGGGTCGCGGTGACCTCGATCTTGGCGCCGGCGAACAGTCGGGAGATCGGGCAGAGCGCGGCCGCCTCGTCGACGATCTCCTGGAACTTCGCCGCGTCCACTCCGTCGACCGTGCCGGTGACCTCGATCGCCGCGGTCGTGACGGTCGGCAGCCCGTCGACCTCGTCGAGGGTCACCGTGGAGGAGACCTCAAGTCGGGTCACCTCCAGCTTGTTCTCGCCGAGCCGCAGGGAGAGCGCCATCGAGAAGCACGAGGAGTGCGCGGCAGCAGCCAGCTCTTCCGGGCTGGTCTTGCCACCGGGCTCCTCGGTGCGGGCCGCCCAGGTCACGGGGAGCGCAGTCAGGGCGCCGCTGTCACCCGAGACCTCTCCGGCGCCGCGGGCGAGGCTGCCCTGCCAGGTCGTGCGGGCGGTGCGTGATGCGATGGCCATGTCGTCCTCCAAGTGTCTGTGCGGTTTTGTCACGGTATCATCCGGGTAAAACCTATCGGGGCACGGGCCGCGAGCGTCACTCGCCGTCTGGCTCCGGGCGCTTCCTCGGCAGTCCCTCGATGATCCTCCCCCTCCCGATGTGACCCGCGCCACCTTGGCGCGCAGGCGCTCGGCAGGCTAGCCTTACGCAGGTAAGCCTTGCCTACCTCTTGAAGGGTGCCCCGCGTGATCGTCTGCCACTGCAAGGTCGTCACCGACCGCGCCGTCGGCGAGTCGATCGAGCGCGGCGCCTGCACGCTGGGCCAGGTCTGCCGCGACACGGGCGCGGGGCAGGACTGCGGCGGGTGCGTCTTCTCGCTCAAGCGCGTCCTCGTGGAGCACGAGGGCAAGGCGCCACTGCAGCCGGCCACCACCGCCGCCGCCAGCTGAGCCCCTGCTCACGAGGTCTGCACCCGCGGGCCGGACGCTCGTGTGCTCGGCGACGCACGGCATACCTTCCCTCCGCGGGGCTGCCGTGAAAGCATGACGCGACCACACGATTCCCGATCCCGGAGGCCGCCGTGCAGCCCGTCAACCCTCGCATCGTCCAGCTGTTCAACGACGCGCTCACTGTGGAACTGACCGTCACCAACACCTACTTCCTGCACGCGCGCATGCTCGACAACTGGGGGCTGGCGCGGCTCGGCAAGGTCTTCTATGACCTGTCGATCGAGGAGATGAAGGACGCGGACGACCTGATCAGCCGGATCCTCATGTTCGACGGCCACCCGAACGTCCAGAAGCTCGGCTCGATCCAGGTCGGCGAGTCGGCCGAGGAGATGCTCCAGCTCGGCTTCGAGAGCGAGAAGGCGGCAGTGGCCCAGTTCAACGCGTCCGCCAAGGAGTGCCACGACCTGGCCGACCACGCCTCGGCCGCCGTCTTCGAGGAGATGGCCCGCGACGAGGAGACTCACGCCGACTGGTTCGAGGGGCAGCTCGAGGCCGTCAAGATCGTGGGCACCGCGCAGTACCTCGCGCAGCAGATCGGCTCCGACTCCCCCGCCTGAGCCGGCCGCCGCGTCCACCCGGCGGGCGAGGACCGCGCGTGGCGGCTAGCCCAGAAGCCTTGCGGCTGCTGCTTGTTCGCTGGCGGTCGGCGAGTAGGTGTAGTGCACCCAGTGCGCACCCAGCCGCAGCGCCACGGCGTCGGCGATGCGCTCCAGCTCGATCGTGGAGACGCCCTCCCAGGTGTGCTTGCGGCACTGCAGCACATGGCCGTACTCGTGCTTGATGACGTCCTCGATGCGGTCCATCGGTGTCGAAAGACCCACCCAGACCTGGCAGCTCGACAGGTCTGTGGTGCCCCAGTGCCCCGGCGCGCTCGGGTTGTCGTAGGGGTGGACGGTGATGCCATAGCGACGCGCCACCGAGGCGATCAGCCCGTCGCGGGTGAGCGTCGGCTCGGTCGTGTGCGTCGTGGTGGGGCTGGGCGTCTGGGTCGGACGAGGCGTGACCTTGCTCGGCGCCGGGCGCGGTGTGGGTGAGGCAGTCGGTGTCGCGGTCGAGCTCGGGACGGCAGGACGTCTCGTCCGGGCAACCTCACTGCGTGAGGCGGCGCGGGCCGGCTGAGACGTTGCCCGAGCCGCAGGAGGGGTCGCCGGCGACGGGCGGGCCGAGGGGTGGCTGGTGGTGGGCTCGGCCCGCACCGCGCGGCCCATTCGCGCTGCGTTGTGCGCGAACTCGGCAATCCTCTGGGGGGCATGAGCCGACAGCTGGCCGACGATGGGCACGAGGCTGAAGTCGGCAGCGCTGGCGAGGGGGGACGGAATCGCCTGGCTGGAGGGTGCGGACGCGCCGAGGAGCCCGCAGGACAGCGCGACGGCGCCGAGGGCGGGGACGAGGCGTCGCCGGGTGGAGCGGACAGGGCGGGATCGGGTGCGGCTCACGTGACTTCTCCAGGGTTGAGCCGACGCCGGCCGCTCGCGGCTCGCCCGTGGCCGGCGCGGTGCCGGTGTGGGGAGAGGGTCAGGCGAATCCGCTCAGGGCAGGTCGACGGCACGTTGATGAGCGCCAGAACTGCGAGGTAGCAGCGCTGTCGTCACCGTCGGGGACGCGAAAGGCCCGTGAGCCTCTCGCGCGGCCCACTCTCTCCCGACGCACGTCCTGCGGTCAACGCAGCCAATGCCAAATCTTGTTCAGGATTTGACCAAAGTTCGGGCAACGGAGAGTCAACTGTGCTACCTGCCGTCGCCCGTCACGGGCCGCATCGCCGCGCGGCAGCGAACCACGACGGGGCCGGGCAGGAGTGCGAACCTGCCCGGCCCCGTCGTGTGGGTGCAAGGAGAACCTCAGACGCGACCGAAGCCGGAGACCCCGCTGAAGATGTGGCGCTTCTGCGTGCGCAGCCCGGGCTTGCCCGAGTCGAACATCTGGCCCGGACCGGCGTAGATGCCGACGTGATGGGCCGGGTAACCGAAGAACACCAGGTCGCCGGGACGCGGGTGGGCGACCCGGTGGGCGCGACGCTGCTGGCCTGCGGCGGTCCGGGGCAGGTTGACGCCCGCCTTCCGGTAGACGAACTGCGTGAAACCCGAGCAGTCGAACCCGCGGGGGGTCGTGCCGCCGAAGCGGTAGTAGATGCCGGTGTAGCGCTTGGCGATCGAGACGATCGAGTTCACCGGAGCCTTCCGCTTGAGGCTGCGCGACGGAGCCTTCGTCGTGTGGCGTGCCGGAGCCTTATTGACCCTCTTCGCCACGTGCCGGACCAACCGCATCGTGGCGGCCGTCCTCGGCCCGACGATGCCGTCGCGCACCATGTGGTGGCGCGACTGCCAGCGCTTGACGGCTCGCAGCGTCCTCGGGCCGAAGACTCCGTCGGGGTGGGCACCGACGACGCGCTGGATCTTCCGCACCATGGCGCCCCGCGCGCCATACCGGATGGTGTGCCACCTGGCCGGCTTCGCAAGCACCGTGGTGGTCACCGCGGCCGGGGTGACGGCGGTGGGGGCAGGTGCGGCGGCCGGCGGACCGACGGCACCGGCCGTCGGTGCCA
>NZ_VOHR01000509.1 GCF_009192725.1 Segeticoccus rhizosphaerae | reverse complement strand
CGACCGGCCCGCGGCGGTCCCCGGGCGCGAGGCCGTGCCACAGATCGGCGTCGAGCCCGCGTTCGTGGCGCAGCACGGTGGACAGGGGCAGGTCGACACCTTCGGCGATGACCGGCGCGAGGTCACCGAAGTGCCGGTCCACCCGGACGCACAGCCACGTCCGCCGCGAATCGTGGCAGACGTGCGGTGCCACGGCGCAGGCCGCAGCAAGTCCCCGCGGGTCGGAGCCGGCCAGCAGCACGACGTCGGCGCAGGCCTCGACCCAGCAGCCGAAGAGCGGCGCCCCGGGCGCGGGCAGGTCCACCGAGACGACCTCACACGCGGCCCGCAGCCCGGAGAGGACACCGCGCACCGGCTCGGCGGACAGCTCGACGTCGCGGGACCGGTCGAAGGACAGCACCGGCACCGTCTCACCCCAAGGCAACCGGGACAGCAGCTGGTCTCCGTCGACCTCCCCGCGGACCCGGGCCAGATCTGGCCAGCGCAGCCCGGTCTGCTGTTCCAGACCCATCGTGACGTCGAGGCCACCGCCGAACCGGTCCCCGTCGACGGCGAGCGCGCTGAGTCCCGCCGCGGCCGCGCGGACCGCGATCGCACAGGTGAGCACCGACGCACCAAGACCACCGGAAGCGCCGAGCACCCCGATGACCTGCGACGACGTGTTCATGCTGTTCATCGCCCCACGGTGAGCCCGAGGCGAGCTTGGACGCCATACCGTCGTCGGAGCCTGTGCGGGACGGGACTCGCGTGAGCGGGGTGTGGAGAACGTGGCCGGAAAAGGGGCCAAGGGGGGTCAGGAAAGGGGACGGCCCCCGTCGGGGGGACAACGGGGGCCGTCGACGCGCCGGGCTCCGGGGGGGAGGAGCCGGTGCGCCGGCACGCTCAACCCCTAAGGGGAGCGTGCACTTCCCATACTGTGCCCTTTGCAGGCGAAAGGCAAACGGAACGCGGAAACTCGCCGGGGGGAAGTTTTTCCCGCTGCGGCATCGATTCCTGCACCGCGCTGACCGCCGGTCGGCGTCCTGGTCAACGGGTTCTGACAAGTGATAGCACCCCGCGAACGGGGTGCTATCAACCGCGATCCGAAGCGGGTTACCAGAGCGTGCGCTTCTGTGTTGTCGCACCGGGACAAGCCCGTCACGATCGGTCCATCAGTGGACTGCCCGCGCGTGGGTGCCCGTGTGGATCGCGGTGGTCGTCGGGCTCTCGCCCGTCGCTATAGGTCCTGTGTACCCCACCGCTGCGCCAAACGGAAGACTTGACTTTGACGGGCTCGAGGGGATCACCCGGGACGGTGGTGGCAGGCCGTCAGCTCAGCCGGCCGGCCAGCACCGCGTCGGCGATCTGCCAGCCCTCGCGGGCGCCGAGCACCACTGCAACTCCACAGTGCTCGATCCACAACCGCACTCCGTCGGGGCTGCCCGAGGCGTATGCCGCGAGGGCACCCGCGTAACCGGCCGTCCCCTCCCCGCCGTGCCCCAGCTCGGGGACCGCGACACCGGTGGGATCCAGCCCGCTGCGGTGCAGGATCGCCCGTTCCATCGCCCGGGCCACCAGGCCGTTGCCCCGCACGAATGGGCGCGCCACGGCGATCTCGGCGTGCACGATGGCGCAGACCACCAGAGCCGGTGCCTGCGCGGACGCGAGGATGATCGCCGACAGGTCGGCGAGCCGGGAGGGGAGCTGCGCCGGGTCGGGTGCCGGTCCCACCTCGGACAGCTCCACGCACTCCTCGCCGGCCTGCCGGGGCCGGCCGACCTGGTCGGGCGGCAGCAACGGCGTCGCCGCGGCGACGTGCAGCCGGGCCAGTGCCTGAGCC
>NZ_VOHR01000508.1 GCF_009192725.1 Segeticoccus rhizosphaerae | reverse complement strand
CCCAGCGGCCGTGGCGCTGCGTGGCATCGCCCGCGGACTGCGCACGAGGTCGCGCGGCCTGGCCGGCCGCTCGCTCGGGCTGACCCCCACCGGCCGATGATCCCTCCCGAGGATCAGGTCGCGTCCACGTCGTAGGGCGTGGGGGCCGACGGGTCGTACTCGGGCGCGCGACGCTGCGCCGGCATCGTCGGCCCGGCCTCATCGGCAGGGCTCTCGGCGTCGACCTCGTCGTCGCCGTCGTCGAGCAACGCCTCCCGGACGATCCGACGCGGGTCGTAACGCCGGGGGTCGAACTGCTCCCAGTCGACGTCCTTGAACTCCGGCCCGAGCTCGTCGCCGAGCTGGCTGCGCGCGTTCTCGGCCATCGTCCTGGCCTGACGGACCAACCGACCCAGCTTCTGGGCATACTCGGGCAGCCGCTCGGGTCCGAGCACGATGAGGCCCACGACCACGAGGATCACGAACTCCCACATGTTGACGGGCACGGTTGTCCTTCGCTCGGTCCTGTTGCGGCGTTCAGCCGCTGCCTTCGAGGGTCATCTTCACAGTACGCTCCCGGCCGTCGCTGCGGACCAGCAGTGTGACGACGTCCCCGATCGCGTGCGCGCGGATCTGCACGACGAGCTCGTCGGTGTCGGTGACCGGCTTGCCGTCGAGCTTGAGGATGACGTCGCCGGGCTTCAGCCCGGCCTTGTCGGCGGGACCGCCCGGGACGACGGGGTCCTGCCCGCCGGCGTCCTTCGTGTCGATGATCTTGACGCCCTGCCCGTCATACCGGCGGTCGAGCAGCACTCCGATGACTGGGTGCTCGGCCTTGCCGGTCTTGATGAGCTGTTCTGCCGTCCTGCGCGCCTGGTCGCTCGGGATGGCGAAACCCACTCCGATGCTGCCTGACTCGTCGCCGCCCGCGCTGGGGATCCGGGCGATGGCCGAGTTGATCCCGATGACCCGACCTGACCCGTCCAGCAGCGGCCCCCCGGAGTTGCCGGGATTGATTGCTGCGTCGGTCTGGATGGCGTTGATGTAGGAGCGCTCGTCCTGTGAGTCCCCAGCGGAGACAGGGCGGTTCAACGCGCTGACGATGCCGCTGGTGACGGTGCTCTCCAGCCCGAGTGGCGCCCCGACCGCGATGACCGGGTCCCCGACCGCCACCCGCCTGGACGAGCCGAACGTGAGCGTCGGCAGCCCCTTCTCCTCCACCTTGACAACGGCGAGGTCGTATGACGCGTCGCTGCCGACGACCTTGCCCCGCTCCTGGGTGCCGTCCGAGAACTGCACGATGATGCTGGTGTCGCCGCCACCCATCGAGACGACGTGGTTGTTGGTCAACAGGTAGCCGTCCTCGCGGACGATGAATCCCGACCCGGTGCCGGCCCGGCCGTTGCCCCTGACCTTGAGGGTGACGACACTGGGCAGTGCCTTGGCGGCGATGTTGGCGATCGAGCCCTCCGGCCGGCTCGTGGCCCCGGCTCCCGGGGAGAGCGCAAGGGTGCTCTGATCGTCACTGGCCAGGTAGGCGCCGGTGACCCCACCGAGGACCCCGGCGACCAGCGCGAGCAGGACCGCGCCGACCAGGAGCCCCCAGCCCAGGTGGCTACCGCTGTCGGGGCGGGAGGGGGCCGGTGGCCAGGGACCCTGCGGGGGCGGGCCCTGCGGGGTCGGACCGACCTGCCACGGGCTGCCCGGATATCCCGGTCCGCGACCGGGCTGCTGTGGTCCCCATGGTGCCCGGGACGGCCCCGGCCCTGGCCCCTGGACATATGGGCCCCCGGGCTGGTGGGCCGACGGCCCGACGGGCGGCGGCGCGTAGGGGCCGGCTGG
>NZ_VOHR01000507.1 GCF_009192725.1 Segeticoccus rhizosphaerae | reverse complement strand
GAGACGGCGCCGGACGGCAACAACATCATCCGGGAGCTGACCGCCAAGCTCGCGGCCGAGCGCCAGGCGCGCCACCAGGAGGCCACCGCACTGCGCGCCCAGCTCGCGGCCGCACACGGTGAACTGCTGCTCCTGCGTCGTGCCGGGGCCTCCTCTCCGAGCCGCTGACCGCTACGGGCAGCCAGGCGCGGTGGCCGGCGAGCAGGGAGGATCGACCGGGACACCACGCCGAGAGGAGCAGAGTATGCACCGAGAGTAGTAACTGGGTGTATATAGCTCGTATGACGGTTCCGATGGCTTTGCTGACGTTGCTGGACGCGGCTGGTTCGGCGCACGGGTTCGCGTTGAAGAAGCGGTATGACGACCTGCTGGGGCAGGAGCGTGAGCTGAAGTTCGGTCAGGTGTATTCGACGCTGGCGCGGCTGGAGCGCGATGGGCTGGCGGCCGGGGTCGGGTTCGAGCAGGGCGGCGCGGCCGAGCGCAAGCTGTATGCGATCACCGATGCGGGGTTGACCGAGGTCGACACCTGGCTGCACACGCCGCAGCTGCCCGGAGGCCGGCCCACGGAGCTGTTCACCAAGGTTGTCCTCGCGCTGGTCTCGGGGCGTCCCGCGGGGGAGATCCTCGAGGCCCAGCGTGAGGTCTATCTGGAGCGGATGCGTCAGGTCACCGCTGGCCGTGCGGCCGGCGACGTGGTCGACCGGCTCGCCGGCGACTTCGAGCTGCTGCACCTGGAGGCCGACCTGAAGTGGGTGGAGCTGGCCGGCCAGCGCCTGGAACGGCTCGCGAGCCAGTTGGACGCGAAGGGAGAACGGTGATGACCACCTTGCTGCAGGGCTCCAGGCTCGGCCTGGCGTTCGGCGTGAACCAGGTCCTGGACGGGGTCGACGTCGGCATCGACCGGGGTGAACTGGTCGCGGTGATGGGGCCTAGCGGGTCCGGTAAGTCCACGCTGCTGCACGTCCTGGCGGGGCTGCTGCGTCCGGATGCCGGGCAGGTCGTCTTCGATGGCCAGCGCATCGACTCCCTCTCGGAGCGGGCTCGTAGCCGGGCGCGGCTGGCGCGGATGGGATTCGTGTTCCAGTTCGGTGACTTGATCCCGGAACTGACGTTGGTCGAGAACGTCGAGCTGCCGCTGCGGCTGACCGGCACCAGCTCGCGCCCGGCGCGTCGGGCGGCGATGGAGCTGTTGTCCCGGCTCGAGATCGAACCGGTCGCTAGCCGCAGGGTCAACGAAGTCTCCGGCGGCCAGGCGCAGCGGGCGGCCGTGGCCCGGGCCCTGGTGCATCGACCGGAGGTGATCTTTGCCGACGAGCCCACCGGGTCCTTGGACACCCTGGCCGGTGAGCTGGTGCTGGAGGCGCTGATCGCGGTGGCCCGCGAGCAGTCGACGGCGGTGCTGCTGGTCACCCACGAGGTACGGGTCGCGGCCTACGCCGACCGTCAGGTCAGCCTGCGGGACGGCCACATGTCACCGTCGTTGACGGCAACACGATGAGCACCGTTCAGCTCGGCTGGCGCCTCGCCTGGGCGGGAGGGCGGTTCCGCCGGCTCGCCGTGGTGGCCGGCAACGCCATCGCCTCGTTCCTGTTCCTGCTGACCGTGGCCCTGCCCGCCGCGATCCGCCCTGGCGGCCCGGTCACCAGCGACGCCCGCCTGCAGGCGGTCAGCGTGCTGCTGTGTCTATGTCTGCCGATCACCGTGCTGGCGATGAGTCTGGGGCGGCTGTCGGCCAGCACCCGCGATCGCCGACTCGCCGCGCTGCGGCTGCTCGGGCCTGAGCCCGGCCCGGACCCGGCTGGTCGCCGGCACCGAGAACGCCATCCTGGCCGGGCTCAGGCCCG
>NZ_VOHR01000506.1 GCF_009192725.1 Segeticoccus rhizosphaerae | reverse complement strand
CCCGGCGGAAGGGGGCAGCGGTGACCTGGGCCGGGCTCGCCGACGTGGCCGGTGCGGTCGCGCTCGTGTCCGGCGCCCTGCTGTGCCTCGCTGCCGCGATCGGGCTGCTGCGCTTCCGCGACATCCTCAGCCGGATGCACGCGGCCACCAAGCCGCAGGTGCTGGGCGTCCTGCTGGTGCTGCTCGGTGTGGGTCTCCGGCTGCGGGACCCCGTGGACATCGGCATGCTGGTGCTCATCGGCCTGTTCCAGCTGCTCACCGTGCCGGTCTCCGGGCACATGCTCAGCCGGGCCTCCCACCGCACCGGGCTGGTGGACCATGTCGACGGTGTCACCAGCCCCGCCCCCGGCGACCTCGAGGCGATCGAGGCGCTCGAGCGGGACGACGGCCGCCCGGACGGCGGCACGCCCCCCGAGAGCTGACCGCGCAGCCACCTCGGCACCGGTGAAGGCAGGCCGGATCGAGCAGCCGCTCAGCGAGTGACTGCGAAGATCCCGTGGGCGCCGCGCTCGGCATCGATCATGGCGTGCGAGACGAACGGGTAGTGGCCGGGCTGCGGGAAGGTCAGCTCGACGAAGCCGCCCTGCGCCGGACCGAGGTCGAGCACCTGGCTGCCCCCACGGGTCGCGTTGCCCGGCTGCAGCAGGTAGGCGCCCTCCTTGAAGACCGTGTCGAACTGGCCGCCGACGACGTGGAAGGCAGTGCCCCGGTCGGGGCCGGCCGCCAGCACCCAGATCCGGACGCGCTCACCGACCCTGGCTCGCAACGGCCGGAAGTCGTACTGGTCGGCGTAGCCGTTCCAGGTGACGAGGTCGGGGTTGCCGGTCGCGAGCCGTGTCAGGTCGACGGTGCCGTGCTGCGGTCCGAGGTAGTATTCCGACTGGACGAGCACGTAGCTGCGGTCGACCTGGGGCAGCCCCGGCGGGTCGATGATGACCGCACCGAACATGCCGCTCGCGATGTGCGCCGACATCGGCATGGTGCTGCAGTGGTAGAGCCAGATGCCGGAGCGGGTGGCGGTGAACCGGTAGGTGAGCGACTGCCCGGGCGCGATGGTGCGCATCGGCCGGTCCGGCGCCAGGGTGCCGGCATGGAAGTCGATCGAGTGCCCCATGGTGCCCTCGTTGTGCAGCGTCACCACGAACCGGTCGCCCACCCTGCCGTGCAGGACCGGGCCGGGCGCCCGCCCGTCGTAGGGCCACAGGGTCTGCCACACGCTCGGCGCGACCTCCATGTCGCGGTCGCGCACCGTCAGCGACACCCGGTGCACGCGGCCGTCCGGCACCGGCGGGAGCGCCGCGTCCCGCGCCCGGAAGTCCTTGCCCGGCTTTCGAGTGAAGTCGAGGTCTGCCGCCGCACTCGGGCCCGAGGCATCTGACGGCGCGCTCGAGCCCGACATGTCGTGACCGGCCATGCCACCCTGGTCGGAGGAGGCAGGAGCGGTCGCCTGGGCCTGCCGGGCCGACTGCCCACCGACCACGTCGACCCGGAACACCATGCCCATCTGCCGGTGCCCGATCACGGTGCACCACCCGTCGAGACTGCGACCGACGACGCCGGCGTCGAGCACCGCGCTGCCGCCGGGCGCCAGCCGCCGCGTGTGCTGTCCGGTCTCCAAGGCGAGGTCGTGCACCTGGCTCTGGTCGGTGTTCGTCAGCCTGATGACCAGCCGGTTGCCCGCGGGCACCTGCACCGACGCCGGGTGGAAGCGCATGTCCTTGGCGGTCACGTGCACCGTCGTCGTGCGTCCCGTGGGGGCCACACCCGCGGCGGTGCTCGCTCCGTCGCCGGCGCTGACCGCGAGGGGGGACACCGCGACGGAACCGGCCACCGCCAGGGCGAGGACCGCG
>NZ_VOHR01000505.1 GCF_009192725.1 Segeticoccus rhizosphaerae | reverse complement strand
GTCCACGTGCCGCACGGGTCGCGCGTCGAGGCCTCGGTCGAGCTCGAGGACGGTGGCGTGCGGCTCATCGCGCCGGTCGACCGCTGGGTCGAACCCCGCACCGTCGCGGGCGTCCTGACCGGTGAGGCCACCGTCGAGCTGCCGGGCGACCTGCCGCTGGGGTGGCACGTCCTGCGGGTGGAGACCGACGGCGGCCCCTCGAGCACCACGCTCGTGGTGACGCCGCAGCGCCTCGAGCTGCCCAAAGCCGTGCAGCGCGACCGGGTCTGGGGCGTGATGACCCAGCTCTACTCCGTGCGCTCCCGTCGGTCCTGGGGCATCGGAGACCTCGCCGACCTTGCCGACCTCGGCGCGTGGGCCGCCGGCCACGGCGCCGACTTCGTGCTGGTCAACCCGCTACACGCAGCCGAGCCGATCGCTCCCATGGAGGCGTCGCCCTACCTGCCGACCACGCGACGCTTCGTCAACCCGATGTATCTGCGGGTCGAGGACGTGCCCGAGGTCGCCTACCTGTCCGCCGCCGAACGCCAGCTGGTCGAGTGGCACGGCGACGACGCGCGTCGGCTCTCCGAGCAGGACGCGATCGACCGGGACGCCGCGTGGGCGGCCAAGCTGCCGGCGCTGCGCATCGTCTTCCGCCAGCCCCGGACGGCCCGGCGCGAGCGTGCCTTCGAGTCGTTCCGCGCCCGGGAGGGACAGGGACTGGTCGACTTCGCGACGTGGTGCGCGCTCGCCGGCGAGCACGGCCTGCCCTGGACCGCGTGGCCCGCGGAGCTGCAGGACCCCCGGAGTCCCGCAGTGGTTGCCGCGCGCGACCGGCTGCCCGAGGAGGTCGAGTTCCACTGCTGGCTGCAGTGGATCGTCTCGGAGCAGCTGGCCGCGGCCCAGCGCGAGGTCGGGGACGCCGGGATGTCGGTGGGGGTGGTCCACGACCTCGCCGTCGGCGTGCACCCCCAGGGCGCGGACGCCTGGGCGCTCGGCGACGCCCTCGCGACCACCGTCAACGTCGGCGCGCCCCCCGACCAGTACAACCAGCTCGGCCAGGACTGGAGCCAACCGCCCTGGCGGCCGGACCGGCTCGCGGAGCTGGGCTACGCGCCATACCGGGAGATGCTGCGGACCGTGCTGCGCGACGCCGGCGGCCTGCGGGTGGACCACATCATCGGACTGTTCCGCCTCTGGTGGGTGCCGAAGGGGCGTTCGGCTGACGAGGGCACCTACGTGCGCTACGACCACGAGGCCCTGGTGGGCATCCTCGCGCTCGAGGCGCATCGTGCGGGCGCACTGGTCGTGGGGGAGGACCTCGGCGTGGTCGAGCCGTGGGTGCGCGACTACCTCACCGAGCGGGGGATCCTCGGCACGTCGATCCTGTGGTTCGAGAAGAACGCCGGGGGTGCACCGCTGCGGCCCGAGTCCTACCGCGAGCTGTGCCTCTCGACGGTGACGACGCACGACCTGCCGCCCACGGCCGGCTACCTCGACGGGGTGCACATCGACCTGCGAGCAGAGCTGGACCTGCTGACCCGGCCGGTCGAGGAGGAGCGGATCGAGGACGAGGCGGCGCGCGAGCGGGTGCTGCAGATGCTGCGCGACCGGGGTCTGCTGCGGGCCGGAGCCGACCTGCCCGCCCAGGTCGAGGCGCTGCACCGCTTCCTCACCTGGACCCCGAGCCGGCTGCTCGGGGTCTCGGTGGCCGACCTCGCGGGTGACCGGCGCACGATCAACCAGCCGGGCACCGACAAGGAGTACCCCAACTGGCGGCTGCCGCTGGCCGGCCCCGACGGGCAGCTCGTCCCGCTCGAGGAGCTGGTGGACTCGGCCTGGGCGCGGCGCCTCGCCCGCAGCCTGGGCGGCCGCTG
>NZ_VOHR01000504.1 GCF_009192725.1 Segeticoccus rhizosphaerae | reverse complement strand
CGGTTTCCATGGGTTTCCTTCAGGTCGGGTCAGCCGACAGACCACAGCACAGCGTATGCCGTGTGTCGGAGCCGTGCTCGCGTCTGTCGTCGTGCGGGTCCATCCGGCAGCGGTGCCGGCGGAGCAGCGGGCGGGACCGAAGGCGCGGCCGCAGCGGCCGTCTGAGGCAAGGAGACAAGCAATGACCACGGTCTACGGCGACTACGCGCGAGACAAGATCGGCTGGTTCTTCGGGCTGTCCGGGTGGCAGCTGGCCATCCTGGCCGTGGGCTTCCTGCCGCCGTGCTGGGCCATGTCGCGCGGCGACTGGGCGTCCGCGGGGATCCTCCTGCTGGGGTGGGTGGCGGCGGGCGTGGTCACCGTCACCGAGGCGTGGGGCCGCACCGCCCTCGGCTGGCTCGGCGCCGCCGTGAGCTACGCGGCCGGGAGCCTGCGGGGGTGGACCCGGTTTCGGGCCACGGCGACCAGAGGCGCGGTCACCGATCTCGACCAGGCCGACCTGCCGGGTGTGCTGGAGGCGGTCCAGATCCACGACGGCCCACCGCACGGGCACACGCAGAACCGGGTGGCGGTGATCCAGGACCACGCCAACCGGACCTGGGCGGTGACCGCGGCGGTGGTCCACCCGGGCCTGGGCATGAAGGACTCCCCGGCGCGGGCACTGGAGGGCGCCGGACTGAGCCAGCTGCTGGACGCGGCCTCACGTGCGGAGCTGGTCACCGAGATCATCTTCATCGTCCGCACGGTGCCCGACGACGGCGCGGAGCGGCAGCTGTACCTGCGCCGGCACCGGCGCGCCGCCGGCCCACAGCTTTCGCGGCAGGTCAACGACGACCTGACCCGAGCCCTGGACGGGGCGGCGGTCCGGACGGAGGCCTTCGCCACCGTGGTGGTCCCGGAGGCGCGGATCGCCCGGCACGCCAAGCGCAGCGGCGGTGGGCTGGACGGCCGAGCCCGGGTGCTGTACGCGGTGATGGCCGAGGTCGAGGCGCAGCTGCGCGGCGCCATGGGGATGCTGGACGTTCGCTGGCTGTCCTCACCCGAGCTCGCGCTGGCCTGCCGCACCGGCTTCGCGCCCGGCGATCGCGCGGGCGTGGTGGAGGCGCTGGCCGCCCGCGAACGCGACCCCGGCGTCAACGCCGACGTGCCGTGGGCGATGGCCGGGCCCTCAGGGGCTGACCCCGCGGTGCGGCACTACAGCCACGACGCGTGGAACTCCGCGTCGGCCACCATCAAGCTGCCCTCCAAGGGCGCGGTGATGGGGGCGCTGGCGCCCGTGCTCACGCCCGACGAGCCGGGCGAGCGGCGCTGCTTCATGGTCAGCTACCCGATCCTGGCCCAGGGCAAGGCCGACCGGCGAAGCGCCAACTCCGAGTGGGCCGCGGACATCGGCGGCCACCTGCGCGACAAGGTCGGGATGAAACAACGGGCCAAGCAGCGCGACCAGGCCGCCAAGGCTCGCGGCATGGACTCCAAGCTGGCCAGGGGAAACGCGATGATCCGGCCCTACGGGGTGTGCACGGTCACCGTGCCCAAGACCGAACGGGTCAGCGAGTACGCCGCCCGGCTGGACGCCTCCGTGCGGCGGGCCGGGTTCGCGCCGCTGCGCCTGGACATGGCCCAGGACGTCGCGTTCATCGCGTCCACGATCCCGCTCGGCACCAGCCTCACCCGACACCGGGGCTGAGCAACCCAGCCCGCAACGACCACGACCACGACCACGACCACGAAAGGGTACGAGAGATGAGCAAGGTCCGGGCCGGCCGGGACATGACGCGGCTGCTGCACGACTTCGGCCACGAGCTGCCCCGCGTGCCGGCGCCGCCCGCCCGCCCCAAGGAGCCACGGCTGTTTCGCCACGCCGCCCGGCGCGG
>NZ_VOHR01000503.1 GCF_009192725.1 Segeticoccus rhizosphaerae | reverse complement strand
AGCGAGCGCCTCCAGGCAGCGCTGCGCACCGAGCCGCTGGACGTCGAGCTGGTCGTCGACCCGGACCGCCAGCACGGCACCGCGGCGGCCGTGGCGGTCGGGCTGGCTCGAGTCGACAGCGACCGCTGCCTCGTGATCATGGGCGACCACGTCTTCGAGTCCTCGGACGTGCGCAGGCTGCTCGACGCCCCGGGACGCAACGTGCTTGCGGTCGACCGTGACCCGGGACGGCAGGTCGGAGGTATGGCGGGCCGCCTCCCCCTCCGAGCGGATCTGGCGCCCGACGGATCGGTCCGCGCCCTTGGCACGAGGCCCGCGGCGGACGGTGACGCGGCCGACAACATTCGGGTGGTGGACGCTGGCCTGACCGTCGCCTACCGCGAGGACCTGCTGGCAGTGGCTCCCACGACCCCGGACGCGAGCTGGGCCCACTGGCGCCGTCGGCTTGTGGACGAGGGTGCGGGTCTGACCAGCTCGGAGGTCACCGGGCTCTGGGCCAGCCTCGACTCGGCCGACGACGTGCGCGGACTCGAACGAGCCATGTGGCGGCGCTACGGACCGAAGCCGACCGACGGCATCGTCGCCCGGCTGGTCAACCGTCGCATCTCCGGGCCGCTGACGCGCCAGCTGCTGCGCACCGGCATGCACCCCGACGTCGCAACGGTGCTCGCCTTCACGGTCACGCTGCTCGCGGCCGGCCTGCTCGGATACGGCAACCGGTGGTCGATGCTCGCGGGTGGGCTGGGAGTGGTCCTCGGTTCGGCGCTGGACGGGGTCGACGGCGAGATCGCCCGGGTCAGCGGCCGGGCCTCCCGCCGGGGCGCCACACTCGACACCTTGCTGGACCGGTATGCCGACCTGGCCGTAGTGCTGGGACTGGTCGTCGGAGCGGGAGCGACGCCGACCACCTGGGCCTGGGGTTTCGCCGCCGCCTGCGGCTGCCTGCTCGTGTCGTACGTGCACGCCGTCGGCCGGGACACCGACGTACGCCTGCTCTTCCGGCGAGAGTTCCGGTTGCTCATCTTCGCCGTGGCTGCCGTGGCCGGGGTCCCGCTCTGGGGACTCGTGGTGGTGGCCGTCGCGGCCAACACTGACGTCGTGCGCGGAGTCGTCCTCCTGCTGCGTGCCCTGCACCGCTGACCGGCGCGACGAAAGCCTGCCACCGACGCACGGCGGCCGGGATCAGGCAGTGGCCTGCTCGGCCGGAGGGAACAGCTCCCGCGACCGCACTGCCTCCAGCAGCAGGGCCTGTTGGTCGACCATCGCGCGACGCACGGCGCCGCTGAGGTCGTCGCGGTCGAGTGCGTGGGCGGTGGCCGCCGTCACCGACCGCTCGACGACGGCGTGGGGGTAGGACAGGCTCGCCACCCGGGCCAGCGCATCCTCGCCGACCCGGTGGCCGAGAGCGGGCACGTCGCGGAAGTAGCGCGACACGTAGGGCCGCACCATGTCGAGCTCGCGCGTCTGCCAGAACCCGAGGGCGAGCGCGTTCATCTCGTGGTTGGAGCGTTCGCCGGCCGCGGTCAACTCCTGCCACGCCCACGCCTTCGCGTCGGCGTCCGGCCGCGAGGCACGGGCTTGCAACGCGTTGAGCCGTCCCTGGATGGTCTGGTCGAGGGCGAGGGCCCGATCGATGGCCTCGTCATCCCACAGACCCCGCCGGGCCAGGTTGCCCACGGCGATCCAGCGGAAGTCAAAATCACCCTCGAGACCCGGCGGCAGCGCTTCGCCCACCGCCCACCCTTCGAGCAGGGCCTCGTCACCGGTGTGCGCCGCCACGACCCGGGCCGCGGTCAGCGCCCGCGACGAACCGGGTCGGCTCCCGGTGACCACGCCCTGTGCCACCCGGGCGAGCACGGCCCGGGCCGCCTCGTG
>NZ_VOHR01000502.1 GCF_009192725.1 Segeticoccus rhizosphaerae | reverse complement strand
CGCCACCGAGGGCGACGACCCGGCGCAGCCGCGACGGCCCGAGTGACCGGTGTCGAGGAGCCGAGGAGCCGGGGGAGGGTCGGCCGACAAGGGGCGCGACGTTGGCGGGAGCGCCCTGCGCGTCGGTCTGGTGGGCCCTTTCCTGCTGCTCCCGCTCGAGGCTGGCGGTGATGCGGGCGACCAGCTCGGGGGGCATCGGTCCCGGCTCGGGCAACGATGACAGCAACGCGCGCACCCCGGTGGGGTCCTCGTCCGGGGACGAGGCACCCTGCGGGTGGCGAGGTGTGATCACGAAGACCTCCGGTGGCGAACGCGGTCGAGGATCTGGTCGATGGGGACGGGGCGCAAAGCCCGATCAGGGGTAGGACGTCACGGCGGAGGCGAAGGTTCCCCCGGCGACGGCCGGACGCCCATCGTCGCGGCACCGGCCCGGTCGGCCGCGGTCAGCAGCTCGGCCATCGCGGCACGCCCCCGGGCGCATCGTGACTTGATGGTCCCCTCGGCCACCTGGAGCGTGTCCGCTGCCTCGGCGACCGACATGCCGTGCATGTCGACGAGGGTGAGCGCCATCCGCTGCCCCTCCGGCAGCTGCGCCAGCGCCCGCTGCACGTCGAGCCGCACCTCCACGCTGTGGTGGTGGTCGTGCGCGTCGGCCAACTCGTAGACCGGCAGCGCGCTGGTCGGCTTGGTCCGGCGCAACCGGTCGAGGCAGGCGTTGACGATGATGCGGTGCAGCCAGGTCGTGACGGCTGCCTCGCCCCTGAACGACTCCGCCCGCCGGAAGGCCGAGATGAACCCGTCCTGCACGGCGTCCGCGGCGACCTCGGGGTCACGCGTGATGCGCAGGGCAACCGCCCACATCCGGTCCCTGTGCCGGCGGAACAGCTCGCCGAAGGCCTCCCCGTCACCGGCACAGTGCGCCGCGAGCAGCTCGCGGTCGGTCAGCTGCGGCAGATCCGGCCCCCGGACCACGGTCGGTCAGCGTCCCTTGACCGTGATTTCGGAGAGCCCGCCGTGGTGGTATGCCGTGTCCTTGACCAGCTTGGTGATGTAGACGATGACGTAGCGCCCCTTGGGCGGCGAGTCGCCCGAGGCCTTGACCTTCACCGTGCCGTCCTTGCCCGACGAGCTGCCGAGCCGGGTGGCGCCGTCGGTGGTCGGCTGGTCGCCGACGTAGACGGTCAGCCCCTCGGGCAGGGGCAGGTCGAGGTCCGCCTCGCTGACCTCCTTGCTCGCCCCGAGGTCGAAGACGAGGCCGACCCCGCCCTTGAGGCCGCCGAAGTCGGCCTGGTTCCAGCCGTGCGACATCCATGAGGTGTCGGGGTTGCCGTCATAGGCCGGGCTGACGTCCAGCGGTTCCTTGAGGCTGGAGGCTCCGGACATGATCGAGCCCGAGGTGATCTTCAGCGTCTTGGCGGGCGGAGTCTTCTTGGTGGGCTTGGCGGTCTCGGTCTGGGTCCCGCTGTCGGTCGGGGTCGGGCTCTGCGATGAGGTCGTCTGCGACGTCGTGCTGCCGGCAGCCGGGGCCTTGTTGTCGTTGTTGCCTAGTCCGGCCACGCCGCAGTAGGCGAGCAGCACGGCGACGACCACGAAGGCCGCGACGAGCGCCAGCGCGATCTTGGCCTGGTCGCCGGACGGCTCGGCCGCGACGGTGCCGGGCAGAAGGGGCACCGGCGACTCGAGCTCGTCGTCGCCGTCACCGTAGAAGTCGCCTTCATCGCCGTCAACGTCGCCGTCAGCGTCGTCGCGCCCGTGATCGTCCCTCCGTGCGGCCGATCGCGACGTGTCGATCCGCTGGGTCTCATCCGAGCGGTTCCCCCGCGCGGCCTCACCGGAGCGCGAGGCCCCGGCCGCGGCCGCTCCCGCTGCGGCGCCCCCAGC
>NZ_VOHR01000501.1 GCF_009192725.1 Segeticoccus rhizosphaerae | reverse complement strand
GTGGGGGTCGCGGCCTGGCGTCTCGGCGCCGGCCGGGCGCGCAAGGAGGACCGCGTCCAGGCGGGTGCCGGGGTCGAGATGCACGCCAAGCCAGGGGCGGAGGTCCGCGGGGGCCAGCCGCTGCTGACCCTGCACACGGACACACCCGATCGGTTCCCCCGCGCGCTCGAGGCGCTGGAGGGCGCCTTCCAGATCGCGCCGGAAGGCGCCCGACCCGGCCTGCTGCCGCTGGTCATCGACCGGATCGCCTGACCGCGCCCTCGCCCCCGAGGGCGGCGGGCTGGCGGCGCTAGGGTGAGCAGATGCCTCGACTCATCCCCGAACCCACCGTCATTCCCGTCCCCGGTGGCAAGGTCATCCGCGAGCACGTGGGACGCGTCAACACCGAGACCGACTCCGTCTCCGTCGCCCACATGATCGCGCCCGCCGGCTGGGACGAGCCCTACCAGAAGCCGTCGTTCGACGAGATCACCGTGGTCCTCGCGGGCAGCCTCGTCGTCGAGCACGAAGGAGGGCCGACGACGGTGGCCGCCGGTCAGTCGATCATCACCGAGGCCGGTGAACGAATTCGCTACTCCTGCGGTGAGGACGGGGCCGAATACATCGCCATCTGCCTGCCGGCGTTCAGCCCCGACACCGTCGGCCGTGAGGACGAGGGAGCCGCCGAGTGACCGCGGCTCGCGCATCGACACAGCTCATCCGGTCGCTGCCCAAGGTCCTGCTGCACGACCACCTCGACGGGGGGCTGCGGCCGCAGACCATCATCGAGCTGGCCGGGCAGGTCGGGTATGCCGACCTGCCCGCCACCGACGCGGCCGCACTGGCTGCGTGGTTCAGGGACAGCGCCGACTCGGGTTCGCTCGTGCGTTACCTCGAGACGTTCGACCAGACCCTCGCGGTCATGCAGACCGTGGACGGCCTGCAACGCGTGGCCCGTGAGTGCGCGGAGGACCTCGCCGCGGACGGGGTGGTGTATGCCGAGGTCCGGTTCGCGCCCGAGCAGCACCTCGTCGAGGGACTCACCCTCGAGCAGGTCGTGGAGGCGGTGCTCGATGGCTTCCGCGAGGGGGAGCAGCTCGCTGCGCAGGCAGGTCGCCGCATCCGGGTCACCGCGCTGCTGACCGCGATGCGGCACGCCGCCAAGAGCACCGAGATCGCCGAGCTGGTGGTGCGCTACCGCGACGAGGGAGTGTCCGGGTTCGACATCGCGGGCGCCGAGGCCGGCTTCCCGCCCACCAGGCACCTCGACGCCTTCGAGTATCTGCGCCGCAAGAACGCGCACTTCACCATCCACGCCGGCGAGGCCTTCGGGCTGCCGAGCATCTGGGAGGCGATCCAGTGGTGCGGTGCCGACCGGCTGGGCCACGGCGTGCGGATCGTCGACGACATCACGGTCGCGGGCCGGCCCTACGCCGCCGACGTCGCGGGGGCTGTCGCCGCGACGCGTGACGACGTGTCGCTCGGCCTTCTCGCGGCATACGTGCGTGACCGCAGGATCCCGCTCGAGATGTGCCCGAGCAGCAATGTGCAGACCGGTGCTGCCGAATCCGTTGCGGTGCACCCGATCTCGCTATTGGCGAGGCTGAAGTTCCGGGTCACCGTCAACACCGACAACCGGCTGATGAGCGGCACCTCGATGACCCGGGAGATGTCGCTCCTGTGCGACGAGGCGGGCTGGGCCATCGACGACCTGAGGTGGGTCACGATCAACGCGATGAAGTCCGCGTTCCTCCCGTTCGACGAGCGGCTGGCGATCATCGACGACGTCATCAAACCCGGATATGCCGGCCTGCCGGCTACCGACTGAGGTCGAGCGGGTCCGGCGGCAGCAGCCGCTGACGCAGCTGCTCCTCGCGGTCGAGGCGCTCGCCGTCGCGCCGGCGCCGGTCGGCGAGCACCGCGGCGAGGA
>NZ_VOHR01000500.1 GCF_009192725.1 Segeticoccus rhizosphaerae | reverse complement strand
CGCTGCCGGCGGACGAGCCGGACGCCTACGCGCTGGCCCGCTGACCCCACCGTCCCGGGCCGGGCGCCACCGTCGCGGCGGAGGCCCTCGTGGGCGCCTCGTGGATGACGTGTCGACGGGCGAAACGCCACCCCCGAGGGGCTCGCTGTCCCGGGTAGCATCGCGGGCGTGACGAGACTGCGGGGCTGGCCGGTGCTGGGGCGTGACCTGGCCGTCGATCTCGGCACCGCCAACACCCTCGTCTACCAACAGGGACGGGGCGTGGTGCTCGACGAGCCGTCCGTGGTCGCCATCGAGGTCGGTTCGGGCCGGCTCATCGCCGCCGGGCACAAGGCTCGCGAGATGCTCGGCCGCACGCCCGCCCACGTCCATGCCATCCGGCCGCTGCAGGACGGCGTCATCTCGGACGCCGACGTCACCGAGCGGATGCTGCGCTACTTCGTCGACCAGGTGCGCCCCTCCCGGCTGGTGCGGCCGCGGATGGTGGTCTGCGTGCCGAGCGAGGTGACCGGGGTCGAGCGCCGCGCCCTCGAGGACGCCGCGACCCGTTCCGGCGCGCGACGCGTCTACGTCATCGAGGAGCCGATGGCGGCCGCCATCGGTGCCGACCTGCCGGTCAACCAGACTGCCGCGAGCACGGTCGTCGACATCGGCGGCGGCACCACGGATGTCGCGATGATCAGTCTGGGCGGCATCGTCAACGCCCGCTCGATCCGGCTCGGCGGCGACGAGATCGACGAGGCGATCATCGCCCACGTCAAGAGCGAGTACTCGCTGCTGCTCGGCGAGCGCAGCGCCGAGGACATCAAGGTCTCCGTCGGGTCGGCGTTCCCGATGACGGAGGAGCTGAGCACCAGGGTGCGAGGCCGCGACCTGACCACCGGCCTGCCCAAGACGGTCACGGTCTCTTCGGTCGAGCTGCGTCGAGCCATCGAGGCGCCCGTGCTGCAGATCGTCGAGTTGGTCCGCGCCACGCTCGACGTCTGCCCGCCGGAGCTGTCGGGCGACGTCATCGACTCGGGCATCGTCCTGACCGGTGGGGGAGCCCTGCTGCGCGGCCTCGACGAGCGGCTCCGCCATGAGCTCGGTGTGCCCGTCCGCGTGGCCGACGACCCGCTGCGGGCCGTGGTGCGTGGCTCCGGCCGTTGCGTGGAGGAGTTCGGCTCCCTCGAGCGCGTCCTCGTCGGCAACCGCCAGTTCTGAACGTGCCACCGATGCCCCAGCCCCATGCCGAACTCGTGCCTCGTGCCGCCGGAACCTCACGATGATTCCTCGCGGGAGGGTCGTGGTGGCGCTGGTCGCGCTGACCGTGGTCGTGCTGGGGGTCGACGTGTCCCGCCCGGCGGTCACGGCGCCGTTGCGCGAGGCCGCCGCCACGGTGGTCGGCCCGGTGCAGCGCGCGCTCAGCGCCGACCCCGCTCCCGAGGTCACGCGGCTCACCCAGGAGCGGGATGCGCTGCGACGAGAGCTGCAGGAGACCCGCGCTCAGGTCCACGACGGCCGGGGACTGACCGACCTCCTCCGGTCGCCGCCGGCACGCGGCCGGTCGCTCGTGCCGGCCCGCGTCGTCGCGTCCTCGGCAGTCGGCACGCCCGAGCGGATGCGCCGGGTCACGATCGACGTGGGCTCGCGGGACGGCGTCACCACGGACCTCACCGTCATCTGCGTCGACGGGCTGGTCGGTCGAGTGGTCTCGGTGGCGCCGTGGACCTCCGACGTGCTGGTACTCGGAGGTCGGGACGTGACCGTCGGGGTCCGGGTCGGCAAGCACCGCACGCTCGGGTGGGTCTCGTCGCACCCGGTGCCCGGGCTGCCCCCGCGCGGGCCCCGCGACCTCACCCTCACCCTCGTCCAGCCGGGGTCCACCCGCGTGGGCGACCGGGTCACCACGCTCGGCAGCGTCGGGGGGCGGCCGTTCGTCGCCGG
>NZ_VOHR01000050.1 GCF_009192725.1 Segeticoccus rhizosphaerae | reverse complement strand
CCGGCGGCCGGGCCGTCTCCGCGGCCGACGCGGTGAAGGCGGCCGCGGCGCTCGCCGCCGGCCTGGGCAGCGCCGTCGGCAAGTCCTCCTACACGAAGCAGGTGCAGCGCAACGTCGGGACCGAACCGGACGGCATCGTGGGCCCCAAGACGAAGGCCGCGACCAAGCGCCTGCAGGCCCGGCTCAAGTTCGTCGGCCTCTACGACGGCGACCTCGACGGGATCTGGGGACCCAAGACGCAAGCCGCCTACACGGCGTTCACCGACGGCAAGCCCGGCCCGATGACGTACCGCCTGTGGCATCAGAACGCAGGCCTGCAGCCCCACCCGAAGGCCACCAAGGCACTGATCCGCAAGGTGCAGCGAGACGACTCCAGGAGCCCGTCGGTGCGCGCCAAGTACAAGCTCACCGGCGACGAGATCGACGGGATCGCTGGCCACGACACCTGGTGCATGATCCAGGACCTCATGGGCTTCACCGGCGACGACATCGACGGCCAGGACGGCCCCCAGACGTGGGAGGCGCTGCAGCGCCGCCTGCTCCGCGGCAAGTACTGACCCCCGCTCACATCCCTCGACAGGAGAACCATCATGCTCGACCGCATCAAGAAGGAGCCGGCGCTGGTCGTCGGCATCATCGTCGCCGTCCTCGGCGTGCTCGCCTCATTCGGCCTCGGCGTCACCGACACGCAGGCCGGGAAGATCATCGCACTCGCGCAGGCGCTGCTCCCGCTGCTCGGCGCCGGCATCGTCCGGTCGAAGGTCACGCCGGCCGCGCTGGTCGCGGTGCGGGACGACGAGGGTGTGTTCCACGTCAAGCGCGACCCCGCCACCGGCCAGTTCGTCTCCACCAAGCACGTCGCCGTGGACCCGGCCGGCCTCGGCAAGGTGCTCGGGAAGCCCGAGCCGGACGGCAAGGACACGCCGTGACGCTCGCCGACTGGTGGCCGCTGTGGCTCGCCCTCGTCCTCGGCGGGTTCGCGGTCCCCGAGGCGCTCGCCATCCGCGACAAGGTGCCCGGAAATACTCTGTCCGAGCGGATCCGCGCGTGGCTGCGGACCGACACCCCCGGCGGCGGCGCGTCCTGGCTCGCCGTCTGGACCGTCCTCGCAGGGATCCTCGTATGGCTGCTCGGCCACATCGCGAACTGGTGGCCATGACCGCCTGACCGACCCCGCACAGCACCGCGCCCCGTCCCTCATCGCGAGGGACGGGGCGCCTTTCGTGCGTCCTAGTACCGGACTCCTCGCATGATGCCCGCAGCAACAGCACCGGGTGCTTGCTCCGCAGCCACGGCTGCAGCGTCCTTGATGACCTGCTCGTGCCAAGCCTGGTGTTTCGCCTCGTCCGCCACGTAGGCGTGACAGATCTTGCAGACTGCTGCACCATCCATCGACCCATCCTCCTTTCGGTCGGACCGCGCGTCCGGCCGTGACGGCACCCTACGACCTGCGGGTGACAGTGCCCGGGGCCCACTATGGACAGCGGGGCACTTTCGTGCGTTCCCGGCCGATCCCCCGGCGCGCCGACAGGAGTAGCCTCTGCCGTGCGCGCGAACGCCCCGCTTACCTCACGGTGGGCGGGGCGCTTTCGTCATGTCTCCTCGCGAACCGAGCCGGCGTTCCAGTTCGGCCAGCAAGGCGCCATCGATGACTGAGGCCAGCATCTTCAGAAACGGCAGACGGCTGGATCATAGGCGCTTCTATCTCAGGTCCTTGTTCACGTGCGAGAGGTGCAGTCGCCAGAAGCATGGATCTTCACGGCGCCCTCGTTTGCGGATGGAACCGAAGTAACGGCCGAAGACCAAGCCTTTAGCGATCAGTGGGAGATCGGCCTTACCCAGAGAGAACACCCGGGTGTTGGAGCTGAGGATGGCCTGGCGTTCCGCTGGCACGCGCCACATCCTAAAGTTTTGCGTTAGGACCACCCAGCCACGGTTTCCGGCGTCTTGAAGGAAGGTCTCGTCAGCTACGGCCTCCGAGCCAGAACCGCCGTAGACGTCCGCGAGAGACATTGCCGTGACATCAGGATGTTTCCTGAACTCTCCGGCCAAGCGGTGATCCAAGCACCTGTCGATGAGGAGTGTTAGGCCGTCATGCGGCTTGCGTGAGCCAGTCGAGTTGGCGCTCAACGGACAGCACCTCGTCCGCGGTCAGTCGGTACTGCTCCTCCACCTCGTCGCGGCTGTCGCCCCCAAGCAGGCTGCCTGCCACTGCAAACACGGGCACGCGGTTTCGTCGGAAGGACATTCGCCCAGCGTTGAAATTCGGGTTGATCTCTACGCCCGGCAACTGCGGCACTTTGTAGGCAATTGGGAACTCGTCTTCCAAGAAGACCAGAGGACGCAGGTGGTCCCGAAATACTTCGACGATTGTTGTCTGCTGATCGCGAAGTCGAGTAACTGATTCCCCGTGGTATTCCTCTACATAGGCGGTCGCACCGTCGGTCACCAGCCTCTGGCTGGCCAAGGCGTGCGGCCTGTCTGCGTGATCCTTGATATATCGGGCGGCCACGGCGACCTCTGAAGGGGGAAGGAAGCTCTTCAAGGCTCTCAGGCTGGAGGCTTCCGCGAGGCCGATGAGCGGAACAGACGGCCAACCACGCCGATCCTGTGGAAACCGGGTAAACAACTGTGGACGATCGCGCCGTTGACCTGCCCATGCCTGGGCGGTGTCTATCGGCATGTCCACGAGTGTGGCGATATCTTTCACGGTGAGAATGGGTGTCGTGAATCGCGGCTCCGTGAAGTCGACGGCGGTCAGCGTCTCCATCGGTTGCCCCTCTTTCCTCGGCGTTCCCTGATCGCGTCAGTGTCGCACAGGCCACTCTCATCCCTGGGGACAGTTGATCTGCCTGATCCAACGCCGTCACACTCCCCTGCCTTGGCGCAACAGTGACGGCCGCATCCTGCCACTGCTCCGGCTCTCCGAGGCATCTCGTTGCCGAAACGAGACCTGATCAATTCGGATTCCTAGCCGCCCGCCTGCCGTCAGGAGGTGCAAGGGCACCCGGCTACCGCAAGGGGCGGGGCGTTGTTTCGTCAGTCGACCGGAGCCGCCCCGATCATGGCATAACGCCGCAGCTGCTTCCCATTGATCTCGACCGGCACCGACCCGGCCCCGTGCAGCGGATCGGGCACCCACCCGGCCACGCGCTCCTGCTCGAGCCACTCCTGCTCGGTGAGCGGGCCATCGGGATGCCAGTCGTGCAGGATGCGGCGAGGGAGCGGGGTGGCCATGGCGGCATCGTAGGACCGGGCACTGACGTCAGGGCGCCCTGACTGGCCCAACCTCGCCAGGCTTCCGCGGCAGATAGAAGAATGGGTAGCCCTCGAACTTGACCATCCCAGGGTCCGGGTCATACACCACCACTGCATCAGCGGCCTGAAGACGAGCCAACCACCGATCCAATTGCCGACTGTCCTTGGGAGCGACTTCCTCCCCGTCCATGCGGCGCGTGTAGTAGCGCAGCATCTTCGGGACGTGATAGTCCCGGTGCTCGGGCAGCAACTCCCACGGAATGAAGCGGGACCGCTTGGCCTTCCGCCAGTCCTCCCCCAAGCCGTCATCGCCATAGGTCGTCTTTATCCGCGAGATCGCGGGCTGCGTGGCCTCGATTCCCTCATCACGCAAGTGATCCACAATCCAGAGCTGCGTCCTCCCATCCCGCAGCCACTGCAGGACTCTCTGTCTCGGTATGCGCGGTGCAGGCATCTAGGGTGTCACCTCCCATCAGCAACATGCGTGTGATTATCTTCTCATCAGGGCGACGATCACGGCCACCGCCATGATGACGCACAGCCACGTCAGGATGCGCGAGTCACGCTGCTGGCGGGTCATCGCCGCCTCCACTTCTTGGCGGGCAAGGGAATCAGCAGCCCGTTGATGTTGGTCGTCACACGAACGGGCTGGTCCTCGACGCCAGCCCAAACGAACTCGTCCACACCCTCGTCCAACGCGAGCGAGAACGGGCACTCGCGCAAGTCGCGGCCACGGTCAAGGCACTCCTGCGAATGCAGGAGGTAGACCGTCCGATCCTTCGAGTCCGCCCGGGCGTAGTGGCGCCACGCGTGGCGCTTAGTCCCGACGATCCGCTCAATGTCGCAGCCGTCCACGAGGTCGCTCATCGGTCGCCCCTCACCCAGCGGCGCAGCCTGTCGGCGGGTGGCACGACAGGGTTGGGCCACGCAGGGGCCAACTGCTCAGCCGCCCATTCCAGCGACGCGGCGAACGCGGCATCGGCGATGACCGCGACAGTCTGGCAGCAATCGCGATTGTCGAGCCACTGTTCACCACAGGCGGAGCAGTACGGCACGTCGACGTCGTTTCGGTAGTCGTAGCGCTCGCCGTCGTGAACCTCCAGCACGGCCTGCACGACCGACTCCGGGGCGGTCATCGCCACCAGCTCACGAACTGCTGCTCCTCGCGCATCGCCCGCGCGAACCGCTCCCCCATCGCCTCGAAGTCCACCGGCTGACCATCCAACCGGTCCAGACGCGACAGGGCAGGGACCGGGTCGTCCGCCACGATGTGCGCGGCCACGAACCGCCGCCACCAAGACGACAGCCGACCCCGCGATTGGGTGCCAACATGGGTGCAATCCCGAGAAACCACCGGGACCCGCGAGACCACGTTTCCGCTGGTCAAACCCCCTACAGAGGTGGCGCGCCCGAAGGGATTCGAACCCCTAACCTTCTGATCCGTAGTCAGATGCTCTATCCGTTGAGCTACGGGCGCACGTCGCGCGGCCTGAGCACACGCGCCGAGGGCAGACTCTACCGGCAACCGCGGCCCGCGTGAAATCCGCGTCAGGCGACCGTCGACCCCCGCGGCAGGGACACTCCGGCACGTGCGGATTTGTTTGGAATGTGGGGTTGTCGTTCAATCCTTGCCCAAGGAGCCGGGATTCCCGACAGATCCGCTATGCTTTGTGACCTGCATCACAGGCCTTGTCTGCTCGCCCGGATGCCCGAGCCGGTCCCGACGCGTACGTTGAAGGAATCAGCGCGTTCACCATGTGGACATCCTCTCGGAGTGAGTGTCCAGGTGACGCACACCACGACCGCGCGTCGTCGCGCGAAGGGACGGCTCACATCCTCATGACGACCGACACCGCAGCAACCGGCACCCACCCGCCCGCCCCGGCCAGCGATGGCGGCACGAGCCACGCCGGACTCGCCGCATGGGTGGACCGGGTTGCCGCTCTGACGACCCCCGACCGGATCCACTGGGTGACCGGGTCGGAACAGGAGTGGACCGAGCTGACCGACCAGTTGGTGGCGGCCGGCACCTACACCAAGCTGGACGAGACGAAGAAGCCCAACAGCTTCCACTGCGCCTCTGACCCCAGCGACGTGGCCCGCGTCGAGGGCCGCACGTTCATCTGCTCGGAGCAGGAGAAGGACGCCGGCCCGACGAACAACTGGATGGCGCCGGACGAGATGAAGGCGACGCTGACGCCGCTCTTCCAGGGCTCGATGAAGGGCCGCACCATGTACGTCATCCCCTTCGTCATGGGGCACCTGGACGCCGAGGACCCCAAGTTCGGCGTCGAGGTGACGGACTCGGCATACGTCGTCACGTCCATGCGGGTGATGGCGCGCTGCGGCGCCACGGTGCTCGCGAAGATGGAGGAGATCGACGCGGACTTCGTCGAGTGCCTGCACTCGGTCGGCGAGCCCCTCGAGGAGGGGCAGGCAGACGTGCCGTGGCCGTGCAACGACACGAAGTACATCGTGCACTTCCCCGACGAACGCGCGATCTGGTCCTACGGATCCGGCTACGGCGGCAACGCGCTGCTGGGCAAGAAGTGCTACGCGCTGCGCATCGCCTCGGTCATGGCGCGCGACGAGGGCTGGCTGGCGGAGCACATGCTCATCCTCAAGCTCACCTCCCCGGAGCAGAAGACCTACTACGTCTGCGCCGCCTTCCCGAGCGCCTGCGGCAAGACCAACCTGGCCATGCTCGAACCGTCGATCTCCGGCTGGAAGGTGGAGACCCTGGGCGACGACATCGCCTGGATGCGCTTCGGGGAGGACGGCCGGCTGTATGCCGTGAATCCGGAATTCGGCTTCTTCGGCGTCGCTCCGGGCACCAATGAGAAGACCAACCCCAACGCGATGCGCACCCTGGAGAAGGGCAACTCGGTCTTCACCAACGTCGCGCTGACCGACGACGGCGACGTGTGGTGGGAAGGCATGGAGAACGAGCCGGCCCACGCAACCTCGTGGAAGGGTGAGGACTGGACCCCGGACACGGCGAAGCAGGATCCGCCGGTCCTCTCCAGCCACCCGAACAGCCGCTACTGCACGCCGATCGAGCAGTGCCCGATCCTCGCGCCCGAGTACAACGACCCGCGCGGCGTGCCGATCTCGGCGATCTTCTTCGGGGGCCGGCGCAAGACGACGATCCCGCTGGTCACCGAGTCGCGCGACTGGGTGCACGGCACGTTCATGGGCGCCACCCTGTCCTCCGAGACGACGGCGGCCGCGACCGGGAAGGTCGGTGTCGTGCGACGCGACCCGATGGCGATGCTGCCGTTCATCGGTTACAACGCGGGTGACTACCTCGCCCACTGGGTCGAGATGGGCAAGCAGCACGACGCCGCGGCGCTGCCGAAGATCTTCCACGTCAACTGGTTCCGCCGCGATGACGACGGGTCGTTCCTCTGGCCTGGCTTCGGCGAGAACTCACGGGTCCTGAAGTGGGCGATCGAGCGGATCGAGGGCACGGCCGACGCGGTCGAAACGCCGATCGGGCACGTGCCGACACCGGAGTCGCTCGACACCGACGGCCTCGACCTCACCGACCAGGCACTGGCCAAGGCCCTCGAGGTCGACCTCGAGGAGTGGAAGGACGAGATCCCGCAGATCCAGGAGTGGTTCGAGAAGTTCGGCGAGCAGCTGCCGACCCAGCTGTGGACCGAGCTCGACTCGCTCAAGGCGAGGCTGGAACAGGGCTGAGGCACCCGTCATACCCCACTGACGTCCCCGGCGGCGGTGGCGAGTCGCGTGCGCTCGGCCACGACTCGCCACCTGCCGGGGCACCACGCCACCTCAGGTCACTGCGCTCAGCTCAGCCGGCGGTCGGTGCGGACCAGGATGACGCCGACCGTCACGAGCAGGCCGCCGAGCAGCTGCACGACGGTGGGCAGCTCTGACAGCAGCAGCCACGCCCACAGCACGGCGAAGAGCACCTCCGTCAGACCGACGAAGGACGCCACCCGCGAGCCGAGCCGCTGCACGCCCAGGATGCCGGTGAGGTAGGCGGCCGCCGTCGAGACGAGCACGAGCACCAGTGCGGGCACCAGCCAGCTGGTGGGGTGGCCGAGCACGAGGGTCGGCGCGGTGGAGGCGTGCACCGGAAGCAGTCCGAGCAGTGCGACGACTCCCATCGCCACGAAGCCGACGACGCAGCCTCCTGCCGCCATCACGACGGGGTGCAGCTCGTCGCCGGCGCGGGCGGACAGCTGGTAGTAGCAGGCGAGGCAGAGCGCGGCGAACAGGCCCCAGGCCATCCCCTGCAGGTCGACCTGGACGCCGCCGAAGACGTCGATGACGAAGGTGAGGCCGACCAGCGCGACCGCGGCGCCGACCAGTGAGGCCGGCGAGGGCCGGCTCCCGGTGCGCCACCACACGAAGCCCAGCAGCAGCACCGGAGCGAGATACTCCAACAGCATGGCGACGCCGACGGACAGGGTCTGCACGGCGTTGAAGTAACCGAGTTGCACGCCGGCGATGGCGAACACGCCATACAGCGTCATGGTGGTCCAGCCCCGCCGGCTCAGCCGCGACTGCCGCCGGAGGACGAGTGCCGCCGGGATCGCGAGCGCGAGAGCGCCTCCTCCGATCCGCAGCAGCACCACCGCGAGCGGGCTCCACCCGGCCCCGAGCAGCGACTTGGCGATGGGTCCGGAGACGCCGAAGGTGGCGGCGGACGTCAGGGCCATCGCCATGCCGCCGGCGACAGGGGCGCCGAGACCCTCCCGCCCTCGCACGTCCTTCGTCACCGCCGTGGCCATCGCGCACCTCCATCCCGAAGTCATGAGTCAAAGTGATTTAGACTCGTGACAGTACGGGATCGCCATCTCAGGAGTCAACGTGCACTTTGCTCATGACACGCAGGAAGCGCTCATTGCGGCAGCGGCGCTGGTCAACACCCGGCTCGGCGGCACGGACCACCTGCGGTCCCAAGCCGACCTGGACGCCTTCATGGTGGACAACCCCTACACGGGGACTCGCTTGCGCACCGAGGCCGAACTCGCCCAGGTCAGGCACATGCGGGAGCAGCTGCGCACGGTCTGGGACACGCCGGACCGTGACGCCGCCGCCGAGGTCGTCAACGAGCTCCTGCGCCAGGTCGACGCCCGCCCCTACCTGACCAAGCACGGCGAGTACGACTGGCACGTCCACGCCACGGAGCCCGACGACCCGCTCGCGCAACGGATCGGCGCCGAGGCCGCGATGGGCTTCGTGGACCTGATCCGCGGCGACGACCTCGACCGCCTCAAGCGGTGCGCTGGCGAGGACTGCGACGCCGTGCTGGTGGACCTGTCCCGCAACCGGTCCCGGCGGTTCTGCGACACGGGCAACTGCGGCAACCGCGCACACGTGGCGGCCTACCGGGCCCGGAAGGCGCACGCGGCCACGGCCTGACTCGCCGCTCGCCGGGCGCTGCTCGCCGGTTTGCCCTCCGGGCCGATCGAACGAGAGAAGGACCCCCGGAATGCGTGGGGGTCCTTCTCTCGTTCGGCGGAGGTGGCGGGATTTGAACCCGCGAGAGGTTTTATCCTCAACCCGCTTAGCAGGCGGGCGCACTAGGCCACTATGCGACACCTCCATGCCCGGTCCGGACACGGCCTGGCCGGTCCCCACGGGCGAGCACAGGCTACCGGCGGCCGACGGGTTCGCCAAAACGGCGCGAACCTTCTGGCACCCTGAAGCGTCTTACGTGGTGGAGCACTCCCGGGGATGATGCGTCATGCTGTCACCCGGGAGTCGTCGCCTGCGCCCTGCAGCAGCGACCCGCTCCCACAACAGACGGTCGATGAGAGGTCCTGGATGTCCTACCTGCCGCGCGACGCGGACGGCGAGCCGGTCGGCACTCGTGGTGAACGCCGGCACGAGCGCCGGCACAGCACCCGCCGCTTCCTGGGCCTGACCGCGCTCGGCACCGTCATCCCCGGAGCCGGCCTGTCGTTCACCAAGCGCCGCACCACCGGGCTGGTCGTGCTGGCTGGCTTCATCGTCGGCCTCGTGGTGCTGCTGGCCAACATCGGGTCCCAGGGCCTCAAGGCCTCGGTCATCGACCTCGCGGTCACCCCTGAGCGACTCGTCTTCCTGACCGTCGCCATCATCGTCTGCGCGCTGATCTGGATCGCGTCGATCGTCCTCACCTCGCACCAGACGGAGCCCCGGGGGATCGAGCCGGCCCAGTCGTGGCTGCTGCGGGGGTTCACCCTGTTGATGTGCCTGGTGGTCCTCGTGCCATCCGTCCAGGCGGTGCGTCTGCTCAGCGTGCACCGCAGCCTGCTCAACACGGTCTTCAAGGGCAAGTCGCCCTCCGAGTCCCACGCCAATCCGCACTACGCCCGCCCGGACGTGCACAACGAGCAGGCCCCGTGGGCCAACACGCCACGGGTCAACATCCTGCTGCTCGGCTCCGACGCCGGGACCGACCGGGTCGGAATCCGCACCGACTCGATGATCATCGCCTCGGTCGACACCAAGAGCGGCAACACCGTCCTGGTCAGCGTCCCCCGCAACCTGCAGGACGTCCCCTTCCCCAAGAACAATCCGCTGCACGAGCTCTACCCCAACGGCTACGACTGCGGCAGCCAGTGCCTGATGAACGCGGTCTGGACCCTCGCCGGCGAGCACCAGAAACTCTTCCCGGGCAACGACAACCCCGGCCTGACCACCACCCAGCAGGTGCTCACCCAGGTCACCGGCCTGCCGATCGACTACACCCTCATCGTCGACCTGCACGGCTTCAGCTCGCTGGTCAACGCCATGGGCGGTGTCAACATCGACGTCAAGGAGCGGCTCCCCATCGGGGGCAAGGTGGAGAACGGCGCGATCGCTCCCGGCAGCATCAAGGGCTGGATCGAACCCGGGAAGCAGCACCTGGACGGTCACCAGGCCCTGTGGTACTCCCGCTCCCGCGCCACGACCGACGACTTCAGCCGGATGCGGCGCCAGCGTTGCATGGTCGGAGCCATCGTCGACCAGGTCAACCCGGTGACCATGGTCGAGAAGTACCCCCGCCTCGCGTCGGTGCTCAAGAAGAACCTGCAGACCGACATCTCGCAGAAGGAGCTCAAGGCCTTCGTCACCCTGGTCGAGCGGATGCAGAAGGGCACGATGAAGAGCCTGGCCTTCACCAACGACAACACCAACACGGTGCACCCCGACTTCGCCAAGATGCACCAACTGGTCCAGAAGGCGATCCACCCGCCGAAGCCGCCCAAGAAGAAGAGCAACGGCCAGGGCAAGGCTGGCTCGACACCCAAGTCGGCACCGACGTCGAGCCCGTCACCGACCAAGACGCAGAACCCGGACAGCGCCGTCGACGTCAACCAGGCCTGCTGACCACCGCGCTCGGCGACTCAGCTGGCGGGTGACCCTGACTGCACGGTGAGCTCGCCATCGGCGTAGCGGCGGCGCAGCACCTTCTTGTCGAACTTGCCGACACTTGTCTTGGGCACCTCGTCGATGAACGCCCACCGCTCCGGCACCTGCCAGTGCGCGACCTTGCCCTCGAGGTACTCCCGCAGGGTGGCGACGTCGCAGCTCTCCCCCTCGAGGAGCACGACGGTCGCGAGCGGGCGCTCACCCCACTTGTCATCGGGCACCCCCACGACCGAGGCCTCCGCGACCGCGGGGTGGCCCATCAGGATGTTCTCCAGCTCCACCGACGAGATCCACTCCCCGCCCGACTTGATGACGTCCTTGGACCGGTCGGTCAGGGTGAGGAACCCGTCCGCGGTCAGCGTGCCCACGTCACCGGTGCGCAGCCAGCCGTCGTGGAACTTGGCCGCCGCCTCCGCCCGGTCCGTGTCCGTCGCGGCGGGCCCTTCGTAGTAGCCCGCGGCGATCCACGGCCCGCGCACCTCCAACTCGCCCACGCTCTGCCCGTCCCAGGGCTGCAGTGCGCCGTCCGGCCCCACGAGCCGTCCCTCCACGAAGGGCGCCAAGCGACCCTGGGTATGCCGATAGCGCCAGTAGTCGTCGCCGGTCGCCGCCGCGGGGGCCACCGCAGCTGACCCGAGAGGTGACGTCTCCGTCATACCCCAGGCATGGGTGACCTCGATTCCGTGCCGTTCGTGCATCGCCGCCATCAGCGCAGGAGGGCAGGCCGATCCGCCGACCACGACGGAGCGCACCGTCGAGGTGTCGGTCGGGTGCTCGTCGAGGTAGCGCAGCACGTCGGTCCAGATCGTCGGCACCGCCCCGCCGCCGGTGACCTTCTCGGTCTCGATCATCCGCGCCAGCGGCTCGGCCTGCAGGAAGCGGTCGGGCAGGATGAGGGACGCCCCGGCGAGCATCGCGACATACGGCAGCCCCCAGGTGTTGGCGTGGAACATCGGCACGATGGCCAGCAACCGGTCACCCTCGCGCACGTCCATCGTGGACGGCATCGCGGCCTGCATCGCGTGCAGCACGTTCGAGCGGTGCGAGTAGGCCACGCCCTTGGGGTTGCCCGTCGTGCCGGAGGTGTAGCACATCGACGAGGCGCAGTTCTCGTCCAGCTCGGGCCACTCGAAGGTGTCCGGCTGCGCGGCGAGCAGCTCGGTCCAGTCGTGCACCGCCTCGATGTGGTCCGGCGCGCCGAGCGCCTCTCGCACCTCGTCGCTGACCGGCCCGTTCACGATGACATGGCGCAGCGTGGTCAGGTGCGGCAGCAGCCTGCCGAACGGCTCGGCCAGGGTGTTGTCGACGATGACGACCTGGTTCTCCGCGTGGTTGGTGACGTAGATGAGCTGCTCGGGGAAGAGGCGGATGTTGAGAGCGTGCAGCACCGCGCCCATCGAGGGCACGGCCAGGTAGGCGGTGAGGTGCTCCGCGTTGTTCCACATGAAGGTCGCCACCCGCTGGTCGCCGTCGATTCCGAGCCCGCGCAGCGCATGGGCCAGCTGCGCCGACATGGTGCCGATCTCGGCATACGAGGTGCGGCGGGGTCCGTCCGCGGTCCAGGTGACCGCCTCCTGGTCGGCGTGCAGCGTCGTGCCGGTGACGAGCAGGCGAGAGATGAGCAACGGAGTGGTCTGCATGGTGCTCTTCATGACGGGAGCCTGTCACGAACTCGGCCCGCACGGGAGGGGTCCGCCCAAGTCATGGGGGCGGACGTCCGAGGGATATCGAGGAGCCCGCCCTGTTCCGCATGAGGTTGGATGGGCTCATGAGTCGACGCGTTGCCCTTTCCGCGACCCTGGCCGGCGTCCTGGTCGCGGGAGGTGCTGGGGGAACCGTGCTGTGGAAGCAGCAGTCGGAGCAGGACCGCCTGGATCAGGGAGCCCGGGCGGCGGCCCAGTCCTTCGCCAGCGCCTGGTCGTCCCGGCAGCCGGACCAGGCGCGGTATGCCGGGTCGTCGCCGACGGCGGTCGAGGCCAACTTCGCGACGGCGACGGCCGCCCTGGGCAAGGCCCCTGTCAAGGTCGCCGTCCAGTCGGTCGACCGCACCGGCGACAGGGGCACCGCCGTGCTGGGCGTCTCGTGGACCCTGCAGAAGGGCGTCACCTGGAGCTACGTCGACCGGGTGCAGCTGACCCGGCAGGGCGAGCAGTGGGCGGTGCTGATCGGCGACGGTTCGCTGTGGCACCCCAAGCTGACCGCGAACGGCGCGTTCTCGGTGCAGCAGGACCCCGGCACGCGCGGTGAGGTGCTCGGCCGAGGCGGCAAGCCGATCATGGCCAACGCGAAGGTGCACGACATCGTGCTCGACCCGGTCAACGCGGACGCCTCGTCGGCCAAGGCGCTCGCGGGCGTCGTCGGGGTCTCCGAGAGCTCCCTGGTCGACAAGCTGCGCGCGGCCCACAAGGCGGGCGCCAGGGGCCCGATCCCGGTGATCACCTACCGCGAGTCCGACTACTCCTCCCGCAAGAGCCAGCTGGGCGCGATCAAGGGGGTCCTCGCGCTCTCACGCACCCAGCCGCTCGCCCCGACCAGGACCTTCGGCCAGCCGCTGCTCGGCAGCTTCGGCCCGGTCACCGCGGAGATGGTCAAGAAGGACCCCACGCGCTATCGCGCCGGAGGGTATGCCGGCACCAGCGGCCTGCAGGGCACCTACGACGCGGTCATGGCACCCACCCCGGGCTTCACGGTCACACCCGAAGGTCATCCGGACACCGTGCTGTTCGAGCGCAAGGCCAAGGACGGCGAGCCTCTCGAGCTGACCCTCGACGCGAAGACGCAGGCGGCGGCTCAGACGGCGCTCGCCGGCACCGGCTCGGTGCCCTCGGCGCTGGTGGCCGTCGACGTCCGGACCGGCAACCTGCTCGCGGTCGCCAACTCCCCTGCGTTCGGCTTCGATCGCGCGCTGACCGGCCACTACGCGCCGGGTTCGACGCTCAAGGTGGCCACGACATACTCGCTGCTCTCGCACGGGCTCAAGCCGACCACGACAGTGAACTGCCCGAAGACGACCGTCGTGAACGGCCTGGAGGTCAAGAACTACGAGGACGAGTCCTATGGCGCCGTGCCGTTCTCGACCGACTTCGCGCACTCGTGCAACACCGCCTTCGTCGCCCTCTCCGAGGGCATGGCCGACGCCGACCTGCACGAGGCTGCGGGCCAGCTCGGGATCGGCGGCGACTGGGCCGAGCACCTCGGGGTTCCGAACGCGTATGCCGGGTCGGTGCCGGTCGCCGACGGTGAGACCGACAAGGCGGCGTCGGCCTTCGGCCAGGGCCGGACGCTGGCGTCGCCGCTGTCCCTGGCAGTGATGGCCGGCTCGGTGGCGCGCGGCTCCTTCGTGCCACCCACCCTGATCACCTCACCCGCGGTGAAGGGCGCGAGGCACGACGCGACGCCGCTGGACGGCACGGTCGTCAAGCAGCTGCAAGCCCTCATGCGCGAGGTGGTGACCGACGGCACCGCACCGGTCCTCGCGAGCGTGCCCGGCGTCCCGGTCTACGCCAAGACGGGCACCGCGGAGCACGACAGCTCCGGCAAGGACCCCACCTGCTGGATCGTGGGCTGGCAGGGCGACGTCGCCTTCGCCGTGCTGGTCGAGAAGGGCGTTGACGGCGGCACCACCGCCGGACCCGTCGCCAAGGCGTTCCTCGGGAACCTGAACTGAGCGCTACGGCGAGAAGCCCCGCAGCGATGACAGCGGCACTGCCGCCAAAGAGCTGCGGCAGACCACTGTGTGCCATGATCGCGTGGTCCGCTCCGAGGCCAGGGATGTCATGAACGAACCACGCGAGCTGCCCGCCGATCGCTACGTCGACCGCCGCGACACCGAGGACGACCTCCTCGGGTCCGACACCTATGAACCGGTGCGTGCCGACGACGTCGACCCACGGTCGTTGCCCCGGCCCGAGGGTTACGCCTTGCCTCCCGAGCGACCCCGCGGCGCCGGAGCGTCGTTGATGATCGCCGGGATGTGCGTGGTGGCTGCCGTGGTCCTCTCGTGGACCTGGTGGTCGACACTCGAGCAGCCGCAGACGTGGACCTCCGGCCTGTTCCTGTGGAGCGCGGCCGCGGTGGCGCTGTTCGCCCTGGGACTGCTCTTCTGGGCGGTGGACGGCGTGCGCCTGCTTGCTCCCCTTGCGGTCCTGATCGGCATCGGCATGCTGTGGACCACCTGCAGCGACATGCTGACCACGTTTGCCGGGACGGCGAGCGGCGACCTCCCGCATGGCGTCATCACCGCGAAAACGACCGCGCTGTGGGGACTGCAGCTGTTGGCCGGCATCCTGACCATCGGCGGCGCCACCGTCGAGATCGGCGGCCCGATCCGGCGCTGACGGCGCGTCCGGGGAATTCCGCGGTTCGCAGCGCCGGGATAGGGTCGCAGTCTCCTCACCACCTGGAGGTGCCTGTGTCCACCTACGCCGTTGCCGTCGTCCAGGCCGGTTCCGAGTTGTTCGACACGCCGCGCACGATGGACAAGGCCGTCCGCCTGGTCACCGAGGCCGCCGGTCAGGGCGCGCAGCTCGTCGTGCTGCCCGAGGCCTTCATCGGTGGCTACCCCAAGGGCCTGGACTTCGGGGTCCGGATCGGGATGCGCAGCGACGCCGGACGCGATGAGTTCCGCCGCTACCACGACGGCGCCATCACCGTCCCCGGCCCGGAGACGGAGCGCCTCGGCGAGCTGGCCGGCCAGTTGTCGATCCATCTTGTCGCCGGCGTGATCGAGCGGGACGGGGGGACGCTCTACTGCACCGCCGTGTTTCTCGGCCCCGACGGCTCGCTGCTCGGCAAGCACCGAAAGCTGATGCCGACCGCGGCGGAGCGGGTGATCTGGGGCACCGGTGACGGGTCCACCATGCCCGTCTTCGCCGCCGACGAGGTGCGGTTCGGCGCCGCGATCTGCTGGGAGAACTACATGCCGCTCTACCGGACGGCGATGTATGACAAGCGGATCGACCTGTGGTGCGCACCCACCGTCGACGAGCGCGAGACGTGGCAGGCGACGATGCGCCACATCGCGCTCGAGGGCCGATGCTTCGTGTTGAGCGCGTGCCAGTACCTCACCCGCGCCAACCTCCCGACCGACGTGCACCCCGCGCAGGGCGATGACCCCGACACCGTGCTCATCGGCGGGGGCTCCGTGATCGTCGGTCCGCTCGGCGACGTCCTGGCCGGGCCGCTGCGGGGGCAGGAGGGCATCCTCCGAGCTGATCTCGACCTGGATGATCTCGCCCGCGCACGGTTCGACTTCGACGCGGTGGGGCACTACGCCCGGCCCGACGTGTTCACCCTGCACGTCAACGAGACCCGGCAGCGCGCCGTCGACACGGGCCGCTGAGCGCCCGGACCGCTCGCCCTTGCCCCCCGGCAAGCCAGGACGGCGGTCAGAACAGCGTGTAGCCGCCGTCTGCCACGAGCACCGTGCCGGTGGTGAACGAGGAAGCGTCGCTGGCAAGGTAGATCAGACTCGGCGCGATCTCCTCGGGCGTCGCATAGCGCTGCATCGGTGCGTCGAGGATCCAGCGTTGCTGGAACTCGGGCCGGTCCACGTCGGCCATCTCCGTCTTGACGTAGCCCGGCGCGAGCGCATTGACCCGTATGCCGTGCGGCGCCCACTCCGCCGCGAGGCTCTTGGTCAGCTGGTGCACCGCGGCCTTGGAGGCGTTGTAGGCCGGTTGCCACTGGGGCCGGTTGACGATCTGCGCCGAGATGCTGCCGACATTGACGATGACGCCTCCGCCACGCGGCACCATCACCCGGGCCACCGCCGTGCTCATGTGCCAGAGGGCGGTGACGTTGAGGTCGAGCACCCGGTGCCAGTCGGCGTCGGTGACCTCGAGTGCCGGCGCGTGCACGCAGACCCCGGCATTGTTGACCAGGACGTCGGGGCCACCGAGGCGGCCCGCCACCCTCTGCACGACCTGCTCGACCTGCTCGGGGTCCGTGACGTCGGCCGCGACCACCAGCGAGCGACGTCCGAGCGCCTCGACCTGCTCCGCCACCTCCTGGCAGGCGGACTCGTCGCGGGCAACCAGGGCCACGTCGGCGCCCGCTTCCGCCAGCGCCAGTGCGAACCCCTTGCCGAGGCCGCGGCTGGCGCCGGTGACCAGCGTGACCCGGTCGCGCAGGGAGAAGACGTCGAGGATGCCCATGGAAGTGCTCCGATCTCGGGGTGCTGCCCGGTGCTGGTGCGGTCGATCAGGTACGTGCTGCCGACTTGCGAGACGCCCTCGGCTCGTCGTCGCCGAGACGGTCGGTCGCAGCCGGCTCGGCGATGGGCACGAGCTGCACGGTGGCCCCCTGCCTGCGCATCAGCTCGACCTCGCGCGGATCGGCCTCCGCGTCGAGCACCACGGTGCCGGCCTCGGAGACGTCGCAGATGTGGTGCGGCCCGGTGTGTCCCAGCTTGGTGTGGTCCAGCAGCAACACGCTGTCGGCCGCCCGGCGCAGCGCCGCCTGCTTGATCGCCACCGACCCGAGCAACGGGTGGTAGCACCGGGCCTCACTCTCCGCGGGGGCACTGAAGACCGCGACGTCGAAGTGCCAGCGGTGGATCGCCTCGACGCACGCGCTGCCGAAGGTCGCGCCCAGGTCGGGGACGTAGTCGCCGCCGAGCAGGTGCATGCGCAGCATGGGGTGTCCGGCCCCACGATGCACGGCCTCGAGGTAGTTCGTGACGACGGTGACCGGGGCCGTGGCGGTCTCGCCGAGGCGACGCAGGAGTGGCAGAGCAGTGGTGGAGTCGTCGAAGAACACCGTCCGCGCGCCCTCCAGAAGTGGCAGCGCCCCGGATCCGACGGCCTCCTTGAGGCGTGCGCCGGCCCGCATCCGGAACTGCGCGCTCGTCTGCACGCGCAACGCCGACGGCGCCACCGCCCGTCCACGGTGCTTCTCGACCAAGCCGGCGTCCGCGAGGGCATCGAGGTCGCGGTGGATGGTCATCTCGCTGACCTGGCACCGTCGCGCCAGGTCGGGAATGCCCACCGCGCCCTCGTCGAGCACCACCTCGAGGATCTGGTCGCGACGCTGGTGCACCAGCGCGTCGCTGGACCGGCTCCCACGCATGCCCGGCCTCCTCACCGCCGTGTCACCGGTTCCTGCCCAGGGGTCACACCCCGCCGGGGCGCACCACCATCTTCAGGTGCCCTGCCTGCGGGTCGACGTCGAGGGTCTCGACCACGTGGTCGAGGTCGACGTGCGCGGTGACGAGCCCGTCGAGGTCGACCTGGCCCGAGGTCGCCAGAGCGATGGCCTCCGGCCAGGTGTTGGCGTAACGGAACGTGCCGGTCACCTCGATCTCGCGGTTCTGGACCAGCGACACCGGCAGGGTCACCTCGTCGGCTCCCATCCCGACGAGCACCGCCACGCCGGCCGGCCCGACGGCGCGGCATCCGCTGGCCACCGCGGAGGGTGCGCCGGAGCAGTCCACGAAGGCGTCGACGACCAGCCCCGCCGGTATGCCGTCACGCGCGTCGAGGACG
>NZ_VOHR01000005.1 GCF_009192725.1 Segeticoccus rhizosphaerae | reverse complement strand
ACCCTCCCCGGCGTCGGCGGCCCCGGCGTCGGCGGGCCCGGGGGTGCGGGATCGGGCGGTTCGGGGAGGGTGCCGACGGCGCCGCCGGCTCGTCCCTCCTGCTCAGCGAGCCCTTGCACACCGACACCTGGCGCACTCACCCCAGAAGGGTAGCGAGGATCGCGGCTCCACGGCACCCCTCGAGGGTCGCCCGGTGACGTCAGCCTGTGCGCACCGAGACTGGGTGGCGTCGTATCCTACGGAGCCGACGCTCCATAGACCGTCGCACTTCGTCCCAGCGCAGAAAGCAGCCGTGCCATGCCCGTGTTCCGCAAGGACGGACGAAAGATCCTGTTCGTGCACGTGCCGAAGACCGGCGGTTCCACCATCGAGCGGGTCTTCAAGAACAGTGGCTACGTCACGACCTACCTCGACGGCCGGATGGGTCGGGACAACATGAACCACCTCCGCCGGAGCACACCGCAGCACATGGAGGCGGAGCTGCTGCGGATGTTGTTTCGGATCGACCGTTTCGACCTCGTGTTCATGATGGTGCGCGACCCCGTGCGCCGGTTGCAGTCGGAGTACCTGTGGCGCACCCGCCGCAGGGAGGTCGGGGTGGACGGGGCACGCGTGGAGGCGTGGGCACAGCAGAACTTCGCGAAATGCAAGGTCGACCCGCACCTGCACGACAACCACATTCGGCCCCAGGCGGACTTCTACCTGCAGGAGGCCGAGGTGCACTACTTCGAGGACGGCCTCAGCGCCATCGTCGAAAAGCTCGACCAGACCCACGACCTCGGGTTGACGCGCGACGTCCCACGGGTGAGAGAGGGCGCGCACAGCGCCGGTTACTCCAGCAAGGACGTCGAGATCACGCCGTCGCTGCTGACGCAGATCCAGGAGTTCTACCGGGCCGACTACGAGCGGTTCGGCTATACCGCCTGACCGCCGAGCAGCGTCCCGGGGTGGACTCAGTCAGCGACCCCACGCAGACCCTCGAGTGCGCGCGGCACGTCGTTGACCACGACCCCGTCGACCCCCGCCTCGAAGAGGTCTCGCGCGTCCTCGAGGTCGGGGCACCAGCACATGACCTCGAGCCCGGCACGGTGCGCCACGTCCACGGCGTAGTCGTTGGAGACCTGCGGCAGCTTCGGTTCCACGCTCCGGCGCAGGAATGACCCCACCTGGGCGCTGACCACCTCGACGTGGAGCTGCGCCGCCGCCGCGATGGCCTTGCGCAGCGGGAAGGTGAACCACGTCAGAAGGCCCAAGGGCACCTCGGGCGCGCGTTCGCGCACCAGGAGGACGACCGAGGCGTCGAAGGACGAGAGCAGGAACGGCCGCTCCCGCGAGATCTGCCTGGCCAACGGCGCGACCATCGCGGCCGTGGTCTGGGCGGGTGGCCGCAGGGCGTCCTCGAGGCAGCTCTTGACGTCGAGGTTGACGCCGATGTTGTCCGGCAGCTCCTCGAGCAGCTCCTCGATGGTCAGCACCCCGAGCTCGCGCGCCTGCGCCAGGGTGAGCTGTTCGAGGAAGGACCCGTCGTGCAGGCTCGGGTTGTGCCCGACCACCACCGCGTTGTCGAGGGTGCGGCGCACATCGGTCTCGATCCAGCGCAACCCCTCCTTCACGGCCCCGCGGAACGAGTCGGGTGTGTTTTCCGCGTGGCCGTCGACCACGCCAGCACCGAGCCCGCGATGTCCGAGGATGGTCGGCCGTCCGCCGAAGATGCTCATCACCCTCACGCTAACAAGGACTGGCCCGCGATGTGGGATTCCCCAGGAGGTTCAGGTGAGCGACGCGACATACGCCTGGCACTGCGCATGATCGGGCAGCAGACCCTCGCTCCGTGCCGCCGCGAGGGTGGGCGCTGCGCCGTCCTTGTCCGAGAGGACCGGCTCGAGGCCGTCCGGTAGGCGCAGCCCGATCTCCGGGTCGAGGGGGTGTATGCCGTGTTCGCGCCCGGGGTTGTATGTGGCCGTGCACAGGTACATCACCGTGGAGTCGTCCTCCAGGGCACAGATCGCGTGGCCGAGACCCTCGGAGAGGTAGATGGCCCGGCGGTCCCTGGTGTCGAGCAGCACCGAGTCCCACTCCCCGAACGTGGGGGAGCCGACCCTGATGTCGATGACGAAGTCGATGAACGACCCCGACAGTGCCGTGACGTACTTGGCCTGCGAGGGCGGGACATCCGCGAAGTGGATGCCGCGCACCGTCCCGCGCGACGACACCGAGACGTTGGTCTGGATGATGTCCGGGCGGTGGCCGATCACCTCGGCGAGGCGGTCGCCGCGGAAGGACTCGAGGAACACGCCCCGCCCGTCGGGGAACTGCCTCGGGGTGATCTCGTGGGCACCCTCGATGCGCAGCGGTCGGATGTCCATCACGGCACCTCCGTGTCGCCCAGGAGGCTCAGCATGTAGGTGCCGTAGCCGCTCTTGACCAAAGACCGGCCCAGAGCAGCGAACTCGTCGTCGTCCAGCCAGTGGTTGCGCCAGGCGATCTCCTCCACACAACCGATCTTCTGGCCCTGCCTGGCCTCGACGACGGCCACGAACTGGCTCGCGTCCAACAGGCCCTGGAAGGTGCCGGTGTCGAACCAGGCCGTGCCCCGGGGCAGGGTCGTGACGGTCAGGGTGCCCTGCTCCAGGTAGGCCTGGTTGACGCCGGTGATCTCCAGCTCGCCGCGCTCGCTCGGCTTCAGGTTGCGCGCGATCTCGACCACCGAGTTGTCGTAGAAGTAGAGCCCCGGCACGGCATAGCGCGACTTCGGCCGCGCGGGCTTCTCCTCGATCGACCGCACCGTGCCGTCGAGGTCGAACTCCACGACGCCGTAGGCGCGCGGCTCGGAGACGTGCTGGGCGAAGATGTGACCGCCCCTTACGTCGGTGTTGGCGCGGAGCGAGGTGCCGAGGCCGGGACCGTGGAAGATGTTGTCTCCCAGGACCAGCGCGACAGTGTCGTCGCCGATGAACTCCGCGCCGATGATGAAGGCCTGCGCCAGCCCGTCCGGGCTCGGCTGGATGGCATACTCCAGGCTCATCCCCCACGTCGAGCCGTCGCCGAGCAGATGCCGGAACGCAGCCGAGTCGTGGGGCGTCGTGATGACCAGCACCTCGCGGACGCCGGCCATCATGAGTGTCGACAGCGGGTAGTAGACCATCGGCTTGTCATAGACCGGCATCAGCTGCTTGCTGATCGCCTTGGTGATCGGGTGCAGGCGCGTGCCGGAGCCCCCTGCCAGAATGATGCCCTTCATGGGTGCGACCCTATCGGCCGGTTGGCTGACGACCCGGGTGATCCGAACGGGTCGACTAGCCTCGCCCCCATGAAGGTCCTCGTCACCGGCGCGGCCGGGTTCATCGGCAGCAACTTCGTCATTCGGTCCCGGCAGGTGCGACCCGACTGGCAGCTCACCGTGCTCGACGCGATGACGTATGCCGCGAACCTCTCCTCGTTGGACCCGGTCATCGACGACATCGATGTGGTGAAGGGCTCGGTCAGCGACCCCGCCGTGGTGGACGAGCTGGTGGCCGCGCACGACCTGGTCGTCCACTTCGCCGCGGACTCGCACAACGACAACTCGCTCGAGGACCCGTGGCCCTTCATCGAGACCAACATCGTCGGCACCTACCAACTGATCCAGGCGGTGCGACGGCACGACAAGCGGATCCACCACGTCTCCACCGACGAGGTCTACGGCGACCTCGCCCTCGACGACCCGGCCCGGTTCACCGAGGAGACGCCGGTCAACCCGTCGAGCCCCTACTCCGCGTCCAAGGCCAGCGCCGACCTGCTGGTCCGTGCCTGGATCCGCTCGTTCGGCCTCCAGGCGACCCTGTCCAACTGCTCCAACAACTACGGCCCCCGCCAGCACGTGGAGAAGTTCATCCCCCGGCAGATCACAGGCATCCTCGACGGCGTCAAGCCGAAGCTGTATGGCGAGGGCACCAACGTGCGTGACTGGATCCACGTCGACGACCACAACGACGCCGTGATCGCCATCCTCGAGCAGGGACGGCTCGGCGAAACCTATCTGATCGGCGCCGACGGCGAGATGAACAACCGCGACATGATTGCGCTCATCCTCGAGCTCATGGACAAGCCCGCCGACTGGTTCGACCACGTCCCGGACCGCCCCGGCCACGACCTGCGCTATGCCATCGACTCCACCAAGCTCCGCCGCGAGACCGATTGGCAACCCACCCACCCGGACGTCCGTTCTGGGCTCGAGGACACCATCGCCTGGTACCGCGACAACCAGGACTGGTGGCGCACGGCCAAGGTGGTCGCCGAGGCGCGCTACGAACGGCTGGGCCGCTGATGAGCTGGCTGGTCACCGGTGCCGGCGGCATGCTCGGGCAGGACGTCGTGGCTGCCGCCCGGTCCGCCGGGCACGATGTCACCGCGGCCGCCCGCCTCGACCTCGACGTCACCGACCCGGACGCCTGCCTGGCTGAGGTGTCCTCGCACGACGTCGTGGTCAACACCGCCGCCTGGACCGCGGTGGACGACGCGGAGAGCCACGAACCGGACGCCTTCGCCATCAACGCGATCGGGGCCGGCAACCTCGCCCGCGCGTGCGAGCGCGCCGGAGCCAGGCTCGTGCAGGTCTCCACCGACTACGTCTTCGCCGGAGACGCCACCAGCCCGTATGCCGAGGACGCGCCTCTGGCTCCACGCTCCGCCTACGGACGGACGAAGGCCGCCGGGGAGTGGGCCGTGCGGGCGCTGTGCCCCGACTCACTGGTGGTCCGCACCGCCTGGCTCTACGGCGAGCACGGTGGCAACTTCGTCAAGACGATGGCCCGGCTCGCCGGCGATCATGACACCCTCGACGTCGTGGACGACCAGGAAGGGCAACCCACCTGGACCGTCGACGTGGCGGACGCGATCCTGCGGCTCGTCGAGGCGGAGGCACCCCCCGGCGCCTACCACGCGACGTCCTCCGGATCGACCACGTGGTTCGAGTTCACCCGCGCGATCTTCACCGGCCTCGGTCTCGACCCCGACCGGGTCCGCCCCACCACCACCGCCGCCTTCCCGCGTCCGGCGCCGCGACCGGCATACAGCGTGCTGGGCCACGACGCCTGGCAACGCGTCGGTCGGGCGCCCGTCCGCGACTGGCGCGACGCGCTGACGGAAGCGCTCCCGCGCGTCGTGCCCACGTGAGTGCCGAGGCGGGACGCGGATGACAGAATGCCCGGCGTGAACACGGCCGACGGCAACACTGTCCAGCTGGCGCCGTCCGCCGGCGAGCTCGACGACCTCGAGCTGCTGATGACCGGAGCCCTCGCCCCGCTTCGCGGATTCGGGACACCGGAGACGGGCGTGACCCTCACCACGTCCCGCGACCTGGCCCCGAGGCTGTCGCCCGGCACGACCGTCGAGCTGGTCGATCCCGAAGGGGTGCCGCTCGCCTCCCTCGAGATCCAGGACACCTTCGAGGAGGACGCAGCCACCGTCGGCCTCGTCGGAGCGGTGCGGGGACTCACCCGTCGTGAGGGGCGGGTCTTCGACCACCTCTACCTCGCCCCTGAGCAGCTCCGGACGGGGCTCCCGCCCGAGACCATCACGGTGCCCAGCGCGCGGCCGTTGACCGAGCAGGACATCGACCACATCACCGCGGCCGCAGCCGGACGGCCGGTGCTGCTGCTCGCGCTGGTCGGCGAGGGGCGGCCCGAGGGTCTGTCCGCCACCGGCCTGATCCGGGCCAGCCTCGCGGCCGCCGGCCTGATCGGAAACGCGCACGTCGTCGCCGTGCCACTCGCCCGGCGTGACCGGGCGGGGGCCGACGGCGCGGTGCAGGACCGCGTCGTCCGGGCCTACGCCCCGGCCGAGGTCCTCGAGACAGTCGGCGAGGGACCCCTGCCGGCCGCCGTCGAGGCGGTGGTGCGGTCCGACCGCCCGACCGGAACCGCCCGCGGGATGGTGCTGTTCTTCACCGGGCTGTCCGGCAGCGGCAAGTCGACCGTGGCCCGGGGCGTGCGCGACCGGCTCGTCGCCGAGGGCCACCGCACCGTGACCCTGCTCGATGGTGACGTCGTGCGGCGCAACCTGTCGGCGGGCCTGACGTTCTCGCGGGAGGACCGCGAGACCAACATCCGCCGGATCGGGTGGGTCGCCGCGGAGATCGCCCGCCACGGAGGCGCGGCCATCTGCAGCCCGATCGCCCCGTTCGCCTCCACCCGGGCCGCCGTGCGTCGGATGGTCGATGCGACCGGTGGCGCCTTCGTCCTCGTCCACGTCGCCACGCCACTGCAGGAGTGCGAGCGGCGGGACCGCAAGGGCCTCTACGCGAAGGCGCGGCGGGGCGACATACCGGATTTCACGGGCATCTCCTCGCCCTACGAGGAGCCCGACGATGCCGACCTGCGGGTCGACACCGCCGGGCGGACGGTCGACGAGGTGGTCGATGACGTGCTCGGGCTGCTGGCTGAAGACGGTCTGGTCGACCTCGACGCCGACCCGACCGGGAGCCCGGCGGGCCGGGGTGAGCGATGAGTGACCTGCTGACCACGACCGCGCTCTCGCTGCTGGTGGTCAGCTTCCTGGTCGGCATCGTCATCGGGCTGACCGGGATGGGCGGTGGTGCCCTGATGACCCCGGCGCTGATCCTGCTCGGCGTGCCACCCTCGGCCGCCGTGGCCAACGACCTCGTCTCGGCCGCGTTCAACAAGAGCGTCGGGGCCGCGGTGCACTGGAAGGGTGGCTCACCTCATCTGAAGCTGGCCGCCTGGCTGATCGCCGGCTCGGTGCCGACAGCCTTCGCCGGCGCGTTCATCATCAAGGCGGTGGCGGCCGGCGAGGCACAGGAGCAGTTCATCAAGCTCGCCATCGGCGTCACCCTGCTGATCACGGCATCGACCTACGCCCTGCGGATGTACCTGCAGATGGTGAAGAACCTGCACGAGGGCGGCGAGCACACCGGCCGGCCGGAGTCTCCGGTCAAGCCGCTCCCCACCTTCCTGATCGGTGCCACCGGCGGGCTGCTGGTGGGCCTGACCTCGGTCGGCTCGGGATCACTCATCATGGTGGCGCTCGTGCTGCTCTATCCACGCATGTCGCCGCGGCGCCTGGTCGGGACGGATCTGGTGCAGGCCATCCCGTTGGTCGTGTCGGCGGCGATCAGCCACGTCATCGTCTCGGGGGTCGACTGGGCGGTGCTCATCCCGTTGATCGTCGGTGGAATGCCCGGCACCTTCCTCGGCGCCAAGCTGGCCAGCTGGGTCTCCCAGTCGGTGATCCGGCGAGGCATCGTGATGGTGCTGTCCCTGACCGGACTCTCGATGCTGCAGGTCCCGCCCGAGTGGGTGGGCATGATCGGTGCCGGCATGTTGATCCTCGGTCCGGTCATCTGGGGCGGCGTTCGCAAGCTGCACGGTCTCGCACCCTTCGAGTCGCTCCCGGTCGCGGCCCCGTCCCACGACGAGCCGACTTCCCCGACTCGTCCGTCGGAGCGGACCTGAGCGTGTGTAGAGTTGCGCGCATCCACGAGGAGGGAACCACCTGACGATGGCTGTGCACACTGACTACCGGATGAGCCAGCTCGACGAGCTCGAGTCGGAGTCGATCCACATCTTCCGCGAGGTGGCGGCGGAGTTCCGCAAGCCGGTGCTGCTCTTTTCCGGCGGCAAGGACTCGATCGTCATGCTGCGCCTGGCGGAGAAGGCCTTCTACCCGGCGCGCGTCCCCTTCCCGGTGATGCAGGTCGACACCGGCTTCGACTTCCCCGAGGTCATCGAGACCCGTGACCGGTGGGTCGACCGCCTCGGCGTGCGGATGATCATCGCCTCGGTCGACGAGGCCATCGCGAACGGTGTCGTCGTCGACGACGGCAAGACGAGCCGCAACCGCCTGCAGATCGGCACCCTGCTGGACGCGATCGAGCGTGAAGGCTTCACGGCCGCGTTCGGTGGCGGACGCCGCGACGAGGAGAAGGCCCGGGCGAAGGAGCGCGTCTACTCCCACCGCGACGACTTCGGCCAGTGGGACCCCAAGAACCAGCGCCCCGAGCTGTGGAACCTCTACAACGGCAAGCTGCACGAGGGCGAGCACATGCGGGTCTTCCCGCTGTCCAACTGGACCGAGCTCGACATCTGGCACTACATCGGCCGCGAAGGCATCGAGGTGCCGTCCATCTACTTCGCCCACGAGCGCGAGGTCATCGCCCGCGACGGCATGTTGCTGTCCGCCTCCGACGCGGTGCAGCCCAAGAAGGGTGAGTCGATCACCAAGGAGATGGTGCGCTTCCGCACCGTCGGTGACATGACCCTGACCGGCTGCGTGAAGTCGGAGGCCGCGACCGTCGACGAGATCATCGACGAGATCGCGGTCGCCACGGTCACCGAGCGGGGTGCCACCCGCGGCGACGACCGCTTCTCCGAGGCCGCAATGGAAGACCGCAAGCGAGAGGGCTACTTCTAAACCATGGATCTGCTCCGTTTTGCCACAGCCGGGTCGGTCGACGACGGCAAGTCCACCCTCATCGGGCGCCTGCTGCTCGACTCGAAGGCGATCTTCGAGGACCAGATGAGTGCGGTCGAGACGACCAGCAAGTCGCGCGGCTACGACTACACCGACCTGGCGCTGCTCACCGACGGACTCCGGTCCGAGCGGGAGCAGGGAATCACGATCGACGTGGCCTACCGCTACTTCGCCACCCCCAAGCGCAAGTTCATCATCGCCGACACGCCCGGGCACATCCAGTACACCCGCAACATGGTGACCGGTGCGTCCACGGCGGACCTGGGCCTGGTGCTCGTCGACGCGCGCAACGGCCTGACCGAGCAGTCCCGTCGCCACGCGGTGCTGCTGTCGCTCCTACGCGTCCCCCACCTGGTCCTCGCGGTGAACAAGATGGACCTCGTCGACTACGACGAGGACGTCTTCAACAAGATCGCCAAGGAGTTCGGCTCGTTCGCGACCAAGCTGGCGATCCCCGACCTGACCATCATCCCGATGTCCGCGCTCAAGGGTGACAACGTGGTCACCCGCTCCGAGAACATGCCCTGGTATGCCGGCACGTCGCTGATCCACCACCTCGAGAACGTCCACGTGGCCTCCGACCGCGACATGATCGACTCGCGCTTCCCGGTGCAGTACGTCATCCGGCCCAAGTCGGACGAGTTCCACGACTACCGCGGGTATGCCGGGCAGGTCGCCGGAGGCGTGCTCAAGCCTGGTGACGAGGTGCAGGTCCTCCCCAGCGGGATGACGAGCAGGATCAAGGCCATCGACGTCTTCGACAAGGAGGTCTCCGAGGCCTATCCGCCCATGTCGGTCACCGTCCGGCTCGAGGACGACCTCGACGTCTCCCGCGGCGACATGATCTGCCGGCCGAAGAACTCCCCCACGCCCAGCCAGAACATCGACGCGATGGTCTGCTGGATGACCAACGAGCCCCTGCGACCGCGGCAGAAGCTGGCGATCAAGCACACGACCCGCACGGGGAAGGTCTTGATCAAGAGCATCCAGTACCGTCTGGACATCAACACGCTCCACCGCGACATGGAGACCGGCGAGCTGGGCCTCAACGAGATCGGTCGGGTCCAGTTCCGCAGCGCGGTGCCGCTGCTGTGCGATCCCTACGACAAGAACCGCACCACCGGTGCGTTCATCCTGATCGACGAGGCCACCGGGAACACCGTCGGCGCCGGCATGATCAACGACGCCGATTGACACGGACGATGGCCGGGGGCCGCGTCACCCGGGTGCACCGGCCACGGCTTCGCTTCGATCTCCTGACCTGGCTGGTCGGTGCCGTCGGCCTGCTCGTGTATTCGCTGCACGGCTTCAACGGTGTGCTGTCCCGGGACCTCGGGATCTACAGCTACGCCGGGCAGCAGGTTTTTGAAGGCGTCCCGCCCTATGAGGGAATCCTCAACCGTGCTGGGCCCCTTGCACACTGGCTCCCCGGTTTGGGCGTCCTGATTGCCCGGATCGGCGGCCTCGACGACGTCTTCGGCATGCGCCTGCTCTTCCTGCTCTTTGCGGTGGCAGGTGTGTGCATGGTCTATCTGTTGGGCCGGGACGTCTTCGGCTCGAAGGCTGCGGGGCTGGCCTCCGCTGCCGCGTTCCTGAGCTTCCACGGAATCATTGCCTATGCCTCTGGCGGACCGCGCGAGAAGACGCCGATGCTCCTGATGCTGCTGGTCTCAGCATGGGCGGTCCACCATCGACGGTGGCTTGGGGCGGGTGTGGCGCTGAGCCTGGCAACGCTCATCCTGCAGATCTCCTTTCCAGTGGGGCTGGCGATTGCACTTGTCGGTCTGATCGCGGTCCAAGCCGGGGATCGGCTTCGGTCGGCCGTGCAGTTTGCCTTCGGTGGAATCGTCCCCGTCGTGGTCTGCATCGTCTATTTCACTGCCGCGGGGGCTCTGCAAACGGCCTTCGCCGCGTTCTGGGCACTCAACAGCGAGTACAACGTCGGGAACTCCATCACACGAGGATTCGCCACCAACTGGTGGCAGTTGGAGGGCGGCTACGGCGCCTCGCTCTGGGTGGCGCTCGTCGGCGTGGCTGCCATCGTCCTGCTCGGTCTGAGTGAACTCGGCAGAAGTGCAGTGCAGTGGTGGCGCACCAGAGATCGCCCTGAGCCTGCTGCGGTCTCAACGGTGGGCCTCGCTGTGGCTGCCCTGGTGGCGATTGCCTGGATGTTTCTGAACTTCGATGACTGGCCGGATGCCATGACCGTGCTCCCCTGGGCAGCGCTGGCCTACGGAGGGGTGGTGAAGGCGCTCAGCCGCCACCTGGCACCACGACGAGTGTTGGCCTTGTCGCTGGTCTGGATCGTGGCCGGGGTCGCCATGGCGCTCAACTTCTCCGTCGGCCAACGCGATCAGAGGCTGACCGCCCAGCGTCAATCAGTGACCACGGTGATGGCCGAACTGCCCGACGACGCCTCCATGCTGTCGATCAATGCGCCGCAGCCGATGGTTTTCGCACACAAGACCAACCCGACGCGTTACCAGACGCTCTCCGGCGGGTTGGGTCGTTACATGAACGACACCTGGCCCGGGGGCCTGGAGGGGTACGCCAACTGGATCGATGAACAGAGACCGACGGTGATCGCGGTGGGTGGCTCCGTCCCCGCGTGGCTGCGAGGCACCCTGAGTGACGGCTACCAGCGGGTCGGAAACGGGCCGGGGTGGGTCTGGTTCGTGGATCGGTCGGTGGGCCAGAAGACCCTCCGTGCGTTGAAGCATGTCAGCTGACGAGCCCGGAGTGGGCCCATCCCGGCGTCGCTCGCCCGCCCCGGTGGAAGACCCTCGACCGGCCGGCAGGCGGCGTGACACCATCGCGTTGGCGCTCGGCTCGGGTCTCAGCGGGCTGTTGGCCTACGTCGTCTTTGCCCTCTCGACCCGCGCTCTGGGCGCGGAGGCTGCGGCACCGGTCTCGGTGTTGTGGACCTACTGGGGATTTGCAGCCGCAGCGTTGACATTCCCGTTGCAGCACTGGATCACGCGAACGGTGACCGTGCAGGGCGAGGGGTCCGTTCGTCACGCGTTGCCCCGCGTCTCCATGGCCGTGCTGGCCTCGTCCATCGCGTTGGGCGGCCTCTGTTGGCTGGGGCGCATGCCGCTCTTCCATGTCGACGGTGTGGCGTGGCCGGCGCTGGTCGCGCTGCTGACCCTCGGCTCCGGCGTGATCGGCGTCGTCAGAGGGAGGCTCAACGCGAGCCGTCGCTACGTGAGCATCGGCGTGAGCCTGGTGGCCGAGAACGGACTTCGCTGCATCGCGGTGGGAGCACTGTTCGTGTCGGGAGTGCGCGATCCCTCGGCCTACGGCCTGAGCCTCGTCGCCGGCCATCTCGTGTCGGTCTTCTGGCTGCGCTCCGTGCGCTTTGGGACAGGGGTCACGACGACCGAACGGCGCAGGCCGCTCACGTTCCTCACCGGTGCAGGGTCTGCCCAGCTGCTCGGGCAGATCGTGCTGACCGGTTCACCTGTCCTCCTGGCACTCGCCGGTGGAACTCCAGCCGCCGTCACCGCGCTCTTCGCGACTCTCGCCCTCTTCAGAGCGCCCTATCTCCTGGCCATCGGACTCGTCGCCCAGCTGAGCTCCAAGATCAGCGCGTTGGTCGTCGCTGAGGAGACCGCGGCCCTGCAGCGACTCCGCGCCGCCACCCTGGCGACGACGGCCGTCACCGTCGGTCTGGCCGGAGTCTTCGGCGTGTGGCTCGGCCCTCCTGTGTTGCGGCTGATCTTCGGGGCGACGGTGCATTTCGACGGGATGAGTTCCGGAGTGGTGGCTGTGGCGTGCACGTTGGCCGTCGCCAACCTGGTCTTGGTGATCAGTATCCTGGCTCACGGCCGCCCGAGGAACGCGGTCATCGGGTGGCTGGGCGCCTTTGTCGTCGGCGGGCTTGCCTTCCTCGCCTTGGGGGCGCTTCCACCCTCTGACCGGATCGTCTGGTGCTTCCTCGCAGCGGAGGCGGCGGCGTTCGCCATCCTCAGCGTGGGCGAGGCCCACTTCTCACGACGGAAGCACTGATGGCCCCGGGCGGAGGGCCAGACGACGGGGAGCCAGGGCTCAGCTCGGCATGTCTCCTCGTGACACGGCGTTGAGGAAGGCCGAGGCCACGCGGGTGACGTCCTCCGAAGAGAGATCGTTGAAGAACGGCAGGCGTAGCAACCGCCCGCTGATCTGCTCGGAGACAGGGCATTCGGTCGGACGAGCGGCGAAGCGTCGGCCACCGAGAGAGCTGTGCAGCGGGACGTAGTGGAAGGTCGGATTCACGCCGGCAGCGCGCATGGACTGCAACACCATGTTCCGGGTTTCCCGATCGCGAAGGAGAACATAGAACATGTGGTAGGCCGAGCCACGGTCGGGCGGGATCTCGGCCAGCTGGAAACCGAGGTCGTCGGCAAAAGGTGCGAGCGCTCGCTCGTACGTCTCGAAGACTGCTCGACGGCGACTCTGGATGTGATCCCGCTGTTCGAGTTGGGCGGTCAAGTAGGCCGCGAGCGTGTCCGACAGCCCGAACGATCCTCCGGTGTCCTTCCAGGAGTACTTGTCCACCTGCCCGAGCATGAACGCCTGTCTGTTGGTGCCCTTGTCGTACAGCACTCTTGCGCGGTCGATGTCACTGGCCTCGTTGAGCAGCAGAGCACCACCTTCTCCGCACGTGAAGTTCTTGGTCTCGTGGAAGCTCAATGTGGCGAATCGGCCGAGGCTACCCAGCGGTGCGCCACCCCACGTACCGAGCAGCCCGTGCGCGTTGTCCTCGATGAGCACGACGTCTGGCCACCGTGCCAAGGCTTTGCGGATGCCGTCGACATCGCAGGCGATGCCCGCGTAGTGCACGATGACCAGAGCACGCACAGTCTCGTCCAGCAAGCTCTCCAGATGCTCCGGGTCCGGACCGAGTGTTTGCGGCTCAATGTCGCAGAACAGCAGTCGAGCCCCCTGGCGCGCGAACGCCAGGGCGCTGGACGTAAAGGTGAACGACGGGACGATGACCGTGTCGGTGGGCCCGAGGTCCAGCATCAGAGCGCTGAGTTCGAGGGCACTCGTGCACGACGTCGTGAGCAAGACCTCCTCTGCGCCTGTCTCCTCGGCAAGGATCTGGCCTGCTCGCGCGGAGAAGGTTCCGCCCGATGAGGTGTGGCCGCGCTCGATCGACTCCTGGATGTAGTCCAGTTCCCTCCCCACCACTGCCGTCCGGTTGAACGGGATCGGCTCCATGGCTCCTGCAGGGTTCTCACGCGAGGTCTCATCCATGGTTCAGTCCCATCTTCAAGGTTGGCCAGGGAAGGGCACGTCCCAGGCGCCGGCTCAATGCTGCGTCGGAATCGGCGAAGTACTCACGTAGTGCGTTCGTCAGCTCCATCGTCAAGGGCGGCCGGCCTTCATGGCTCTGGTTCATGGGCTGTGCCACCCCCGGCGGTCGAACGTTGTCGGCAACCCCGAGCGCGCGGAACAACCTCTGCAGAGTATGCCGGTCACCGGCAAGCTCCTGCAGGAAGAACACATGGGAGTTCGACGGGAACGCCTGGAGCCAGGGCTCCAGGTAGTCCAGGTATCGCCCGCGCTCGAGGTAGGCGAAGGGGGAGACCGAGGTCAAGAGACCACTCCAGTCGGTCGGCCCCTCCAGGTTCTGACGTAGCGCGACTTCGAGCGGGCGCGTCTCGATTCCGTGGTCGGTGCTGAAGCGCCAGTTGGAGACTGCCCGCTCAACAGGGTCACGCAACAGCACGACACACTCGGTGACGCCGAGGACTCGCTGCACTCGCGCTGGCGCCTCGGCATCCTCGATGTAGCTCGTGCTCTTCTCGCCCAGGAGCGCCTCGTCCGTTGCGTGAGCGAAATACGTTCTGCGGTACCACTCCCGCCCCCTCGCGCTCAACTCGTCCGACAGGAAGACCTTGGGCTCCGGGCGCGCCGGACGCGCCATGGTGATCTCGGGGTGCCAGTCCAGCAGTCCGTGCAGATAGGTGGTCCCGCACCGTTGTCCGCCGATGACCAACATATGGCGGGTCACGAAGAGACCCGATCCACGACGTGATAGCGGTCCTGTGTGCTCACCGTGTTCAACGTGCGCACGACATACTCGCCCAGCATCGACAGCAACGCGATCGTCACACCGTTGAAGATGGACAGCAGGACCACGAGTGTCGTCCACCCCTGCACAGGGCTGGCCACGAAGAGCGCTCGAATCAGGTAGACCAGTCCGAGCACGAAGCTCAGGATCGCCACCCCGAAGCCGAACGCCGCCGCCGCTCGTAGCGGGAACGACGAATAGCTGAACAGGATCGTGAGCACCAGGCGCAGGATCTTGGGCAGCCCATAGGTGCTCTTGCCAACCCGTCGCGGCTCGTGCCGGACTCCGGCATTCGCTCGGTTGGACGAGTACATCAGCGCCTGCCCGGTGATGTAGGGATAGGCCGTGTGGGACGAACAGATCCGGTCGACCACGTCGCGCCGGATGATCCGGAAATTGGAGACTGCGAGGTCAGCCGGCTGCGCGAAGATCCGGCGATTGATCAAGGTGATCAGGCTGCTACCGATGCGACGGTAGCCGGCCGCCTGCTTGGTTTCGAACCTGCCGAAGACGACGTCGCGCCCCCTCATCGCCTCGTCGATCAGCAACAACGCCTGGTCAGGCGGATTTTGGAGGTCGTCATCCATCGTGATGACGTAGTCTCCCTCCGCTTCACGCATTCCGGCCAGGTTGGCGTAGTGCTGCCCATAGTTCCGCAGGAGGTTCAGCGCCACGACACGGGAGCTCGCTCGAGCCTTCCGCGAGATGACGTCCCAGCTTCCGTCGCGGCTGCCATCGTTCACCAGGACGATCTGATACGACAGCTCGGACTCCTCGAACACTTCCTGGATCCGGTCCACCGTCTGGCCCACCACGTCGGCGCTGTTGAAGACAGGCACGACGATCGAATACATGAACTCCCGACGGTCGAGCTTGCTCGCGGATGGCGGCTCCGACCTCTCCAGGCGCTCCACGTCTTCCAGCGCGGGATCTTCCTGCCTCGTCATGGTGACCGACGCTCACAGCAACGACCGTGCCGTTCGGCCGAGCGCAGCGAGCTGGCGTCGTCCCGCCGGGCACGAGCCGACCGACCGATCCGTGTTCCGCCCATCACTCGGCTCGCCACCGCTCACGAGCGAGGTGGGCGACCTTCCGGCTGCGGCGCACCACCCGTCGGGCGGATCGCAGGCCAGCGGTCACCAGAGCCTTCGGGACATCACCTCGCCCACCAGCGGATGCCGAAGTGGTCGTGGCTCGTCGGCGTTGACGCGACGGTTCCTGAGCCTCACGCCGAGCGATCTCTTCCGCGGCGACCCGCTTCTGCTCGGCGGCCTTCCGTTCGGCCTCCTCCGCCTGCGCCTTCTTGTGCTCGGCGGCAACCTGCTTACGTGTCTCGCGCCGCGCTCTCCGGACGGCCGCGTTGATGTCGTCGGCAGCCACGGCGGCGCACTCGGCGTGCGACGCGTCGTAGCGCCCCGCCAGCTCATCAAGTCGTGCGGTCGCCGTCGGGCTCTGCCGGGTGGGATCGGACCCTTCGGCAAGCGCCTGCCAGACGTCCTCGCCCTGGTCCCGAAGCCACACCGGTAGGGCGAGGTCCTCCCAGGTCGCCTTGACCCGGTACAACGCGGGATCGATGAAGTCATCGATCGGGTGGTGCTCTCCGTCGGTGATCGGTCCGTCATAACGCAGGTCCAACGTGTCCTGGACCATACGCATCGTGGTGCGCCAGTCCTGGATCAGCTCGGGGTACTGCACGAAGGCACGACGATAGGGGCGGGAGGTGCGCTCGTTTGCCAACGTCGCGTTGATCCAACCGGCCAGGTGCGTCGTGCCCTGTGCCGCCCTCCGCGCCGGATCCTGGTCCTTCATGTAATGGGTCAGCCGGCTGTCCACCGACTCGGCGGGATGCCGCAGCATGGTGATGAATCGCAGGTCCGCGCCGGCGGACTGCGCGGCATCCACCCACAAGTCACGAAACCAGAAGGCTCGAGGGTCTTTGATCACCAGTCGTGGGTGCACGAAGGCCTCATCGACCCAGGCCTTGAGCTCCGCGCGGATCCTGGGGCGGGCGCCGACCTCGGTCGCCTTGTCCAGCGCCTCCGGTCGCGCATCCATCAGGAAGACGTCGGCGGCAGCCAACAACCTGGCGTGGAAGTTGACCACCCACCGGGGTTCGAAGTGCCCACGGGGATTTGCCTGGTTGCCCTGGACCTCAGGCAGGGGCACGTGGAAGCCGAGCTGCTTGAGCGCGCCCGCAACCGAACTGGTGCCGCTGCGCCCAGCTCCCGTGACGATGACCATGGTGCGGCGGTCGCCACCACCGGGCGTGTCATTGGACATCAATTCCTCCGTCCCTGGGCCGGGCCCGCGCGGAGGCGCGGCCGGACAGAACTGGTGAGCATGCTTGCCTTGCCGTTGAACCGGCCGTCATCGCAGGGTCCTGGTGAACAGTTGCTCCCACGAGTCCAGGACGGTGTCCGGATGGTACCTCCTGGCGGAACGCACGCCGGACGTCGCCATCGTGGACCGGAGCCCCTCGTGAGTCATCAACTCACGGAGACGCTCTGCGAGCTCGTCCACCGAGTTCTTCGGGACGACGAACCCGTCGATGTTGTCGGAGACGATCTCCCGGACCCCGGGTGAGGAGTCATAGGTCACGCTCGGAACTCGCATCGACATCGCCTCCGCCAGCACCATGGGCAACCCCTCGTACTGCGAGCTGAGCACGTGCAGCTTCGCTCGGGAGAGGACACGGCCGACGTCAGCGGTGGGGCCCATCAAGCGCGCGGAGGCGCCGATCCGGAGGTCGTCGATGAGGTCCTGGAGGTCAGCGCGGTCCGGACCGCCGCCGTAGAGCTCGAAGCGCCACTCAGGGAACTCCGGGGCGATGGTGGCCCACGCGCGCAGCGCGTGGTCGATGGTCTTGGGCTTGTGGTAGCGGGCCAGCGAGACCAGCAGGTTCTCGCGCGGCCCTCCCGGGTGCTCGTCGAAACGAGGCAACGGGTTCGGAATCGCCGTCGTGTTGTTGAAGTCCTGCTGCTGGAACAAGCGGGCGTCCGTGTCCGTGAGGAGGACGAACTTGTCGATGTCACGGTAACGACGAAACAGCCTGCGGTAGTCGCCCGTCGTGTGAGCTGCGGCATACGAGCTGTGGTACTGCCCGATGAGCCGAGTACCGGCCGCCATGACGTCTGCGAGGCCCAGGTCGGCAAGGTGTTCCATGACCCACACCTGCATGCAGATCACGATGCCCTCGGTGTAGTGCCCCAGCGTCTTCCGGAGGCTCTCGACCGCCTCCTGGCGGCGCTGCTCCCGCTTCTGCCGCCAGGCGATCATGGCCGGGCCCCTCTTCGCTCCCCCGGGGGCGGGATCGTCCATCTCGTCGGACAGGAACCCGGTGTGGTAGGGCCGCCCGGCCAACGAGACACGCTCGCCGGCGGTCGGCCTGATCCCCATGAGCGAGACGTCGTAACCTCGACGGCTGAATCCCCTGGCGAGTTCGTCCGCCACGCGCTCCACTCCGCCGACCCCGTCGATGTGGTTGGACATCAGGAGCAGTGGTGGCTTGCTCGGCACGATCAGTCCCTCCCCAGGAGGGCGAGCGCAGCGCGCCGCGAGGCCATCCCGTCCTCGCGGCCGCAATAGCGGTCGATGAACTTCTCGAGGTCCTGGTCATATCGGTGCTGGTCGGCCAAGGCGTCACGCACTGCGTGGACCAGCTCGTCCGTCGTCTGCACGAAGGGACCGGGGCCAACGTCCTTGAGGTCGAAGTAGACCCCTCTCTTGCCGAGGTACTCCTCGTAGTCGTAGGTGTAGTAGACGATCGGTTTGCGCAGCAAGGCGTAGTCGAACATCACGGACGAGTAGTCGGTGACCAGGACGTCGGCCGCGACGTAGAGATCGTTGACGTCCTCGACTCCGGAGACGTCGAGGACGCTCGTGCGCACGCCGCCGGGCACATGGATCCGGTTGAGGTAGTGAGGTCGCAGCAGCAGCACCCAGTCAGGGCCCAGGCCTTCGACGAACTGTCGGATGTTGAAGGGCAGGCTGATCGGCCGACGGTTCTGGTCCGTCCGGAAGGTGGGCGCGTAGAGCACCACCTTCTTGTCTGTCGGGATGTCGAGCCGGCGCAGGACGTCGGTGCGGTCGATGGCCCCGGTGACCAGCGGATCATTCCGGGGGGTGCCGTAGCGCACCAGCTCACCGCGGAACTGGAACGCGGGGACGAAGACGTCCTCGAAGTAGGGGCACGGCACCACGAGCTGGTCCCACGCGCCCACTCCCCGGTCGCCGCTGGCCGCCTCTGCGGTCAGCTGAGCCGAGTCACCGACGTCGATCCCCATCTTCTTCAGGGGTATGCCGTGCCAGGTCTGGAGATAGCGCTGGCCCGCTCGCTTGCGGAAGTAGCCCGGGAAGGTCTGGTTGTCCACGAGGAAGCTCGCCCGTGCCAACGCCAACAGGTAGTGGTAGGTCCCACGCTGGACCACTCGGTCCCCCGGAGAGGGCGCCCGGTGGCCACGCGGCAGGACCCAGGTGCGCTGCAGGTCGGGGCGGATCTCGCGCAGCGCCTCGCCGACGTACTTGGGGCTGTCACCGTGAATGGTGCCGAGGTGCGCCTCCAGCACCACGCTGCGGGGGTCCAGCGGCAGCCGCCGCATCGCGTCGTAGATCGGGGAGCGCAGTCGCGCGGAGTCGACCCGCTTCCAACGCTGGACGACCTTCTTGCGCAGGAAGGGCTTCAGCCGCCGTTCCAGCCTGCGCCCGATGCGCAGCCGGACCCAGCCGCGCAGCACGGTGCGCAGGGCGAACCGGCCGTTCCAGGTGCGGTAGGCCTGCAGTCGGTCGGAGAAGACCCGACCACCCGGGCCACGCACCGGCGCCGAGACCTCCGCGTCGCCGCAGCGCCACTGGACGACCTGTCGCAGCGGTGCCGCGTCGTCGATCCGGACCTCGACGCAGAGGTCCCACAGCACCCGGTGGTCGATCCTGAACACCTGGGAGTCCAGCGGCAGCTCCGCGCTCCACTCGACCCATTCGCCGCGTTCCCCCTCCGCCGAACACGTGGCCATGGCCACCTGCACGGCCTCGGACGGCGCGTCCCGCCGCACGAGCGAGAGCGACAGCGTCCAGTCATCGCCGGCGGCCAGCTTCCCGAGTCCGTCGAACGTCATACCGCGCACGCGCAGCCCTCTGCTGGACCGGCGCACCTCCCGGACCTCGTGCAGCATGTCGAAGGACGCCGCCGGGGCCCGGACGAGCGTGCTACCGGTGACGTCCGCGAGGACGTTCTCCCAGGAGTCGGGAGCCAAACGTGGGTCCGGGCCGGGGGGCCCCTGGGCGCTGGACCAGAACCAGCGGTCACCGTGCCGGGAGATGCGACCGCCGAGGACGTTCTGCCGGTCGAAGAGCATGGCTCCCCGCACGCCGTCAGCATCGTGGCGCAGCGCCATGGCGCACGCCACGCGCAGGCCGGTGGGCAGCTCGTCGTAGCGGTCCCGGGGGATCGACCGCAGGTAGGGGTCGGCGAGGTCCAGCACCTCGTGGGTCACGGCGGGGTCGCCCCCGATGGAGTCCTCGAGGTAGAGCCGCAGGTCGTGGGTCAGGAACTTCAGGTCCTTGACCCGGCGCAGGTCCTCGTTGACGTTGGCCCGGGCGAACGCGTCGATCCGCCGGTTGGCCTCCAGGCGGTGGCGGAAGTTGTCGATCCGGTGCCGGTTGCGGGTGATGGACTGCTGGCCGTGGGACGGATAGATCCGCCAGATGTAGACCGTCTCGGGGATGATCGCGATGGAGGTCGCGCAGCTGTACGCCTGATAGGTGAACAACTGGTCCTCGTAGTGGATGTCCACCGGAAACCGGAGCTCGTGCTCATCGAGGAAGCTGCGGCGGTAGAGCTTGTTCACCGAGATCGTGTCGGAGATGAGCTGCGGGGACTCCTGCAGGCCGCCGACGACCCGTCGCTCCCGGAAGAGCTCGGGATACCACTGCGTCGAGCTCTTGGTGTCCATGTTCTGTCGACGCGCCAGGCCCATGGCGAAGTCCGCGCCGGTGTCCTCGATCGCCTCGAGGAGGTTCTTGCAGGCATGCGTCTCATAGCGGTCGTCGCTGTCGAGGAACATGACGTAGGGGGCTCGCGCCACCTGGATGCCGGCGTTGCGCGGTGCGCCGCAACCACCGCTGTTCTCCGGGAGTCGCGTGTAGCGCACCCGAGGGTCCCGGCTCATCAACTGGCGGGCAACCTCCGGCGTGCCGTCGGTCGAGCAGTCGTCGGCGATGATCACCTCGAGGCTGCGCAGGGTCTGACGAAGCACGGAGTCCACCGCAACCGGGAGCCGCTCGGCATCGTTGTAGACGATCACCACGACACTGACTGCGGGGCTGGCTTCCCCCGACTCACTCATCCGACCTCCGCTGGTTGTCTGCCAGCACGACACTGTACTTGCTCGGTCCCGTCATCCGACGGAGGCAAGAAGGCCCGCCGGGAACGCGCTCCCGGTGAGTTAATCTGCGGGCGTGTCCCCAGTCACGCTCGCTCTCCGCAGAGTGGCCAAGGCCTGGCCCATCGAGTGGCGCGCCTACTGGCGCACCCGTCCGGTCCAGCCTGACACCGTCCTCTACGAGGCCTACTCGGGCAGTGGCGTCCTGTGCAATCCCGAGGCCATCTTCCGGGCGCTGCTCGCCGACCCGGAGAAGCAGCACCTGAATCATGTGTGGGCGGTGTCACATCCGCGGGCACACCGCGAAGCGTTGCGCGAGCTTGCTGCCCACCCGCGCGTGCGTTTCGTCCGGCACGGCTCCCTGGCCTACCACCGTGTGCTCGCCACGGCCGGCTACCTGATCAACAACGCCACCTTTCCGGCAGAGTTCGCGAAGCGACCCGGTCAGGTCTACGTCAACACGTGGCACGGCACGCCGCTCAAGCGGATGGGGTATGACGCGCTCGACCGGGTGGGCACGCGCAACATCATCCGCAACCTGGCCAGCGCCGACTTCGTGCTCTCCGGCAGTCGCTTCATGACCGAGCAGCTCTACGAGTCGGCGTTTCGGCTGCACAACGTGTTCGAGGGACAGGTGATTGAGGAGGGGACGCCCAGGACCGACCTGCAGGAGCCGGCCGACGTGGTTGCTCCGAGCGTGCGCCGCGAGCTGAGGGATGCGGGGTTGGATCTGGCCGAGGGCGAGCAAGTGGTCCTCTACGCCCCGACCTGGCACGGCGAGTCCTTCCTGCGGCCCGAGGACGACGTGGCCGGCCTGCGGCGGCGCGTCCAGGAGATCCAGGCCGGCCTGCCGCCCGGTCACCGGGTCCTGCTCAAGGTGCACCAGCAGGTCCACCGGCACGCTGCCGGCCTGGCCGGCTTCCGCGACGTCCTCGTGCCGAACGACATCCCGACCAACCGCGTGCTGGCCTGCACCGACGTGCTGGTCACGGACTACTCGAGCATCTTCTTCGACTTCCTTTCCACCGGCCGACCCATCGTCTTCCACACGCCCGACCTGGACGACTACACCGAAGGCCGCGGCCTCTATCTGCCGCTCGAGGAGTGGCCCGGCCCGGTGACCCGATCCACGCGCGAGCTCACCGAGGCGATCCGCCTCCTGGGCAGCGGAGAAGGCAACGACCCGCAGGTGACGCACGCCTCGGCCTACCACAAGGCGGCGGAACGATTCGCGCCACGCGACGACGGGCGGGTGAGCGAGCGCGTGGTCGACGTCGTCTTCGGTGGTGGAGCAGCAAGGCACCACGTCACGCGGATCCGGCACGACAGCCGCCCGAAGATCTTGATGTACCTCGGCGGCCTGCGTCCCAACGGCATCACCGCCTCCGCGGTGAACCTCCTGCGGCTGCTCGACCCTGAGCAGGTGGACGTCTCCGTCTTCTACAGCCACCAACCGACGGCCGAGCAGAGGCAGACCGCAGAGCTTCTGCCGATGTCCGTCCGCCTCTTCCCGAGTGTCGGGTCCATGACGAGCAGCAAACGCGACCGCCGCCACCGGGTGAGCCTGCTGCGGCGCGGCATCCAGGCGCCGGGCCTGGACCTGTCCGTGGCGCAACGAATGTTCCAGGAGGAGTGGCGGCGGTGTTTCGGCGAGATCCGCTTCGACCACATCATCGACTTCAGCGGCTACGCACCGGTCTGGGCCTACCTGTCCCTGCAGGGGCCCGCCAGGAGCCACTCGATCTGGCTGCACAGTGACATGAGGTCTGACCAGGCACGGGAGGTGGAGGGCGCGAGGCCACACGCCGAGAACCTTGGCGCGGTGACCTCCCTCTACGGCTCGTTCGACCACCTGGTGTCGGTCTCGGAGCTGCTGAACGAGGTCAACCGACGCAACCTGAGTGGCATGGCCGCACCCGAGAAGTTCACCTGGGTGCCCAACGTCATCGATGCCGACCGGATCAGGCGCCTTGCGTCGGAGGCCGTGGAGGACCGCCCAGGCCTTGCCGGCGCGCAGGACCGGACCTTCGTGAGCGTCGGGAGGCTGTCGCCGGAGAAGAACCACGTGAGGCTCATCCGGGCGTTCCAGCAGGTCCACAAGGATCACCCGGAGGCACGTCTCCTCATCGTCGGCGACGGGCCGCTTCGTGCTCAGCTGGCCGCTCTGGTCGACGAGCTCGGGCTGAGCTCCAGCGTCGCCTTCACCGGCAGGGTCGACAATCCCTACGCCATGATGCACACCGCGTGCGCTCTCATCGTCTCCAGCGACTACGAGGGCCACTCCGTGGTCACTCTCGAAGCCAGGGTCCTGGACCTCCCGGTGGTGAGCACCGATTACCCCTCCGTCCGCGGGGTCCTCCCCGAAGGCGTGGGGGTGGTCGTTCCGCCCAGCGCCGACGGAGTGGCCGAAGGGATGCGACGTGCTCTCGAGGGCACGGTCCCTCACCCATCCTTCGACGCGGACCAGCACAACAGCGACGCCCTCGACCGCTTCCGCACGGTCATCTGCGGCGTCACCGAGGCGCGCAAACATGACTGATCCCAAGACCGCACGAAGGCTGGTCATCGTCACTGGCGCCGGCCGCAGCGGCACCAGCATGGTGGCCGGCGCCCTCACGCGGCTCGGCTACACCGTGCCGCCGCCAGTCATGGGCGCCACCGAGGCCAATCCGCGGGGACACTACGAGCCGCTCTGGGTGATCAACTTCCACAAGCGTCATCTGCGCCGTGCGAGCGTCAACACGATGGACTCCCGTCCCGACGCGCCGTCGCTCGTCGACAAGGTCTGCAAGGGGCGCAGGCCCCAGGCCACGCTGACGACCTGGCTCGAGAAGGCGTTCGAGCAGCCGCACCTCGTCATCAAGGACCCCCGCGCCTTCTGGTTCCGTGATCTGTGGGTAGGGGCAGCGCGTTCCGTCGGCGTCGAGCCCACCTTCTTGACCATGCTCCGTCACCCCGCCGAGGTCGTCGGCAGCCGCACCACCTACTACGGCGGCAAGAACGCGCGACAACGAGCCGACCGTGAGATCAGCCTGGTCGCAGGATGGTTCAATGCCACCACCGTCAACGAGCACACCTCGCGCGGCCATCGCCGGACCTTTGCCCTGTATGACGAGTTGCTCACCGACTGGCGTGGCACGCTCCTTCGCATCTCGGACACCCTCGACCTCGGTCTCGACGAGCGCGTTCTCCGCAGCACCGAGCCGCACGCGGTCGACGACTTCATCGACCCCGGCCTGCACCGGATACGGGCCGACTGGACGAACGTGTCCGCCCCTCAACAGCTGGTCGACCTGGCCGAGGGGGCCTGGCAGATCCTGACCGGGCACGCGTCGGGGTCCACTGACCTCGATGCAGCCGCGCTGACCGAGCTGGACCGGCTGCGAGCCACCTACGGCACGATGTACAAGGACGCGGTCGCGCTCTCCCATGACGAGATCCAGCGTCGGGTCCGGGCTGCCGAAAGGCGTATCCGCAAGGAGATCGAGGCCGGGGAGGTCTCCACACCGGGACAGGGCCGTGCCACCTCCGCCGCGGAGGAGACCGGGCTCGGGTCGCTCGGGCGGGGAGTTGTCAGAGCGACGCGCGCCGAGGTCGCGGCGTGGCGGCGCTCCCGTCGTCGGTGACCACTTCTCGCGATGTACGCTGCATCGACGCAGGACGGGTCACGTCCTCGGAGGGAGACAGCCTGATGCCAGACGAGAAGGACGATACCGTCCTGCAGGCGGGCGACGCTGGCTACTGGGACGCGTACTACGCGCGCGCGAGTGGACCGGGCCTGCCCTCGCAGTTCGCCACCTTCGTGGCGGGCGAGCTGGACCGACATCACCGCATCGTCGAGTTCGGCTGTGGAAACGGTCGGGACGCCATGTTCTTCGCTGCCCAGGGGCACCAGGTCGTGGGGATCGACGCCGCCGAACCAGCGATCAAGCGCTGTCACGAGAACGCCCAGTCCCTCGGGCACGATGCCGACTTCGTCGCGGCACGCATCGACGACCCCGAGCTCGCCGACAAGGTCCCGCCGGCCGACGGGGCGACCGTCGTCTACGCGCGCTTCTTCCTGCACGCCATCACCGAGCAGGAGGAACGGGCTTTCTTCCGTTGTGCCCGCGCCCTGACGAAGCCCGGCGACCTCATGGCGGTCGAATTCCGCACCACGCGCGACCGGACGGGCGAGAAGGTGACCGAGCGACACTTCCGCCGGTTCCTCGAACCTGTCACCTTCCAGCTTGACGCGTTCGAGCACGGATTCCGGACCACCTACTCGGTCGAGGGATTCGGGTTCGCGAAGTACAAGCAGGACGACGCCCACGTGGCCCGTTGCCTCCTCGTGCGCCAAGGCTGAGCCCGTGGATCCCGCACGTCTGGTGACGGAGATCCAAGGCGTCAGGGCAGCCTTTCCAGACCTCGACTTCCTCGCTCCGCAGGGAGTCCTGCGTGTGCCCGTGGACCACGACGGCGCCGTCAGGCTTCGACTCCAGGTGCCTGGTCAGACGTACTTCCACCTGCACGCCATCGAGGTGGCGGCCGATGACGAGAACTGGCGGTCACACGCCTCGTGGAGGAGTAGTAGCGCCTGGACCGGGACCACCGGGACGGCCGCTGCTGCGCTGTTCGAGGCCCACGGGCACCACGACGCAGCCTTCCACACCGAGTTGGAGACCGCTCCCTGGGTGGAGGTGTCGTTCGATCGGCCCGTGGGGATCCGTCACGTGACCGTGCACAACGTCACGAGCCCCAACGCGTCGCGGGCACGCGGGATGCAGATGCTCGTGGCTGGAGCCGATGGATCGTGGCAGAAGGTCTACGACGGACGGGCCCGGGTCCAGCTGCTGCGCAGCGTCCTCGCCCAACAGGCCCTCTACCGCCTCCAACCCCTCTCCGATGAGACTGCTGACCTCGCCGCGATCGTCGTGGACATGGGGGTCGGCGCCTACAAACGGGCATCCAACGCGCTGCAGCACCTCCCGTGGATCACCGATGACGAACGCGCGGCCGTCCGTGGAGCGGTCAACCACGGGATCCTCGGAGCCCGCAGCCTGGAGTGGACCATCCACGGGGTGAAGCGGTCATTCCGCTACTGGTCCGAGGACGAGAAGCGGAACTACGTGGCCACGGCCGTCGAGGTGGTCCACCGGCTCCGTCAGCTCACGCCGCACGTCTGCTTCGGCTTCGGCGCCGTGCTGGCGGTGGTTCGCGACGGTGACCTCATCCCGCACGACGACGACCTCGACCTCATCGTGGCCTTCGAGCCCCACCAGGCGGCCACCCTCGCCCAGGCGAATCAGCGGATCAGCGCCTTCCTCTCCAGCGCGGGCTACACCGCCACCGGAAGACATCTCGCCCATCGTCAGGTGGCGAGGCCCGGCCAGGGCAAGAAGCTGGACGTCTTCGTCGGGATCTTCGAGGGGGACGCGATCTCGTGGTATCCCGGCACCCGCGGCTCGCTCCACCGGGAGACGATGTTTCCGACCTCCGAGGGACCCATGCTCGGTCACGCGTGCCCCCTTCCACGCAACCCCCTGCAGTACCTCGAAACCGTCTACGGCCCAGGGTGGCGCAACCCCGACCCTGCCTTCCGGCACCAGTGGTCGGGCGCGGGTTACGAGGACATCGCGGGAGAGCAGGCGACCGGTCAGTAGGAGTGCGGCGTAGCCAAGGTCGCAGCCACTCGGTCGACATCGAAGTCTTCGCCCAACCAGCTGAACATGCCCTCGAGGACTGTGGGGTCAGCGACGTAGTCGTTGTAGTGCACGTGGTAGGCGTCGTCTCCCAGCACGGCTGCCAGGTCGAGCAGCTTGGCTTCCCGGGCACGGATCTGCTCCAGGGCATTGGGACGCTTGGCCCACCACTTGCTCCGGCTCACCTGGTCGTTGTCCCTGGTGTTGATGAGGAAACGCGATCCCGGAAACGCCTGCTGGAGAAAGGCCACGAACTGAGGCACCCGCGGGTCGTTCCAGCGGATCTCCTTGACGCCGGTGACTCGCGTGTCGGGCTCCGGACGCAGGATCGTCTTGAGCGCCACCGAACGCAGCTGCGCGAGCGCGACGTCGTCGGGATACCCGTCGATCCCGAAGTAGGGATGGGCCGACGTGAGGTGGCGCCCCTTCAACAGATCCCGCCGCTCGGTCGCCAGCTGGTGATAGCGGAAGAGGTGGAACAGGGCACTGTCGTTCTCTCCGCGAATGAGGTAGCCGGGCGTGGCGTTGAGGATTCCCTGGAGCAGGGTGGATCCGGAACGGCCGTAGGTGGCGATGAAGACGTAGCGCAGCTGGTCCCACCGGCTCGTGTCGGCCTCGAGGAGCACCTCGTACTGTCGGCGCAGCGCGTCGCGCTCCCTCCGGAGCCGCTCAGCCCGTTTGCGGAGCGCCTTGCACTCGGCCCGGGTGGCATCGCGGTCCTCGAGCACCCGCCGCAGCGAAGGCACCATGAGCGCGGCGCGGTGCGTCAACGAGCGGCTCATGGCCGAGGAACCTCCGCAGTTCGGATCGCTGCAGGACAACAGCGAAGATGGTCGACTCCCTCGAGGGTGCCACACTCTCGCCTTCCCATGCTGGCACTCGATGATCCATGGCGGGGCGCGACCTCCGCGAGCCGCCACCACGGCGACTCCCGCCGAGACGGATAGGCTGACGACGAGGAGTTCCGAGCCTTCGGGAAGACACGACAGGAGTACTCCGTGCTGCGCCATGAACTCTTGAGCAGGCTGCACGAGCTGCTGAGTCCGCGCACCTATCTGGAGATCGGCGTCCAGACGGGCCGCAGCATCACGCTGTCGCGAACCTCGACGATCGGCGTCGACCCTGCCTTCTCGGTCATCAACGAGGTCTCCTGTGACCTTCAGCTGGTGCGGTCCACCAGCGACGAGTTCTTCGCGAGGAAGGCGCCGTTGGCGCACTTCCCCGAGCCGGTCATCGACCTGGCCTTCATCGATGGGATGCACCTGTCGGAGTACGCCCTGCGTGACCTCATCAACGTGGAACGGCACACCCACCCGGCGAGCGTCATCGTGCTGGACGACATGTTGCCCCGGCACGTCGACGAGGCCGGCCGCGGGCGGGAGGCCGCCAAGAAGCGGCGGGCCTGGGCAGGCGACGTCTACAAGGTCGTCTCGACGGTGCGCGCCCTGCGTCCCGACCTCGTGTGCCTGGAGATGGACACCGCTCCGACCGGCACGCTCGTGCTCCTCGCTCCGGACGCCTCGTCGAACGCGCTGATCGATGCGTACGACGATGTCGTCGAGGAGTATGTCGTCCCGGATCCCCAGACCGTGCCGGAGGAGGTGCTGCGGCGCACCCGTGCCATGGACCCCGCGCAGTTCCTCGCAGCACCGGTCTGGCCCGACCTCCGACGGCTGCGCCAACTGCCAGCGGGACGGGCGGCCCCCGAAGTGCGACGCGTGCTGGCCTCGGCAGGCCTGCGCACACCGGACTGAACGCAGGGCGCAGCGCGGTGTTCAGCCGAGCATTCGGCGCGCCGTCGCGCGAAGTGCCTTGCGGCAGCGTGCGGCCTGTGCCGGCGGCAGCACACCGAGCGCCCGATCGACCTGCCGACCGGCACGACGCATCCAATCGGGGTGACCGGGAGCCTTGGGTGGTTGCGCGACGCGCCCGCTTCCTCCCGAGGCCGATCCGCGGGGCGCGGACCCCGTCAGGAGCGCTACGGGCCGGGTCGTGCTCGTGAGCAGACGTGCCTGCACTCGCTGGAAGCGTTCACCCTGGCCGAGGCTGACGGCGATGCTCCAGGTACCGGACGGCAGACGGTCGGCCGGCAGCCCCGCCTCGACGCGGATCCCGCCTATGGCGTCGGTGACCGTGGCGTCACCCGTCACGGCACTCTGCGCGCGCTGAAGACGCACCCGGGCCCGTTGTCCATCGCTCGTCCCCGCCCCGGGCAGGTGCAGCACGAGACGCACCCGGTCAGCAGAGCGCCGCGCATAGCTGGAGGTCACCTCCACCACGACAGCCTGGTCCTTGGGCCCGGGCCCGTTGCCGCCGGTCGAGGTCGCCTCACGGTCGTTCATCTCCGCCTCCTGGTCGATGAGGGTCTGGTGGTCGACGTCGAGCGCGACCCGCCCGCTCGGCGTGGTGAAAGGCACGACGCTGTGGGTCGCCCGCGACCCTCTGCTCAAGGGCCTCCGCTGGGGCGCCCCGGGGAGGCTCTGCAGCGGTGCCTGCCTCCGCCACGGTGAGCAGGTCACCCGCACGAAGACGTCGTAGACGGCGGGCTCCAACGGTTGCCCGCCCGCAACGGTCTCGGGGTCGAACTCGAAGACCGTGTCGAAGGTGAAGGGAAGGATGCCGGGTGCTTCCTCCGTCATCTGCTCTGCGTCCCCGCTGATCAGGTGCACGTCGTGAGAACGGCGATTGCGCAGGGCGAGCTCGATCCGCCGCCGGCCGTGGACCGCGCTGAAGTCCAGGACGTCGTGGGACACCGGCGAGCCGAGCTCGATCGGAGGCCGCCACCAGGTCCGCCCACCGTCGACCTGGAACTGCAACGGTGAGCCGTCTCCGTAGCACAGGCCTGTGATGGCTCGCACCCGAAACGTGTCGTCCACGACCTCGATCTCGACCAGCTCCTGGTGGACCCCGATGGCCGACTCGACGGCTCCCAGCGCGACCAGGCCCTCGAAGTCACCGGCCCGAAGGAGCTGGGAACGCGCCCGGGCCATGCCGTGCAGGTGGATGTCCACCGAGGGCGGGAAGCGCTCCTGCGCCAGCTCCCGCAGCGCATCGAAGTGCTTGCGCAACTCCGCGGGCGTCCGGTGCGGCACCGACCGGGTCAGCCAGCCCAGCCCCTTGCTGTCGTAGTAGAAGGCCAGCAGCCGGTCCCGGAGATCCCCCGGCTCGGTGTAGCGCTCGATGACGTCGAGGGTGTCCCGCATGTAGACGTAGAAGTCGGCCCACTCGTAGGCCCGCGCTCCCGCGTTGCCGCGGTCTGCGCGCCGGTGCCAGTAGTAGACGGGGTAGTCCGACAGCACCGAGATCACGTCGGCGCAGAAGAACGCCTCCAGGACGAAGGGGTGGTCCTCCATTCGCCGCGGCCCTTCGAAGAACCTGATGTGGTGTTCGTTCAGGAACTCCCGCCGGAACATCTTGTGTGGCGTCATGATGCCCACCAGCGGGTCCTTCCCGAAGGTGGCTCGAGGACGGTTCTTGTCAAAGAGGGGCGCCACGTGCCAGGCGCCGCCCTTGCGCACCTCCTTGCCCACGACGACGTCCGACCCGTTCGCCACCGCATAGGCGTACAGCCGCTCCAACGCCTCCGTGCCCAACTCGTCGTCGTGGTCGACGAGCTGGACGTACTCACCCTCGGCCGCGTCGATGCCGATGTTGCGTGGTCTGCCCGACCATCCGGAGCCCGGGGTGTGGATCACCCTGACATTCGGTGTGGACGCGGCCAACCGGTCCAGCTTGCCCGGGGTGTCGTCGGTCGACCCGTCATCCACGAAGATCGTCTCGAAGTCCGAGGCCGGCATCGTCTGCTCTGCCAACGACCGGATCAGCGGGTCGATGTGCCCGCCGGGGTTGAAGACCGGCACGACGACGCTCACCTTCACCTTCGCTGGTTGCGCCGGACCGGCCTCCGCCCCGGTCATGAGCGGGCTCCGATGGCGGAGTAGAACTCCGCGATGACTTCGGCGTTGTAGGCAGCGGCGTCGAAGGGCTTGGTGGGCACCTCACCGGCCAGCGCACTGCGCATGCCCGCGGCCAGGGCTTGTGTGTCTCGGCTGACCACCAGACCGGCTCCTTCCGGCAGCGCGCCGTTGATCGAGGGAAAGTCCGTGCTGACGATGGGCAGGCCAAGAACCCTGGCCTCGAGGAAGACCATCGGATGTCCCTCGTAGTCGCTCGAGAGCACGAAGCAGTCGCACTGCGCCATGATGGCGTACGGGTTGGCCTGCTGGCCGGCGATCGTCACGACCTCGGAGAGGCCGAGACGATCAACTCGCGTCTTGAGCTCGTCGAGCATCGGGCCCCCTCCCACGATCACGAGTCTGGCCAGAGGGTGTTCCTGGCGCACCAGGTCGAAGGCTTCGATCAGACGGTCGTCATTCTTCTCCGGGGAGAGCCGCCCCACGGTGACGAAGGTGAAAGCCCCGGAATGCCTCCGCGCGAATCGATCGACGATCTGCAGGCGCTCCACCTCGGCCACCAGGCCCTCGATCCCGTAACGCTGTGCCAGTGCCGACATCGCCTCCGACAGGGTGTCGGGCAGGACGACAGGAGGCGGCCGGCCGTGGTCGACGGCATCCACGCCCCGCCCGAGCCGCAGGATCTGCTCGACGTTGATGCTGTTGCGTGCCCAGGTGTGCTTCTCCTTCGCGACGACGTCCGACAAGTTCGTCGCGTTCATCCGGCACAGTGCCGGGGACACGGACACCAGGTGGTCAAACGCGGGATACATCGAGAAGACCGCACGCAGGTTGGCCTCGTGGGGACGATGACCGTCGACTTCTCGCATCTGGTCGGATCTCAGATCGGAGTGCAGCCAGATGGAACGCGACCGGGCCGGCGCCTGGAGGAGCAGGAAGGCCCAGTACGACGCGTAGCCGCTGTAGTCGATGACATGGTCGAAGCGCGCCTCGCCGAAACAGCGCCGCCACTCCTGGCCGAAGACGGCTCTCATGGAGTCGAGGTCCAGCCGTGGAGCATCGACACCGATCGTCTGGAGGCGTCGGCGGTTCCAGCGGTCCTTCTTGCTGGGGATGATGCCCCCGACACGCGGGAAGACTCTCACGCGCGGGTCGATCCTCGCCTCGTTGTGTCGACGCTCGAGGTCGTCGGGTTCGGCATAGAAGGCCGTGACGTCGAAGCGGTCGTGGTCGATGTTCGCCAGCAGGTTGAGCGCCGATGCCGTGATGCCGTTGGATCGCAGTCCTCCGAGATAGATCACGATCGACTCCCGACCGTCGGGGCTCAGCGGTGCGACATCATGTCGAGCGCTTCCCCTGAACACGACATCGATCACCCGCTTCGCGCTCGACCCGTCGTCGCCGGCGGCGAAGCGCTGTCGGGCGTTGGCGTAGACCTCTCGGTGGGTGACTTCGGGATCTGGTGTCTCGTGGGTTCCGACCGCCCGGATGAGGCGGATGAGTTCCGGGACGGTCCGCGCTGTCGGTCCCGGGAGCTGCTCCGCGTCCAGGTAGATGCCGCGCTCCCCGAACCGCCCCGGGTCGGGGGTGAAGAAGATGATGGGCCGTCCGGTTGCCAGGAAGTCGAAGAAGGCGCTCGAGTAGTCGGTCACCAGGACGTCGGTGAGGCCGAGGACCTGGTTGGTGGGGATCTCGTTGGGGACCAGGATGTCTGCGAGGTCCGGGTGCTCGAGGGCGAAGCCGTAGACCTGTTGATGCACCTTGAGCAGGACCTGGTGTCCCTTCGGTAGTCCGGCCCTGACGGCCCGAACCTGTTCCCCGAGGAGAGCCACATCGTTGGTAGGGGCATGGAAGGAGGTCCCGCGCCAGGTGGGGACGAAGAGGACCAGTCGGTCCGTCTCCCCGACCGCGAGGCCGGAGTCCCTCAGCCGCTGGCGGAGGCCGGCTGATTCCAGGTCGGTGAGGAACTGCTCGTCGACCCGCGGAAAGCCTTCGGTGACGATGCGGCCGCGAAAGAGGTTGGTCAGGCGGAAGCCGTCCTGATACATCCGCTGGGTCATGAACGGACCTGAGGAGAGCAGGAAATCGGCCATCAGGAAGTTGCGCACGACGTTGGTCGCCCCCCGGCCCCCCTCGGGCGAGTCGTAACCCATGGTCTTGAGCGGCGTGCCGTGCCAGGTGTTCAGGTAGACCTGGCCCTCCCGCTTGCAGAACTCCCAGGGGAACGTGGCGTTGTTGATGAGGTACTTGCTGGTCGCCAGAGCCCTGAAGTACGCGGCCGAGTGACGGCGGACAAAGGTGACGCTGCCATCGTGGGCAAACCGGTCCATGGTCGAGCGGTAGCGCTCAGGATCGGACAGGACCCAGACGTGCTTGAGGTGTGCGAAGCCCGGATCCGACCGTAGCCCCCGGAAGATCGCCTCCGGGTTGCACAGCATGCCGTTGCCCGCGAAGGACTCGTACAGGACCGTGTCGTCCTGGATCGGTCGCGAGCGCCAGAAGTTTTGCCACTCGAAGGTCCCCGTCTTGCGCACCTTTCGAACAAAGCGCCGAACGCGAACCCGGGTCGGGGACGGAATGTGCATGGTGCCCTCTCCGCAATTTCGTTCCAACCTATCCGCGAGGGCGGGCATCCACCACCGAGCTCTCAGGCCGTTCCAAGGCAGCAGCACGGTCCCGAACACGCACGCGGGACGCCCGAGACGACGCGTCGACCCGATCCCGCGAATGCCGGGCGGCCTTAGACTCCGTGATGGCCCCACGACAGTGGGTGCAGTCGAGCCGGTGAGGAGCAAGTGCGTGACCCCGAAGATCCCTGCCCCGAAAGGCCTGCGGAGGGTGAGCCGCAAGTTGCGGAAGACCGGGCAGTTCGAGTGGCGGCTCTTCTGGCGCGCCCGGCCGATCGAGGAGACGCACGTCCTCTACGAGTCGTTCGCCGGAAACGGGGTGCTGTGCAACCCGGAGGCGATCTTCCGTGGTCTGCTCGAGGACAGCCGGTATGCCCATCTCCACCACATCTGGGTCATCAGTGACGATGAGGCCGCCGGCGCGACCATGAGGGAGTTTGCGCGGCACCCCAGGGTCCGCTTCGTCCAGCAGGGCTCGCCGTCGTACCACCGTGCCCTGGCAACCGCGAAGTACCTGGTCAACAACGCGACCTTCCCGCCGGACTTCGGCAAGCGCGAGGGTCAGGTCTACGTGAACACCTGGCACGGCACGCCGCTCAAGACCATGGGGTATGACGAGCCGGAGGGCGGCCCCAACGCGCGCAACGTCATACGCAACCTCCTCAGCGCCGACTACCTGCTCGCCTCCAGCCCGTTCATGGCCGAGCAGATGTACGAGTCGTCCTACCGGCTCACGAACGTCTTCAGCGGCGAGATCGTCACCGAGGGCGCACCGCGGGTGGACCGGCAGCACCTGGACGCGTCGGAGCGACTCCGCGTCCTGGCCCGGCTGCGCGCTTCGGGGATCCCCCTCCAACAGGGCCAGAAGGTCGTTCTGTATGCGCCTACCTGGCGGGGGCAGTCATTCCACTCACCGAGCAATGACGCCGCCGCCCTGGGGCAACGCGTGCGCCGCCTACGGGCACAGCTGCCGCCCGACCACATCGTGCTGCTCAAGGTGCACCAGCAGGCCTATGGCTTCGCGCTCGAGCAACCGGACCTGAGGGACACCCTGGTGCCGAACGAGATACCCACCAATGTGGTGCTCGGGGTGACGGACGTGCTCGTCAACGACTACTCGAGCGTCTTCTTCGACTTCTTGTCCACCGGCCGTCCCATCATCTTCTTCACCCCGGACCTCAAGGACTACGAGGGCTACCGCGGGCTCTACCTGGCGCCGGACGAGCTCCCCGGGCCCGTGGTGTCGCGGATCCCCGAGTTGGCGCGGCTCGTCGTCGCAGCCGGGTCAGGGGACCCGGAGGATCCGCTCGTCTCACACCGCGAGGCCTACGACACGGTGCGCGGCCGCTTCGCGCCGAAGGACGACGGACACGCGACGGAGCGGGTCATCGACATCATCTTCGGCGGAAAGCGTCGAGGGTATGACGTGCGGCCCGCCCGTCACGACGGACGACGACGGATCCTGATCTATCTCGGTGGGATGCGCTCGAACGGCATCACCACGTCTGCGATCAACCTGCTCAACAACATCGACCACGACCGCTTCGATGTCACGGCCTTCTACACCTACAGCCGCAATGCCGACCAGGCCAGGAATGCCGCCGCGATCCATCCTCGGGTCAGGGTCATCCCGAGGGTGGGTGGCATGACGCCCAGCAAGCGACACAAGCGAGACCGCAACCGGCTTCTCGAGTTGGGGATGAACGCTCCCGGACTGGACGTCCCCGGCGTCACAGCCCTCTTTCGCGACGAGTGGCGGCGTTGCTTCGGGGAGGCATCCTTCGACCACATCATCGACTTCAGCGGCTATGCAGCCTTCTGGTCCTTCCTCCTGCTGCAGGGAGAGGCCGCGAGCCACTCCATCTGGCTGCACAACGACCTCAAGGCCGATCAGGAACGAGAGGTCGACGGCCGTCGCGCGCACGAGGCCAACCTCCGAGGTGTCTTCTCCACGTATGCCGGCTACGACCACCTGGTCTCGGTGTCCAAGGCACTGATGGAGATCAATGCCAGGAAGCTCACGGAGGTGGATGACCCGGAGAAGCACACGTATGCGCGGAACACGATCAACGATCGGCGCATCACCACCATGGCGCACGGCTTGGAGGGTGGCTCCAGGGACCGCGACGACAGCGGCACCATCCCGGTCACGCCGCTCCCGGCCGCGGTCGCCGAGCTTGCGCGCTCCTACGGTCTGGACGCCATAGAGGCCGAGGTCCAGCGGCGTCGCACGGTCGATACGGTGCTGCCGGAAGCCCCCGGTGTCACGACGTTCGTGACCGTTGGTCGGCTCTCCCCGGAGAAGAACCATGCCCGACTGATCCGTGCGTTCGACGCCGTCCACCAGGAGCACCCCGCAACCAGACTGGTCATCGTGGGCAGCGGCCCTCTCCAGGAGCAGCTCCAGTCGCTCGCCCTCGGGCTCGGCCTCGCCCGCGCCGTCATCCTGGCCGGCCACCAGAACAATCCCTTCGCCATCCTGGCCGAGTCGGACTGCTTCGTGCTCTCCAGCGATTACGAGGGACAACCGATGGTGATCCTCGAGGCGCTCGTGTTGGGGCTGCCTGTCGTCTCCACAGACTTCGCCTCGGTCGGCGGTGCCCTGCCCGAGAACGTCGGGCTGGTGGTGGACCGGTCGGTGGAGGCTCTGGCCGGCGGGATGCGACGTGCACTGGCCGGTGAGGTGCCCAAGCGCGCCTTCGACGCCACGGCATACAACCAGGAGGCGGTCGAAGAGTTCTACCGGGCCATCGGGGTCCCGGCCGCCCACCTCGATCGCGGCCAGCCTGCCACCTCATCCGGCGACCAGTCCGCAACGCGGTAGGTGGCCCATGTCGACCGTCGAAGTCAGTGTGGTCATGGCGTCCTACAACACCGGGGCACGGATCGAGTGGACGTTGTCCGAGCTGCAGCGGCAGTCACTGGGCCCGTCCGAGTTCGAGGTCGTGGTCATCGACGACGGCTCGACCGACGACACCTTCGACCGGCTGCAGAGGTTGGCCGGCGTCTATCCCAACCTGGTCGTCGACCGGATCCCGGGGTCGGGTTGGCCGGGACGTCCCCGCAACGTCGGGGTGCAGCGCGCGTCGGGTGACTACGTGCTCTTCATGGACCACGACGACGCCATGTTCCCGGAAGCCCTCGAGCGGCTGGTCGCGTTCGCTCGGGACGTGGACGCAGACGTGGTCATCCCGAAGGAGGTCGTCGACGGGTGGAAGACGCCGGGGTGGGCCACCTGGCGTGAGAACGTCCCGCGCGTCACCCACTGGGACGCGGAGGTGGTCGCCTGCCTCACACCGCACAAGCTCTATCGCCGGGAGTACCTCCTCGAGCACGACATCCGGTTCCCCGAGGGGCGGATCCGGCTGGAGGACTTCGACTTCAATGCCCAGGCCTTCGTCCGCACCGAAAAGGTCGCCATCTTCGCTGAGTACCCCTGCTACACGTGGATCATCGGCACCGGGAACAGCCACAAGGCCGGGTATGACGTGCAGGTCTACTGGGATTCCTTCGAACGGTCTCTCCAGCCGATCGTGCGTGAGCTGCCGCCCGGCACCAAGCGGGACACCCTGCTGGCCCGGTGGTACCGCAGCCGGATCCTGGAGCGGCTCAACCCGCAGCTGCTCGGCTTCAGCGACTCCTATCGCGGCACCCTTGCCGAGAAGTTCAGCGGGCTGTTGCACTACTTCCCACCCGGCACCGACGCCGCGCTCACCCCGGCCGACCGGATGCGCTCGGTCCTGTTGCGCCGTGGCGACTGGGAGGCCCTGGCCGGGCTCGCCGAGCTCGATCGAGGCATCCGGCCCGCGGTCACCGAGACCCGGGTGTCCTGGGAGGGCGACCGGTGGGTGCTCGTCTGCCGCGGGCATGTCGAGGGAGCCTCGGGGCCGGTGCGCGTGGCACGCGTGGACAGCCGGGTGCACCGGGTCGTGCCCGACCACCTGGGGTTGTCACCGGAGGAGACCGACCTGACCGATGCCCTGGCCGCGAACCGCTCCGACCTGATCGTCCACCGCCGACAGGACCTGGTCGACTGGAACCTCCCCACGGAGGGCGGACTGGACGTCGACGGGGATCGGCTGACGTTCAGCCTCCGGGCTGAGCTCGACCCCGCGACTGCGGCCTTCGGCGAGCCGCTCGAAGACGGCATCTGGGATCTGGTCATCCGCATCCTCGGTCTCGGCTGGCCGCTCAAGGCACGGCTCGCTGCCCCGAAGCCGGTCTCCGACCTCGCCATCGGGGACGGACGGCAGGCGCTGCTCTACACCACCGTGGGTGGCACGGTCGCCGTGGACACCAGGTCGGAGGCACGCGCGCTGCTGGACCACGCCCGGCCGGACCGCAAGGACCTGGTGGTGACGCGCGAGGAGACACAGGTCGCGATCCGCTGGCCGCTGCCCCACGTGCACGTCCCGGCCGGTGCGCGCTCGAGCCTGTCCGGCGAGGTGCTGGTCGACGACCATGCCCACCCGGCCCGGGTCATCGCCAATGCGGCCGGGGCGACCCTGCTGGCCTTCGTCGAGGTGCCCGAGGACGACGAGGTCCACGCGGTGCGGGCCCGGTTCGGGATCCGGGCCAGCCGACCGTTGGCGGGTCTGCGGCGAGGGGCGGACGGAGTGCGGATCGTGCGGGCACCTCGACCGCCGTCGGAGCCGCAGAGCACGCCTGAGGCCGTGCACACCGGCCGCGGACGTGCTGCTTTACGGGCGACAGCGATCTCGGCCAGACGAAGAACGGCCAGGGGCCTGCGGACGGCTCGCGCGCGTTGGGCGCGCCGCAACTGATCCTCGCCTCAGGCTCCGCGCTGGTAGCCGAAGCGGTCGTAGTCCTCGCTGTAGAACGCCTCGACCCGACGCTGCAGCTGTCCGGACACCGTGAACTCGCTGCTGGAGACCCCGCTCTCCTTCTTGCGCTCCAGGACGCGAGGAACCTCGCCGCCGAAGTCGGTGCCGAGGCGCCGCCCGAGGTCGGCCATGACGCCCTCCATGCCGTCCTCGAGCCGATAGACGGTGCACCCGGGCAGGTAGAAGTCCGACTGCGGTCGGAGGTGGTTGTCCAGGTGGAACGGGTCCTTCGCGTAGGCGCTGAACGCCCTCTCGGCCCACTGCTCGACCGCCTCGGAGTCGGTCGCCACGTCCTCGTGGCGCCTCGCGTAGCCGTATTCGGAGCGGAAGCGTGTCAGCGGGTGCCGGGTCACCATGAAGACGACGTCGAACAGGTCGATCCGGAAGACCTCCTGGAGGATCGACGCGTGCATGTGCTGTGGCGAGCAGCGCCGTAGGCGGTTGAGCGATCCCTTGCCCAGGCGTGGGTCGCGGTAGTGGACGGTGTAGCCAGCGTCGCCGAACATGCGCTCAATGCTCGAACCACCGGCCTTGGGAACGTGGATGAACAGAACGCTCCGACCGTCTTTCCTGAAGACTGGCACCGCACGGGCCTCCTCGTCGTAGAGCCGTCGGTCAGCGAAGATAGCCGGTCGCGTCGACCAGCACGTGCACCGCTCCACGCGAGTGGTTCACGATCGTCACGGTCCCGTCCGACCGCACCCTGGTGATCCCCAGGTGCGCCAACGTCTGCCCCTTGGCGAAGTTCAACGTCGACCGACCATCCGACCCCGCCCCGACATACAACAACCCGTTCGCCCTCGGACCGGTCACCGTCACGTTCAACGCCGCCGCCGTCGCACCCGCCGGCACCGGCGAACCAGAAACCCCGGCGACCCTGACCCGCACGCTCTCA
>NZ_VOHR01000499.1 GCF_009192725.1 Segeticoccus rhizosphaerae | reverse complement strand
GTTGCGGCGAGCGGGGTCGGTCGACGCCGACCCCCGGCGCCGCCGCGAGGTCGGTGGCTGCCGTCGACGCGGTCGGGCCGTGCGAGGGCGTGCAACCGACCAGCAGCAGGAGCAGACCCGCGACGACGGGTCCACACGGACCTGGACGTCGCGACATCGGGTTCTCCTCGTGCCGTGCGGAAAGCGTGGGGAAGGCCTGCGGAAGCGCCCCGGAGGGCGCCCGTCAATCCTCCCTGTCCCCGGGCCCGTTCCTGTGCACAAGGAGCAACTATTGGATAACGCCTCTGTGACAGCCGGGTCACGGAGGAAGCTGGCGGACCGGGGCAACCGGCCGGACACGGACCAGGTGACCTCTGGCGCACGGAGCCGTCATGAGCAAAGATGCAAGGCACCGGCCCACGCGCCCGCGTGCGGTCACCGCCTTTACAACGGATCGTCCGGCACGTTCCTGCCGGTGAAGGAAGGTTTGATCTGCCATGGCTACCGTCACGTTCGACGAAGCGACCCGCGTCTACCCCGGTTCCGACACCCCGGCCGTCGACAAGCTCAACATCGACATCGAGGACGGCGAGTTCCTCGTCCTCGTCGGCCCCTCCGGCTGTGGCAAGTCCACCAGCCTGCGCATGCTCGCCGGCCTCGAGGAGGTCAACGACGGCCGCATCCTGATCGGGGAGCGCGACGTCACCGACCTGTCCCCGAAGGACCGCGACGTGGCCATGGTCTTCCAGAACTACGCGCTCTACCCGCACATGAGCGTGGCCGACAACATGGGCTTCGCACTCAAGATCGCGGGCAAGCCGAAGGACGAGATCCGCAAGCGCGTCCAGGAGGCCGCCAAGATCCTCGACCTCGAGGCCTACCTCGACCGCAAGCCGAAGGCGCTCTCGGGTGGCCAGCGGCAGCGCGTCGCGATGGGGCGCGCGATCGTGCGGCAGCCCCAGGTCTTCCTCATGGACGAGCCACTGTCCAACCTCGACGCCAAGCTGCGCGTGCAGACCCGCACCCAGATCGCGTCACTCCAGCGGCGACTCGGGGTCACCACCGTCTACGTCACGCACGACCAGGTCGAGGCGATGACGATGGGCGACCGGGTCGCGGTGCTCAAGGACGGCATTCTGCAGCAGTGCGCCTCCCCGCGCGAGATGTACGACCACCCCAACAACGTGTTCGTCGCCGGATTCATCGGCTCCCCCGCCATGAACCTGCTCGACGTGCCCGTCGTCGACGGCGGGGTGAAGTTCGGCAACACGGCGCTGCCCATCCCGCGCGACCACCTCGCCGAAGCGGGGTCCCGGGCGATCGTGGGGGCACGGCCCGAGGACCTCACCCTCAGCGACGACGGCACCGGCCTCGCGGTCACGGTCGACGTGGTCGAGGAGCTCGGCGCCGACGCCTACATCTACGGCACCTCCAAGACGGAGTCGGGCGAGGACGCCCAGATCATCGCGCGCGTCGACGGCCGCACGCCGCCCGAGAAGGGCGCCCAGATCCACCTGACTCCCAAGCCCGCACACCTGCACCTGTTCAACGCCGGTTCGGGCGAACGCATCTCGGTCTGACGCGCTTCCGCGTTTGTGCTCGGTCCGGGCCGCCTCCGAAGGTTCTGAAGGCGGCTGGGGCCGAGCACGGCCACGTTGGTATGCCGTTCGCTCACCTCCCGCGGTGCCGCAGCTGGCCGGTGACCCGCCGCAGCCACGAGGTCGGCTGGGACGTGGCGCCGCCGGCATGGGCCGCTCCCGTGGCTCGCTCGGCCCGATCCGGTCGGTCTTCACCGTCCGGTTCCTCGACGTCGTCGGAAACGTCGGCTTCCTCCGTCTCTCCCGCCGCGTCACCCGGGCCGAACGACGGCAGGGCGGCGGGCCCGACCGCCTCCGGCGCACCGGCTGGTGATCCGGCGGGAGCCGGTGGGGCGGCGGGACCTGGTTCGCGAC
>NZ_VOHR01000498.1 GCF_009192725.1 Segeticoccus rhizosphaerae | reverse complement strand
CGGCTGCTGCCCCCGCCCCGCAGGCCGGCGCGGCTGCCGGCCGGGGGCAGGCGTCCGGCGACGACTCCGACTTCGGCCGCGCAGGGCGGCCGCTGAACCGGCAGTCGCCGTTCTACATGGGGTTCGTCGGCGCCATCGGGGTCCTGGTCGCCTACGGGCTGGTGCACGCGGTCACCATGCTGACCACCACGCTCACCCTGCTGGTCGTCGCGATCTTCCTGGCCCTGGCGCTCAACCCCATCGTGGAGTGGCTGACCCGGCGGGGGGTCCGTCGGTGGGGCTCGGTCGGCCTGGTGTTCCTCGGGCTGCTCGTGGTCTTTGCCGCGATCGGCATGCTCGTCGTGCCGCCCGTCGTGCAGCAGGGCACCGAGCTGGCCACGAACGCGCCGGACTACGTCGAGCACGTGCTGCAGAGCCACTGGGTGCAGGAGCTCGACCGCGACTACAACCTCACGGACAAGATCCAGGCGGAGTTCCAGAAGCGAATCACCAGCGGGGACACGGTGGGACAGGTCTTCGGCGGTGTCCTCGGTGCCGGCAAGGCGGTCGTCTCCGGGGTGTTCCAGACGCTCACCGTCTTCGTCCTGACGCTCTACTTCCTGGCCTCGCTGCCCCGCGTGAAGCAGGCGGCCTACCAGATGGTGCCGAGCAGCCGCCGCGAGCGGGTCAGCTCCCTGTCCGAGGAGATCCTGCGGCGGGTCGGCAGCTATGCGATCGGACAGGTCGCCGTCGCGTCGATCAACGCCGTGTGCAGCTGGATCATGATGACGATCCTGGGCATCCCGTATGCCGCGGTGCTGGCCGTGGTGGTCGGCTTCCTGGGCATCATCCCGATGGTCGGCGCGACCCTCGGCGCGGTCCTCGTGGTCATCGTGGCGTTCTTCACCGAGCCACGCCTCGCGATCATCGCCGGGGTCTACTACGTCGTCTACCAGCAGCTCGAGAACTACGTGATCGCACCGCGGGTCATGCAGCGGACCGTCTCGGTCCCCGGGGCGGTCACCGTCGTGGCGGCGCTGGCGGGCGGGACGCTCCTCGGTGTCCTCGGTGCCCTCATCGCCATCCCGATCGCGGCCGGGCTGCTGCTGCTCTACGAAGAGGTCCTGGTGCCTCGGCAGAGCCACGTCTGACCGTGCCGTCCCGCCCGCACCGCGGCCGACGAGCGCCCGGACACGGGAAATGACATCGGCACGGAGGCCCCGCACCGGAAATACTGGAAGCGTGACCCACCCGAGCGCCGTGTCCCGGACCGGCCGGCCCCGATGACCGCTCCGCACCGTCTGGTGCTGGACCGGCTGCGCGACGTCGTGGGCGGCCCGGCCCGGTTCCGGGTGATCTGGCTGCTGTCGGGCGTGCTCGGAATGGCCGCCGCCGACCAGACGGTCGCGGGCGCGGTCGCCCCCGACATGAAGGTTGCGCTGGGGGTCGACAACACCGGGATCGGCCTCCTGGTCACCGCCGCGAGTCTGATGTCCGGTGTGACGACGTTGCCCTTCGGGTTGCTGGCCGACCGGGTGACCAGGGTCCGGCTGCTGGCGGGATGCGTGTTCGCGTGGTCGGCGGCCCTCGCCATCGAAGGTGCGGCGACGTCATACTCCATGCTCTTGTTCGGCCAGCTCGTCCTGGGCGCCGGGGTGGGGGCGGCGACGCCGGTGGTCGCCTCGCTGGCCGGGGACCTGTTCCCCAACGCGGATCGCGGCCGTGCCCTCGGCTTCATCCTCACCGGTGAGTTCGCCGGGGCCGCGACGGGTCTCGTCCTGGCCGGCGAGATCTCGGCCCTGTGGTCCTGGCGCGGGTCGTTCTGGGTCGTCGCCGCGGTCGGGCCACCCCTGGCGGTGGTGCTCCTGCGCCTGCTGCCCGAACCGGCACGGGGCGGAGGCAGCGTCGTGCACGTCGGCGACGCCCTCCTCGGCGTGGGCGACGGGGTGGCCG
>NZ_VOHR01000497.1 GCF_009192725.1 Segeticoccus rhizosphaerae | reverse complement strand
CTCGCGGCCCGCCGCCCGCGCCGGCGTGCCCGGGGACGCCTCGCCGGCGACCACCTTGTCGCGCAGCTCCAGCACGATCCGCTCGGCGCCCTTCTTGCCGATGCCGGGCACCTTGGTCAGGGTGGCCAGGTCGCCGCCGCTGATCGCCCCCCGGAGCACGTCCGGCGGGTGCACCGCCAGCATGGCGAGGGCGAGCCGCGGTCCCACTCCGGAGACGGTCTGGACCTGCTCGAAGAGGGCGCGCTCGTCGGCGTCGGCGAAACCGTAGAGGGTGAGCGACTCCTCACGCACGACGAGGCTCGTGGCCAGGGTCGCCTGGCTCCCACGGCGCAGGTCGGCGGCCGTGCCCGGTGTCGTGTGGACGAGCAGCCCCACCCCGCCGACCTCGACGATGACGGAGTCGAGCCCGACGTGCTGCACGGGGCCGCGGACGGAGGCGATCACCGGCCCACCTTCGCACGTCGGGCGGCGACGGCACGGCGCTGGGCCGCTGCCGCCTGCTGCAGCCGGTCCTCGGCGCCGCCACGCCATACGTGGCAGATGGCAAGGGCCAGTGCGTCCGCGGCGTCGGCCGGCGTCGGTTGCGTGTCCAACCGCAGGATCCGGGTGACCATCGTGGTCACTTGCGCCTTGTCGGCACGGCCGCTGCCGGTCACGGCGGCCTTGACCTCGGTCGGGGTGTGCAGCGCCAGCGGCAGCCCGAGCCGTGCGGCGGCAAGCATCGGGATCGCCGACGCCTGAGCGGTGCCCATCACGCTGGCCAGGTTGGCCTGGCTGAAGACCCGTTCCACGGCCACCGCGTCGGGCTCGTAGCGGCGCATCCAGTCGTCGATCTCGGTCTGGATCGTGAGCAGCCGCTCCTGCACCGGGTCACCCGAGGGCGTGCGGACCACACCCACGGCGACCAGCCGCAGGGGTGAGCCGACGCCGCCGTCCACGACCCCGATGCCACAGCGCGTCAACCCCGGGTCGACGCCCAGCACCCGCACGGCCTTCTCCTCGTCCTCGCCGAACACCTGTTCGCTCCGAACGTACCTCGTGGGTGCCTCCGCACGCCGCTGCGACGCGCCGTCCGGGTTACCCGCGCCGTGTCCTCGGCCTCAGTCCTCGTCGTCGAGCTCGGCCAGCACGTCGTCGGGGACGTCGCCGTTGGCCCAGACGTTCTGCACCTCGTCACTGTCCTCGAGGGCCTCGATGACGCGGAACATCTTGCGGGCGCCGTCCACGTCGAGCGGCACCTCGACAGTGGGTACGAAGGACGCCTCGGCCGAGTCGTAGTCGATGTCGGCAGCCTGCAGCGCCTCGCGCACCGCGACGAAGTCGGTGGCCTCGCTCAGGATCTCGAAGGACTCCCCGAGGTCGTTGATCTCCTCGGCACCCGCGTCCAGGACCACCTCGAGCAACCGGTCCTCGGTCAGCTCCTCCTTGGGGACGATGACCACGCCCTTGCGGTTGAACAGGTAGGAGACTGCCCCGGGTTCGGCCAGGTTGCCGCCGGCGCGCGTCAGCGCCGTGCGCACCTCGGCCGCGGCCCGGTTGCGGTTGTCGGTGAGGCACTCGATGAGCACCGCCACTCCGCCGGGCGCGTAGCCCTCATACGTGATGTTCTGCCAGTCGGCGGCACCGGCCTCGGCGCCGCTGCCGCGCTTGACCGCGCGGTCGATGTTGTCGTTCGGGACACTGGTCTTCTTGGCCTTCTGGATGGCGTCGTAGAGGGTCGGGTTGCCGGCCGGGTCACCGCCGCCGGTGCGGGCCGCGACCTCGATGTTCTTGATCAGCTTGGCGAACAGCTTGCCCCGCTTGGCGTCGATCGCCGCCTTCTTGTGCTTGGTCGTCGCCCACTTGGAGTGGCCGCTCACTGGACTACCTTCCTCGCGTCGGCGGTTCTAGATGGACCGCTGATGCACCCGAGGTGCCGTCGGGTCACTGCCCTGCTCGCTCGACCGTGA
>NZ_VOHR01000496.1 GCF_009192725.1 Segeticoccus rhizosphaerae | reverse complement strand
CGCTGCTGATCGTGACGACCGGTGCGGCCCGAGGCCGGGCCGAGGCGCGGCTGCGGGCGGTGAGCGAGCGGGGGCGGCTGGCGGGGTGGAACCAGTGACCTCAGCGCGCACGCGGTCGAAGGCAGCCTGCGCGGCGTCGTAGACTGGCACTCGACCCGTGACAGTGCCAGCTCCACCTCGGTGAGGCGACCGACCGGGTCACAGCTGGCACCAGCACAGATGGAGGAGCACGTGCCCACCTATGACTATGCCTGCACCGAGTGCGACCACCGGTTCGACATCGTGCAGGCCTTCACCGACGACTCGCTGACCGTCTGCCCCCAGTGCGGGGGCAGGCTGCGCAAGGTCTTCGGCGCGGTCGGCGTCGTCTTCAAGGGTTCCGGTTTCTACCGCACCGACTCCCGGGCGAGCTCGAACGGCTCCAGCTCGGGCGGGTCGAGCTCGAGCACGTCCAACGGTGCCCATTCCGAGAAGTCCGGCGGCGACAAGACCACGTCGACGACCTCGTCGAACGGCTCCGAGAGCGCGAACGGTTCGTCCTCGAAGTCCTCCAAGGGCTCCGACGCGTCGAAGGCCGCCACCAAGAGCACGACGAAGGCCGGCTCCGCGGCCTGACCGGGCGGCCTGATCGGGCGGCCGCCGACGGATGGGGACCACCGACGGGTGGGCGCCCACCGACGCCACGGCCACGTCGTGCGCACCTCGCTCCACAGGGCCGCCCCGCCGGAGCCCTTGTCCACAGCGAATCTGCCGGCAGCCCGCCTCGCGGGAGCGCCTGACTAGCCTCGGGTGCCATGACGACACAGGCTGTGCCCACGGCCGGGCACCAAGACCCGATGCTGCGCGCGGAGATCGGCGTGATCGGCGGGTCCGGCTTCTACCAGTTCCTCACCGACACCCGCTCCGTCCCGGTCTCCACGCCGTTCGGCCCGCCGAGCGACGACGTGGTCGTCGCCGAGGTGGAGGGGCGGCGCGTCGCGTTCCTGGCCCGGCACGGCCAGGGGCACCGGTTCCCCCCGCACCGGGTCAACTACCGCGCCAACCTCTGGGCGCTGCGGGCGGTCGGGGTCCGGCAGGTGCTGGCGCCGTGTGCCGTGGGTTCGCTGCGGTCCGAGCACGGGCCGGGCACCGTGGTGGTGCCCGACCAGGTGGTCGACCGCACCTGGGGCCGGCCGCACACCCTTTATGACACCGAGGGTCCGGTCGTCCACGTGGGTTTCGCCGATCCCTACTGCCCGAGGGGACGATCGACCGTGCTTGCCGCCTCGGCCGAGTCGTCCGTCAACACGGTCGACGGCGGCACCCTGGTCGTCATCAACGGACCGCGTTTCTCCACGCGCGCCGAGTCGCAGTGGCACCAGCAGGCAGGCTGGTCGGTCGTGGGCATGACCGGTATGCCGGAGGCGGCCATCGCCCGCGAGCTCGCGCTGTGCTTCACCACGCTCGCGCTGGTGACCGACCACGACGCCGGCGTGGAGGGCGGCCCGGCCGTGACCCACGACGAGGTGCTGCGCGTCTTCGCTCGCAATATCGACGCGCTGAAGAGCCTGCTGCGGCGAGCGATCCCGCGGCTGCCCGAGGCCACGCCGGACGAGACGGCAGATTGTCCGTGTCGTCGGGCCCTGGACGGTATGACGTTGCCGTTCACCCTTCCGGAGTAGGCCGCCGTGCACCGCCCAGGGGGCAACAGGTCGGTCGCCGCGGGTCCAGCCACTGGTCCGGTGACCGCCACAGCGGACTCGCCGCGGGGGAAGGGTCGGGCCGCTGGGGCGAGGCGGCTGCCGCCCTGGGCGCGGTGGCGGCCGACCAGTCGCCGTTCGGTCTGGCGCCGCGTCCGGGCCCGGCGATGGCTGACCGCGGTGCTGGTCGGCCTCGCGACCTGGCTGGTGGCGGGCGCTGCGCTCCCCCAGGCACCGCCGCAGGGCGCGCGGGTGGTCGTGGTGGCGCGTGACCTG
>NZ_VOHR01000495.1 GCF_009192725.1 Segeticoccus rhizosphaerae | reverse complement strand
AGGCCGACGTCGCGCGGGCCGTGGTGCTCGGCGCCCGACGCGCCGTGGAGCAGGTGTCTGCGTCACTGCAGGTCGCCGCCGTCGCCCGCACCGAGGCCGAGGAGGCCCGCACCGCCCGGGAGTCGACTCTGGCGACGGTGCGCCGGGAGGTGTCCTCGCTGGGTGACCAGCTGCGTGAGCTGACCGACTCGGTGCACCGGGACGAGGTCGCGCGCACCCAGCAGCGGTTGCGCATCGAGACCCTGCAGGCCAAGGCGGTCGAGGAACTGGGGATCGACCCGGAGGTGCTGGTCGAGGACTTCGGCCCGCACCAGCTGGTCCCGCCGGTGCCCGACCCGAAGGCCGACCGCGACGCCGCTCCGCCGGAGCCGGGGCCCTTTGTCAGGGAGGCACAGGAGAAGCGGCTGCGCCGGGCCGAGCGCAAGATGTCGGCGCTGGGCAAGGTCAACCCGCTGGCGCTCGAGGAGTACTCCGCGCTGGAGGAGCGGCACAAGTTCCTCACCGAGCAGCTCGAGGACCTCAAGAGCTCCAAGCGCGACCTGATGGACATCGTCCGCGAGGTCGACGAGCGCGTGCAGAAGGTCTTCGCGGAGGCGTTCGAGGACACCGCCGCACAGTTCGAGGGGGTCTTCGGCCGGCTGTTCCCGGGCGGCGAGGGCCGGCTCCTCCTCACCGACCCCGACGACCTGCTGACGACGGGCATCGAGGTGGAGGCACGGCCGCCCGGCAAGAAGATCAAGCGCCTCTCGCTGCTCTCCGGTGGCGAGCGGTCCCTGGTGGCGGTGGCCCTGCTGGTCTCCATCTTCAAGGCGCGCCCCAGCCCCTTTTACATCATGGACGAGGTCGAGGCCGCCCTCGACGATGCCAACCTGGGACGCCTGATCACCCTGTTCGAGGAGCTGCGCGACTCCAGCCAGCTGATCGTCATCACACACCAGAAGCGCACCATGGAGATCGCGGACGCCCTGTATGGCGTGACGATGCGGGGCGACGGGGTCACCACCGTCGTCTCCCAACGGCTGCGGGACCTGCAGGACGAGAGCGCCTAGCCGCGACGCAGGACGGCGGTGGAGCGGAGCGACCCTGAGGCCACGGAGCGCGGCCACAGGCATATCCCGGCGGCTACACGGCATACCACTCGACGGTGGGTCGGAAAGTGCTGAATCGACGTGATGTGGACCACACCTGCGGCGAGTCGATTGGTGCTGTCGTCGACCAGCAGTGCACTCTAGACCCATGGTGCTCCTCATCCTCGGCATGCTCGTGTGCATCGGCCTGGCCGCGCTCGTCGTGGCGCTCGTCGCGATCCCGGCACGACGGGAGGGGCGCGAGGTCCTCACTCCCAAGGGGGAGGAGGTCGTGAGCGCGGTGAAGAACCGGACCGGCAACGCGTTGAACCGCACCGGTGACGCCGTCGGCACGGCGAGGTCGCGCACCGGCGAAGCGGTGACGAGCGCCCGGGCCAAGCGCTCCGCTGACGCCAGGACCGAGCCGGCCGACCAGACGCCGGACGAGGCGCCGAAGAGCCGGTCCGCGGGGCGTGCCGACGACTCGGCGGACAGCGACCCGGACACCCAGGTGGGTCGCGCAGGCTGACGCCGCCACACCGCTCGGCGGTAGCTGCTCCGGTCACCCCCCAACGGGTGGGGTGACCCTTCTTCGTCTGGGAGAATCTCCGCCGTGGACACTCTTTGGGAAATCGTCGGCGCCGCCGTCCTGATCGCCGTCGTCGCCGTGGGCCTGGTCGTGGGCCTCTTCCGGGGAAGGCGCGGCAAGCAGTCCACCCTGCCGCCGCGGACCCAGACCGGCACCCGGCCGGGTGGCGCTCCGACCGCCGCTGACGACGAACGCACCCGCGACTCCTCCGGCGGACGCACCGGCACGGTGGAGCCGCCGGCGCGTCCGACCGCCCCCGAGGTGGAGGAACCAGCCGAGGCGGTCGTCGAGACGCCGGCTCC
>NZ_VOHR01000494.1 GCF_009192725.1 Segeticoccus rhizosphaerae | reverse complement strand
AAGAGGGCTGATCGCTGTCCACGGACCCGATCATTCCGCAGCCCCGCCCACCAGGTCAGGCGACGCCCCGGACTACCGCAAAAGATCAGCGCATCCCTAGCTCGATCGTGAACCGGAACGGAGCCGAGTTGACGTGTACGCCTATTAGGCACACACTAGGTACATGACTGCCGTCAAGGACTCCCGGATCGCCGTGCGCCTGTCCTCGGACCAGGACGCGCTCATCCGGCATGCCGCCGAGGTGGAGGGCACTAACATCACCGAGTTCACCGTCGCCGCGACGATGAGCCACGCCGTCGACGTGCTGGCAGATCGACGCGTGTTCGCGATCGACGACGCCGCGTGGAGCGAGTTCCTCGCCGTGCTGGACCGCCCGGTCAGCCACAAGCCACGGCTGGAGAAGCTACTCACCGAGCCGTCTGTCTTCACCGAGGGGTGAGCGGGTACAGCCTGCCCCGTCCGATCGCCGAGGACGACGACACCAGCGGCTTCGACAGCGGCGAGCACAGTCTCGACGAGTACCTACGCAAGCGGGCCCTGGCCAACCACGTCCAGGGGGCTTCACGCTGTTTTGTCACCTGCCGCGACGCCCGGGTCGTCGGCTACTACGCCCTCGCCTCGGCCAGCGTCCAGCAGCGAGACGTCGCCGGGAAGGTGAGGCGCAACATGCCCGATCCAGTGCCGGTGATCCTGCTATCCCGGCTCGCAGTGGACCGCAAGGAGCAGAACTCTGGGCTGGGCAAGAACCTGCTACGCGACGCCATCCTGCGCTCGGTCCAGGCATCCGAGATCATCGGCGTCCGGGCGCTGCTCGTGCACGCGCTCAACGACACCGCTCGCGCCTTCTACGCCCACTTCAACTTCGAACCGTCACCAACAGACCCGCTACACCTGCTATTGCTGATCAAGGATGCCCGCTCCGCAGTCGCTCGTTGACGCTCCCGCGCCTGGCGTCACCAGACCCGAGCAGGGCACCACCGGGCTATAGCCCAGGGCGTCTCGCGAGCGGATCGGCAACCAGGGACCACATGATGGCCGCCGTATCCGGGTGCTGCCGGGCTCACCGGTCAGTGTCATGTCGAGGCTCCTGCCCCTCTCGTGGGTGGAACGTGGAGGTGGCAGCGAGCTGGGTGAACAGGCGCCGCTCGGTGGTACTCAGGTGGGAGGGGACGACGATGCGCACGTGGGTGTGCAGGTCCCCGGCAGGTCCGGTGGGGTTGGGCAGTCCGTGCCCGGGGGCGGTGAGCACCGCTCCGGTTGAGGTGCCGGCCGGCACGTCGAGGCAGATCGTCCCTGCGGGCGTCTGGAGGGTCACCGGCGCGCCGAGCGCGGCCTCCCACGGAGCCAGCGGAAGGTCAACGTGCACATCCCGAGCCTCGATGCGGTAGCGCTCGTGGTCGGCGAGGCGCACCCGCAGGAGTACCGGGGGTGCGCTGTGCCCGCCAGGCAGGGCGTCGACCGGCACCCGCAGCAGCTGGCCGGTGACCACCCCGGGTGGGACGGTGAGCGGCACGACGGTGCTGCCGTGGGGACCGGTCACGGTCAGGGTGCGGCAGCTGCCGCGGTAGGCCTCCTCCACGCTGACCTCCACCTCACCTTCGACGCCGGCGTCAGCGCCTGATGGGCGCGGATCGGTGCCGGCGGAGAACGCCTGAGAGAACCTGGGTCCACCCAGCCAGAACGCTGCCGCAGTGCCGGCGGGGGTGTCCTGGCCGACCCACGGCGGCCAGGGGTTGTTCCGGACCGACGAGCCGCGACGGTGGCTCGCTCGGTCCGGTGGCGGCGTGGCAGTCGTGGTGGTGGCGCGGGCGGTGTCGTAGCGGGCGCGGGCGGCTGGGTCGGACAGCACCCGGTAGGCGTGAGTGATCTGGGCGAAGTGCTCGGCGGCGCCGGGGCTGGTGGCCACGTCCGGGTGCCAGCGGCGGGCACTTCGCCCAGATCACTCACGCCTACCGGGTGCT
>NZ_VOHR01000493.1 GCF_009192725.1 Segeticoccus rhizosphaerae | reverse complement strand
CGTCGAGCACGACCGGTGTCCGGTGCGCCGCGGCGGCCAGCAGGTAGCCCGCGAGGGCCGCGTGCTCGAGACCCCCGACCGCGGCGAGCACCCGCAGCGGGTCGGTGCCGACATCATCGGTGGCCAGCCCGTTCACACGGATGGCGCGGCCGACGACCTCGGTCTTGCGGGCGTGGGTGGCATCGTCGATGCCGGTGCCCCGGCCGGTCACGTCGGCGGCCGGCGCGCCGGTGAGGACGCTGGTCAGCGCAGCCGATGCCGTCGTGTTGGCGATCCCCATGTCACCCGTGACCAGCAGCCGGTGTCCTTGCGCCACCAGCGCACCGGCGACCTCGATGCCCACCTCGACCGCCGCGAGCGTCTGCTGCGGTGTCATGGCGGGACCTCGTGTCATGTCAGCAGTCCCCCGAGCGACCTTGCGCGCGAACAGATCCGGCGCGTCAGGCACCTCGCCGGCCACGCCCACGTCCACGACCACGACCCGGGCGCCGATCTGCCGGGCCAACGCGTTGACCACGGCACCTCCGGCCAGGAAGTTGCCCACCATCTGCAGCGTGACCTCCTGCGGCCACGGCGTCACGCCCTGAGCATGCACTCCGTGGTCGCCCGCGAAGACGGCGATGGCGACCGGCTCGGGCAGCGGTGGTGGGCACTCGTCATACATCCCGGCCAGCCGGCTGCCCAGGGTCTCGAGTGCCCCCATCGAGCCGGGTGGCTTGGTGAGCAACCCCTGTCGTTCTTCGGCGGCCCGCGCCGCCTGCGCCGAGACCGGGACGATCGCGGTGAGGGTGGTGTCGAGCAGCGACGGGCGGTTCTCTGTCAGGGGCACGCGGCCATCATGCCCCAGGGCGAGCCATCGGCAGGGCCGTCACCACCGCTGGGGAGTTGTGACGGGGTGATCGCCCCATCGTGCCTCCCCGAAATCGGCGCCGGGGCGTGGTGGCGGGGATAGCGTGCACGCCATGAGCGATGACGCGTTGCCCACGCCCCTGCCCGCCCTCGACGAGTCGTGGACCCGGGCGCTGTGCGTCGTGGCGCACCCGGACGACCTCGAGTACGGCACCGCGGCCGCGGTGGACAAGTGGATCCGTCAGGGCAAACAGGTGACCTACCTGCTGGCGACCCGGGGCGAGGCGGGAATCGACGGGATGCCACCGACGCAGTCCGGCCCGTTGCGTGAGCAGGAGGAGCGCGACGGTGCGGCGGCCGTGGGGGTCGACGTCGTCGAGTTCCTCGACCACCGTGACGGCGTGGTCGAGTACGGCCTCCCGTTGCGCCGCGACATCGCGAGGGCCGTGCGGACCCACCGGCCGGATGTGGTCTTCTCGGTCACCCATCGGGAGGCGTTCGATGGGGGCTTCGCCAACCAGGCCGACCACCGGGCAGTCGGGCTCGCCGCGCTCGATGGTGCCCGGGACGCCGGCAACCGCTGGATCTTTCCCGAGCTGGTCGACGAGGGGCACGAACCGTGGCCGGGCGTGCACCACGTCTGCTTCGCCGGCTCGCCGGTGCCGACGCACGGTGTGGACGTGAGCGGCCACCTCGAGGCGGCGGTCGCCTCCCTGGCCGCGCACCGCGAGTACCTCGCGGGCCTGGCGGCCGACTATCCCGCGCCCGAGGAGCTGCTCGACGGCATGCTGTCCGCCGGCGGCAAGACCCTGGCCGTGCGGCACGGTCTCCTCTTCGAGGTCTTCTCCGTGTGAGACTCGGGGGCATGCGTTCCGAGCTGCAGACCTACCGGACCGGCGACAGCGACATGGTGCTCGACCTCACCGACGACTGCGCGTCGTTCGTGAGCCGTGAGGGCGACGGACTCCTGCACGTCTTCGTGCCGCACGCCACCGCGGGGATCGCGATCCTCGAGACGGGCGCCGGCAGCGACGACGACCTCCTGGCGGCCCTGCGCGACCTGCTGCCGGCCGACGACCGCTGGCGGCACCAGCACGGCACGCCGGGGCACGGCCG
>NZ_VOHR01000492.1 GCF_009192725.1 Segeticoccus rhizosphaerae | reverse complement strand
CCAGCCGATGATGCCGCCCGCGTCGCGCATGGCGGCAGCCCCGTCGGGCGGACTGGGCAGGCCCTGGGCGATGTGCACCAGCCCGCAGGTGGCGAAGGCCAGGGCGGTCGTGCCGATGGTCACGCGGTTGTTGGACGTGGCGTCGCCGGGCGCGCGCAGCAGGCGAAGGCCGAGCAGCAGCAGGGCGATCGGCAGGGCGAACGCGACGCGTCCGAAGGTGCCCGCGACGATCGCGTGGATGATGTCGCCGACGACTCCGGTCAGACCCCACCACTCGCGGGCCGCGACCACGACCGCCAGCCCGATGAGGGCGAAGCCGATCCCGTCGCGACGGTGCTCCGGCTCGAGGTCGCGCGCGCTCGTGCCGACCCGGCGGACCGCGCCGCCCGCGACGTGCGCCATGCCCATCCAGGTGCCTCGGACGGCACGCAACGGCAGCGGCAGGCCGCCACCCCTGGCTCTCGACCGGCCCTTGGCCGAGGCCCGGGCCGGGGTCTTGCGCGTGCTCGGGCGCCCGGCGGCCGGGCGCGACGAGGTGCGGCGACTCGAGGACTTCGAGCGGGCCGTGGAGGAGGACTGACGTGTCGCCACTGTCGCAGGCTACGCGATAGTCACCCTCGGATCACGTGTCACACGCGCACCACAGGTCACCGGTCGGACCCAGCAAGCCTCGGATGGGCCCTTCCCGTGCCTGAACGTCTCGACATCTGAGATGACCGCTCAGGTAGTGGGCACCGCGGCCCCCGAAGCGGTAGTTTCCTGCACAGGTCATGAGTGCCAGCGTCAAGCCCCGGCTCGCTGGTCGGCAACCCTCCTCCGCGGTGGGGTGCTCCGGGTGACGACCCGGCCGTCCTGCACCAGCAGGCGGCAAGCGCGGACCGGCGCCCGTCGCAGGTCCGACCCAAACACTGGACCGACAGGAGCAGCCCGTATGTCGATCGCGAGCCTGACCCGCCGCACCGCCGATACGCCGCCCACCTACGGCTGGGCCGTGCCCACCGTGCCCCCCGTGCCTCCCGTGCCCGCCGTCCCCGATGCGGGCAGCCGACCGGCGCAGGAGCCACCCCATCGGCTGCGCTCCGTGCCCACCCCACCCACGCGACCTGCGCCCGTGGAGCCGTCCTCACCCTCGACCCCGCAGGGTCGCGAGAGCGCCCGTCCCCAGGCACCGGCGGTCCTGGCCCCACCCCGCACCGTCGCCGACAACCTCGGCGTGCCCACGCTGCACCGCACGGTCGTCGACTACGCCAACTTCGACCACGCCGCGTCGACACCCGCGCTCGAGTCGGTCAAGCACGCCGTGGACACCGCCCTGCGCACCTACTCCTCGGTGCACCGCGGCACCGGCTACACCTCGCGGATCACGACCGGGTGGTTCGAGGCGGCGCGCGAGGAGGTGGCCGCGTTCGTGGGCGCGCGACCCGGCGACGAGGTGGTGTTCACCCGCAACACCACGGACGCCCTCAACCTGCTGGCGCGGTGCCTGCCCTCGCGCACGACGACCTTCGTCTTCGAGTCGGAGCACCACGCCGCGTTGCTGCCCTGGCCCTCCTCGCGGACCGTGCGACTGCCGGTGCCCGCGAGCGCCGCGGACGCCGTCGCCTTGCTCGACGGGGCGCTGGCCGAGTCCGAGGACAGCAGGCCGCGACTCGTCGTCGTCACCGGCGCCTCCAACGTCACCGGCGAGCTGTGGCCCGTCGAGGAGCTGGTCACGGTCGCCCGCAGGTATGACGCGCGCGTGGCCCTCGACGCCGCGCAGCTGGCGCCCCACCGCCGGGTCGACCTCACAGCCCTCGACGTCGACTACCTGGCGCTGTCCGGCCACAAGCTCTACGCGCCCTACGGCTCGGGCGCCCTGGTGGGCCGCGCCGACTGGCTGGACTCGTCCGCCCCCTACCTGCGTGGTGGCGGCGCCACCGCGGCCGTCACCCCGGGCGGGGTGGTCTGGAACGAGGGGCCCGCACGGCACGAGGGCGGCACTCCCAACG
>NZ_VOHR01000491.1 GCF_009192725.1 Segeticoccus rhizosphaerae | reverse complement strand
CCGGCGCCCCGGCCGCGACCTGCCGGCCGTCTACGTGGAGCACAACACGCCGCGCGGCGACCCGGTCGCGACCCGCCACCCGGTGGCCGACGACGAGCGGCTGTCCGACGTGCCCATCGTGCACGTGACCCACTTCAACGCCGTCATGTGGGACAACGGCAAGCAGCCGGTGATCGTCGTCGAGCACGGGGTGCCGGATCCGGGGCACCTCTACGACGGTAGCGATGCAAGCATCGCCGCGGTGGTCAACGAGCCGGTCCGGCGCCTCCGGGTCGTAGGCACGGACCTGCTGCTGGAGCTGGCACGCGACGTGCCGGTGCACGTCTACGGCATGGGGATGTCCGCCCTCGCAGAGCTGGCCGCCGACGAGGGCCTGCCCGACCTGGCGGATCGCCTGCACGAGGACGTGCCGCAACACCGGTTGCACACCGAGCTCGCACGGCACCGGGCCTACCTGCACCCCTTTCGGTGGACCAGCCTCGGGCTGTCCCTCATCGAGGCGATGTTGCTCGGACTGCCCGTGCTGGTGCTCGCCACCACGGAGGCGCCCGTCGCCGTGCCGCCCGAAGCCGGGCTGGTCTCGTCCGACCTCACCCGGCTGCGAGAGCAGGCGCAACGATGGCTGGCACGACCCGACGAGGCCCGCGAGCGCGGCGCGGCCGCGCGCCGCCACGCGCTCGACCAGTACGGACTGCCCCGGTTCCTGGCGGACTGGGACGCGGTTCTGGGGGAGGTCGCCCGATGACGGCAATCCCCGGCGGCAAAGCAGGCGCCGCCCCAACCCCAGCTGTCGAGATGACAGGAACAACAGGAGGAGACCCATGACCACACCGACGATCGGGACCATCTTCGTCACCGGAGGGGCCAGCGGCCTCGGCGAGGCCGTCGCCCTGGCCGTGCGGGATGCTGGCGGCATCCCCGCTGTCATGGACATCAACCCACCGCGCGACGACCTGCCTTGGCAGAAGGCAGATCTCAGCGACGGTGCCGCGACGGCGGAGGCGCTCGACCGGCTCGTGGAGCAGGTCGGACCCCCGGACGCCGTGGTCACGGCCGCTGGCACCGACTGCTGCGGCCCCCTCGACAAGGTGCCCGCCGAGGAGTGGGACCGGGTCATCAAGGTCAACCTCATCGGCACGGCGGCCGTCGTGCGGGCGGCCCTGCCCCACCTCAGGCAGCGCCACGGCCGGGTCGTCACCGTGGGGTCGACGCTGGGCCTGCGGCCCGCCGGTGACGCCACGGCATACTGCGCCTCGAAGTACGGCGTCGTCGGCTTCACGCGGGCGTTGGCGATGGAGCTGGCGGGCGAGGTCGGCGTCACCATGCTGGTGCCCGCGGGCATGCAGACCCACTTCTTCGACGGGCGCGACCCGCAGTACCAACCCGGCCCCGACGCCCACCTGATGGATCCCGCCGACGTGGCCTCCGCCGTGTTGTTGGCGCTGCGTCAGCCCCCGGGCACGGAGGTGCGGGAGCTGATCATGACCTCCTCCACGGAGCCGTCCTGGCCGTGACCGGTGTCGGCACGGTGGCGGTGCTGCGGGCGCTGGGGCTGGGTGATGCGCTCACCGGTGTCCCCGCGCTGCGGGGGCTGCGGCGTGCCTTTCCCGACCACCGGCTGGTCCTGGCCGCCCCACCACCCTGGCCCCGGTGGCTGGTCGAGCAGGGCATCGTCGACGACACCGTGGAGCAGGACGGGCTGACGCCGACGCAGTGGCCGGGTCGCCCACCCGACGTCGCAGTGAACCTGCACGGCCGCGGCCCGCAGAGCCACGAGGTCCTGCGGGGCTGGCACCCGGCCGCGGTCATCGCCCACGCCTGCGACGCAGTGGGTTTCGACGATGGACCCCCGTGGTGCCCGACGCTGCACGAGGTCGACCGCTGGTGCCGGCTGGTGGAGTGGGCGGGAGGACCATGCGGCCGGGAAGACCTGCGGTTGCCGGGTGCTGGGCAGCCGGGTGCGGCGTGCGCGGCGGACGGCGGCGCGGGCGG
>NZ_VOHR01000490.1 GCF_009192725.1 Segeticoccus rhizosphaerae | reverse complement strand
AGGAGCTGCACCCCCAGTCGGTCGCGCGGTGGGCGGTGGGGCTGGCGGCCGACCGACTGGGGGTGCAGCTCCTGCTGCCGGCGTCGCTGCTGACCTCGGCGGTCGGGCTCGTCGCCGTCGGGACGAGCCTGGTCGCGGGGGAGGGGGCCGGCACGGTTGCGGGGGTGCTGGTGGGCGCGACCGTGTTCGGCATCGGCTACGGCGCGACCCAGAACCTCACCCTCGTGGCCGCCCTCGCCAGCACGCCACAGGACAACATCGCCAGTGCGGTCTGGAACGTCGGGTTCGACACCGGCACGGCACTGGGCGCCTTCGCCGTCGGCGCGGTCGCGGCCACCGGGTTCGGGCTGCCGTGGACGTTCGTCGCCTCGGCGGCACCGATCCTGCTGGTGCTGCCGATCGCTCGGGTGCGCCCCGTGATGCGCCCCGCCTGACCGCGGGTGGCGCGCACCCGCCATACCCCTCCTGCTCACGGGGTTCGGGGCCGAGCGGGTGAGTTCAGTGGCGGGGTGAGTTCAGTGGCGGCGCGGCGTCGGCCTGGGCAGCCTGACCCGCGACGTGGCCTGGTCGCCGGGACGGATGCGGCGCGAGAGGTCGGCGTGCTCGAGCAGGTCGGCCAGCGACACGGTGACCACGGGGTGGCTGCCGATCGGCTCGTCGCCGCTGAAGACGACCCACACCTGCAGGTCGCGGTGGAAGACGAGCAGCGCCGAGCCGTCGATGACGCTGGCAGCGTGCTGCAGCGCCTGCCGCCGGGCACTGGCCTTGGTCATCGCCTTCTGCGCGAGGACCTTGGCCGGCTCGCGGCTGTGTCGCACCAGCTCGTAGGCCATCGGGCCGTACTTCATCCCGAGCTTCATGGCGCTGCCGAGCGCCTTGCCGGATGCGGGCATCGGTCTCCTTCAGGGTCGGACGTCTGCCCTCACCATAAACGGCACCCCCTGAGCGGGCCGGGCCGAGGCGGCGACGGTCGTGACCCTAACCTTGGGCCCATGGTGAGCACACGGACCGACTACGACGGGGCGGGGCTCGGCGAGGAGGTGCTCGCACCCACGCCGTGGGCGCAGGCGAGTCACTGGGTCGACGAGGCGGTGGAGCGGCAGGAGGACCGCGGCGACGTCCCCGAGCCGCTGTCGCTGTCGGTCGCGACCGTCGATGGCCAGGGCCGGCCGGACGTGCGCACCGTGCTGATGCGGTTCTTCGACCCGACGGGGCCGGGTTTCGTCACCTGCCTCGACTCGGCCAAGGGCGTGCAGCTGCGGGGCAACCCGGCGGTCGCGGCCTCGCTGACCTGGGCCGGGATGTTCCGGGCGGTGCGGTTCCGGGGGGTGGCGCACGAACTGGGCCGGGACGAGGCCACCGACTACTTCGGGCAGCGTCCGTGGGGGTCGCGGATCAGCGCGTGGGCCTCGCGGCAGTCGCGGCTGATCGAGGGCCGGGCCGCGTTGGAGCAGGCCTTCGAGGAGTATGCCGAGCGGTGGCCGGACCACGGCCGCCCGACGGACGTGCCGGTGCCGGACCGCTGGGGTGGCTACCGGATCCGGTGTGACGAGGTGGAGTTCTGGGCGGGCCGGCGCAACCGGCTGCACGACCGACTGGTCTTCGAGCGCGTCGCGGAGGGGACCCTCGATGACGCCGCGGCCTGGCGGGTCCTGCGTCGCCAGCCCTGACTCCTTGCCGGGGCCCACCCTCGGCCCCGGCGGCTTTGCTGGCACGGCCCGGATGGGTTTCTGTCGCCCAAACCGCTTCGGTGAGTGCTGGACGGCGGTGGGACCGGTCTGCACCACAGAAGCCGGGTTGAGGCGAGCACGGGGTGGCGCGGGAGGATGGCGGCCGTGACCACGACACCCCAGGATCCCGAGACCTCGCTGGCCGATCGGATGCGCGCAGCCGTGCCGCGAGTGCGCCGCCGCCTCCCCGGGGGCGTGGCCGACGCTCCGGCGCAGGTGCTCCGGCAGCTTGCCGACGAGCTCGAACGGTCCGCTGAGCCGCA